>NZ_JAXKVV010000001.1:0-417013 GCF_034296135.1 Aureibaculum koreense
TTACAATCCCAAAAAATATAAAACTCATAAGAATACCTCCATATACACCAGAGTTAAACCCTGCCGAAAAAGTCTGGCAGTGGATGAAAAACAAAACTGCAATGAAACTGTTCAAAGAGGTGAAAACGCTACAAGATAAAATTACTGAGATGGTAAACCAACTAACTCCTGAACTTATAAAATCTATCACCAGTTATCAATTATACACTAAAACATTTTTTGAGTATTTTTAAATCAGAAATGGTATTACAACAATAAACCAAAAAATGCTTTAGGTGAAAGTAGAGATGAAATTGAAATGGCAGCTTATAATTTCCCATATAATACAGCTACAAAAGCAAATATTTATTCAGTGGGGTTGGCATACACCATTCCCATCGATAAAGGCTTGTTTCAATCTATCCAATTGTACAATGATTATTCATTTATGGATAAGGCTATTAATAATTGGGAAAATACACAAATGAATATACTCGGTGCTTTGGTTTCCATAAAACCATTGTACATTTACATAGATTATGCTAGTGGTAAAAATCATCCTTGGTTAACGCCTAATGCTACAAATGCCTTAACTTCAGGGGATTTAACGGGAGATTGGCACCATCGTTTTAATATAAATATTGGAATCTATTATTAATTATGATTAAAAAAATTCTTTATCTAATAGCGTTACTTTTATTTATAGCATTGGCTTATCACGCCTATGAATTGTACTCATTTAATAAAAAACGAAATAAAATAGTTCAGGAAAAAGGGTTGACTACTATGAATTCCCTTAAAGAACAGGTAGATACTATATTAACAGAAATTGTAAACGAAGGACAAAAACTAGCGAATGACTTTGGAGCAAATAACTATACGCCCAAACAAGTAGAAGAAATTATTAAAAAATCTTCTCTAAAAATACCGGCTTTACAAGGTATTACCGCATGTTACGAACCTTATGCCTTTTCAGAGGACACCAAACTCTATTGTCCTTATTTTAACAAAGGAACGGACAGTATAATCGAAGTTGGTGACAGTTATAATTATTCAGATGCTTCCATTGAGGGGACGGATTGGTACACCAATGTTAGGGATAACGGTGCCAAATGGGTAGAACCTTATTATGCTCAAGCAGCAAAAGATTGGTATATAGATTATGGTATTCCGTTCTATTTTACTTCTGGCCCTAAAAAAGGGCAAGTAAAAGGTACAATTACCATGAGTTTTGTAACTAGTGGATTTAAAAACCTAATACTTTCACTGAGTTTAGGAAAAACTGGTTACGGCATAATTACTTCAGAAAAAGGTACTTACTTATCACACCCTATTAACGATTACATTGGCACAACCAACCTAAAAACCATAAGCGATTCACTAGATAATAAAATACTAAAATCCGCCTATGAAGGCTTGTTAAAAGGTGATTCAGGAAATGTGGAATTTGTGGCTTCAAATGGTGAGGATACCGAGCTGTTTTTTTATGATAAAATCCCATCAAATGGATGGGGAATCGGTCTGTCGTTCTCTAAAAACGAACTTTTGGACAGTAAATCTGCCCTAAACCATCGCTATATTAAATTGGCACTGCTTATATCCGCTTTTTTACTGATAATAATTGCCATTTATTTTAACAAGGATTATTTAGACCGTCAAGAAATTTGGCAACTCAGCATTCTGGCCACCGTTTTATTGATTTTTAATATTTTATTGATTGGTTATTTAGAACATACCGGAAGTCGCAGAATTAATACAGATGAGAGCCCGGCAATATCGGACATGGCCAGTTTAGGAAGTTTTGTAAACCAGCAACAAACACGTCGCGATAAATTAAAACTTCCAAAAAATATTACAATTCCTACAGGAATTTTTATACAGCGTATGGCCTTTGAAAACAGTTATAATGTAAATGTTTCTGGGGCTATTTGGCAAAAATATCCTATCGATCTAGTCGATAAAGTAGAAGAAGGCTTTCGTTTACCACAGACCTCGCCCTTTGCCGAGGCTTCTTATATCGAAGAAATGTACCGTAAAAAAATAGATGGTGTTTCGGGCAGCGAAGATTACCTTTTAATTGGTTGGGATTTTAGGGTAACACTACAACAATATCTTAACTATCAAAATTTTCCTTTTGACAAGCGGCATATCAATATTGAAATCGTACCTATTAACAATGAGGATAATTTGATTTTTACACCAGATTTAGCAAGCTACGAGTTTACCAATCCTACAAAAAAACCTGGTCTCAATGAAAATGTAAAGGTTTCTGGAAATAATATTATGAAAAGTTACTTTAACTACTCGGTAGAATCTTATGACACCGATTTTGGTTTTGGTTCAAAAACACTTTTTGAAGATGTTCCTGTACTTCATTACAACATTGATTTAAGACGCATTTTGCTCAATACTTTCGTTACTTATTTAATACCCATTTTTGTAGTACTGGTAATGATGTTCATTCTAATTATTGCTAGTGTAAAAACCAATGAACGTCAGGGAATTATTGAAGGCATGGCCGCTTTTTTCTTTGTATTGATATTCTCGCACATAGACATGAGAAGGGAAATAATTACTGCCGATTTGATATATATGGAATACTTTTATTTTGTAACTTATATTATGATTATGCTTTCCACTTGGAACCTAATTACCTACGCCAAAAACAAAGCACCAATATTTGATTATAACGAAAATCAACTTTTTCAGGCGTCTTATTTTCCTGTATTTTTTCTTTGTATTTTAATTATTACATTGGTGAAGTTTTATTGATATACCTTTACTAAAAATCACATGCTGAAAAGCCACAAATTCACGAATCAATTTTTTATTATGACAGGAAAAATTTACACTAATTTTAAAAAATCAAAAGATTTTTATTTGTGATAATTATTCTTTTAACACAAACCTTATATTAGTGAATTCGTGGCAAAAAAACCTGAAACAAGTCTTAAAAGCTCACCAGCTAGACAAGAAAATGCCATAATTTATTTAACTATTTTCATTACTTTTGGTTATGACCTTTCAAAAAGCCATGGAAATACCAGAAATTCCTAACTTAATCCATTACGCCATTCCGTTTTTTGCAATTACATTGTTAATTGAAGTAATTGTCGATGCCCGTGAAAAAACAAATAGTTACGAAACTAAAGATGCCATTACCTCAATTACTATGGGATTGGGCAATGTTGCTTTGGGACTAATCAGTAAGGTTTTGGTCTTTGCGGCTTTTATTTTTATCTACAATAATTTTAGATTATTTACCATTCCATTTACCTGGTGGGCTTGGGTCTTGATTTTATTTGCCGAAGATTTCTCCTATTATTGGATGCACAGAATTAGTCACACCAATCGTTTTTTTTGGGCTAGTCACGTAATTCATCATTCATCACAACGCTATAATTTGAGTACAGCACTACGACAGTCGTGGACCGGCGGTTTTATGACATTTGTTTTCTGGTTATGGTTGCCATTATTGGGATTCCATCCCGTGATGATTTTAGCCCAAATGTCCATCAGCCTAATTTATCAATATTGGATTCATACCGAACGTATCAAAAAAATGCCTAACTGGTTCGAAGCCATTTTTAATACACCATCCCATCATAGAGTACACCATGCTACCAATCCACAATATTTAGATAGAAACCATGCGGGAATATTTATTATATGGGACAAATGGTTTGGTACGCACGAACCCGAAGTTGAAAAGCCAATTTACGGATTGGTAAAAAATATAAGTTCATTTAATCCGCTATATGTAGCTTTTCATGAGTGGATAAGTTTACTTAAAGATATATTTAACTCTAAAACTTCTTTTAGAAGACGGTTTAATTATTTAATCAAACCACCTGGTTGGAGACATGACGGCAAAGGTATTATTTCTTCTGATTTACGTAAAGAATGGGAGAAAGAAAATTTAAAAACCAAGATATAAAATAAACATCCATGCAAAAAAAGCTAATTCTCTTTTTCGTAATACTTTCTTTTTGTAATCAAGTTTCTGTTGGACAAAACGACGAGAAAAAGGAAACTCTCATATCAAAAATCAATACTATTCTGGAAAGCGAAATAGAACAATTCAACATTCCTGGAGCTGTAATTCTAATAAAAAAAGATGATGCAGCACTTTATAAAAATGCTTTTGGTTATGCACAATTATACGATTTTGGCAAACAAAAATTAGAAAACCCAGAAAAAACAAGTGCAAATCATCTATACGATATTGCTTCCCTAACCAAAGTTATAGGTACTACAACGGCCATTATGCTATTGGTGGATCAAGGCTTTTTAAAAGTTGATAATCCTGTTTGCGACTATATTAAAGCATTTGACACTCCTGAAAAAAGGAACATTACGATTAGGCATTTGTTAACGCACACTGCTGGGCTAATTGAATGGTATCCGTTTTATTACTATTCCGACAATCTTAAAGAAACTTACAAAATAATTGCTGAGCTTCCTTTAAAATATCCTATTGGAAAAAGCAGACATTATAGTGATTTGGGATTCATGCTCTTAGGTCAACTCATTGAAACAGTATCTAATCAGCCGTTAGATAAATTTATGGAAGAACATATTTTTGAGCCATTAAAAATGAAACACACATTGTTCAATCCGCTTACCAAAGAATCAAAGTATAAGATCGCGGCTACCTCACATGGTAATCCTTTTGAAACTCGCATGGTAACCGATGCTTCTCTAGGGTTTAGACCCGATAGCCTTAACCCTGAACAATGGAATGGTTGGCGTAAATACACTTTAAAAGGAGAAGTTAATGATGGAAATGCATGGTATGCCAATCAAGGCGTTTCTGGTCATGCCGGATTATTTTCTACCGTTGACGATTTACAAAAACTAGTTGATGTTTTGCAATACAAAGGGAAATATGGGGAAAATCAATTTATAGCTGAAGAGACCCTAAACTTATTTTTAACGCAAGACGAATATAACAATGGATTAGGTTGGGTAATGGATACTAACAGTGCGATAATCAAAGATGCCCCTAAAGGTAGCTTTGGACATACAGGGTTTACGGGAACCAGTATTGCGATAGTCCCAGAATATAACATATCTGTTATTTTGTTGATTAATCGCCAAAATATGGGATTGTTAAAAAGCAAAAGCTATTATAATTTAAATCCCATTCGTGAAAAAGTATTTAAAGCGGTAATGGAATATTGTAAAAATTAAAAATCACTAATTTAGTGGCTTATAGTATTATTTCTATTTTGAATAAAATAATTTTACATTAATAAAATAAATATGAAAACGAAATTCACATTTTTTATTCTTACATCTATATTATTGTCAGGTATATCAGCAAGTGCACAAGAAATTCCTATTGAGCATCTCAATATGAAATTACAACCAAATCAGCAAGAATATTCTAAAACGATATTGAAAAATGAAATTCCTGGAATAAAAGTTGACCATGTGGCATTAACTGGAAAATTTGTAAACGAAATACAGATGGAAGATGGTTTTAAATATATTTACCTTTTTATGAAGGGCAATGGAAATGTTGTTGCCAATAAAGAGCGTTATGATATTGTACCTGAAACGATTTTTTTACCAAATTCAATTCAGAATATTTCCATCAATGTCACTAAAAATGACACACTACATTTTCTTAAAATTTCCAGTAAATTAACAGAGCAAGATAAGCTAGATTTGGCAGCATTTCCTGAAGAAAATACGCTGAACGTATATTATACAAAATTTGAAGATACCGAAGCGTACACAGAGCCAATTAAAAGTCCAAATACGGTAAGTCGTACTATTTTACCGAATAAATACATTCCGCGTATCGCAATGGGCACCGTTAAAGCCCCAGGACCCGATCATGTTGGTGCTCACGAACACGGTATGTTAGAACAATTGTTTTTAGGACTTGCCGGGAATAATATAATCGTTCATGCTGATGATGCCAAAGTAAATTTACCTGAATATTCTGTATTGCATATTCCACTAGGCTCTAGCCATTCGGTTGATGTAGGTGAAGGTGATGAAATGTATTATGTATGGATGGACTTTTTTAGGGATAAAGCGGGTGAAGAATGGTTAAAAACCCATAAAAAGATTGAGAAAGAATAAATTTGATTTATGAATCTGTTTACTGATTTTAACCGATAAAGAAGACTTAAACCAAAGTTTCACTTAAGAATCAATATACATAGACTATTCAAAACGACTAATAATTATCCACATCCACATTAAACCGTATCGATCTAAAATCTGCAATAGACTGAAAACTATTTTTAATTTTTTGAATAACTGCTTTTGACAGAGCTATTGACTTATCTTGTGGTAACTTTATTAAGATGGTTTTAATATGTTGGTTTCTAATTCTTGAAACAGCAGGGCTTGTTGGTCCTAAAATATTAGTTCCAAAAGTATTGTAAAGCGATTTATACAACCAATCCGCACCCGAATTTACTTTGATATAATCTTTATGCTTTAGTGTGATTTTTACCATCCGCAACAATGGTGGGTATTTATATTGGTGGCGTTCGTACAATTGTTCTTTGTACATTGTAATATAATCATTGGTGGTAACCTGCTGTAATATTTGATGGTATGGATTAAAAGTCTGTATGGCTACTTTACCTCTTTTTTTTGCTCGCCCTGCCCTACCCGATACTTGTACCAACAATTGAAAACTCTTTTCATGAGTTTTAAAATCTGGAAAATTGAGCATATTATCTGCATTTAAAACACCAACTAAGGAAACATTGTCAAAATCCAAGCCTTTTGAAAGCATTTGAGTTCCTACTAAAATATCAATTTCACGAGATTGAAATGCATCTATAATTTTATGATAACCATATTTACCACGTGTAGTGTCCAAGTCCATTCTATCTATTTTATGTTTGGGGAATAGTTCTTTTAATTCCAACTCAATCTGCTCGGTACCAAAACCTTTAGTATCCAATGTCGGACTGCCACAAGCTTGACAAGTATTGGGCATATTTCTATTATATCCACAATAATGACATTGTAATTCGCCCTTAAATTTATGATACGTTAAACTCACATCGCAATTGGGGCATTGTGGTGAAACTCCACAGGTTTTACATTCCACAATGGGTGAATATCCACGTCGGTTTTGAAATAAAATGACTTGTTCTTTTTCATCCAACGCTTCGTTGATTAAAAACAATAATCGTTCAGAAAAATGACCCGTCATTTGTTTTTTACGATACCCTTCTTTGATGTCTACCAATTCGATTTCGGGTAACAAAACATTGCCAAAACGGCGGTTGAGTTCTACCAATCCGTATTTTTTTTGTTCAGTGTTGTAGTAACTTTCTAACGATGGTGTGGCACTACCCAACAATACTTTTGCTTTATGCAAATTCGCCAATACAACAGCGGCATCCCTGGCATGGTAACGTGGTGCGGGATCGAATTGTTTGTAGGAAGTTTCATGTTCTTCATCAACAATGATCAATCCCAAATCAGAAAATGGTAAAAATATGGACGATCGAGCCCCTAAAATTAATTGTGCTTTGTTGGAATTGTGTAAAATATTATTCCAAACTTCCACCCTCTCGTTTAACGAATATTTCGAATGAAAAACAGCAATTTTATTTCCAAAATATTTTTGAAGCCGATTGATTAATTGTGTGGTCAAGGCAATTTCAGGAACCAAATACAAAACTTGTTTATCTTTTTGTAAAATATTATCTATCAGCTTTACATAGATTTCCGTTTTTCCACTTGACGTAATGCCATGCAACAATACCACATCGTTATTTTTGAAACTATCATTTAACTCGTTATAAGTAGTTTCTTGAAATTCAGATAGTTCTTTAAATTTTTCGGTAGCTTCTTGAAAATTAACACGATCAGTTTGAATAGTGTAAATCTCAAAAATTTCTTTTTCAACCAAGGCTTTTATCACTCCCGAAGATACGTTGCTAACTTCTTTAAGTTTTTTCTGTTTTATTGGCTTTTTGGTAGCACCGTGCAACGAAAAGTAGGTCATTACTGCATTGCGTTGCTGGTTTGCCCTACTTAATTCTTCCAATAACTTACTTAGCTCTTCTTGGTTGTTGTAACGTTCATTTAGTCGAATATATTTAATTAATTTAGGTGTATATTGTTCTATGATTTCCTCTCGTAACACAATGGCACCTTTTTTCAATAAATCATTTAAAATAGGTAACACACGCTTTTTGTCTAAAATGTCGCTTATCTTCTGAATCGGTAGTATTTCTTGATGTTCAAGAGCCTCAAGAATTAAGAATTCATCATCAGTTAAAGTTTCATCTTGAATAAATGCTTTATTTTTTAAGACTTGCGTTTCACTTTCCAGTAAAAACGCAGATGGTAATGCAGAACGCAACACCTCGCCTAAAGAACACATATAATAACTAGCTATCCATTGCCAATGTTCTAATTGGTTTTTTGTAATTATTGGGATCTCATCCAAAATCTGAAAAATATCCTTGGCTTCATAGGCTGTTGGTTTTTCTTGATGAATTTCAGCCACTATAGCAGTGTAAATCTTAGATTTCCCAAAAGGAACCGCCACACGCATTCCCACTTGTAAAAAGTCTTTTTCGGCCTCTGTAATACTATAGGTAAATAGTTGTTGTAAAGGTATTGGTAATATAACGTTTATAAAATAGCTCAAAGATGATATAGGTTATTTAAAACTGTTGATTGTTACTGCTAACGGACAATTTATTTTCAGAGGTTAAAGTTAAAATTTTAAAATGTATTAAGGGCTAATACCTAGAGTAATTCATTTCATAGTGAGTTAGATTTACCAACTAGCATCAAATAGCATAAGTTTTACGATTTTTTGTATCTTTATAACCAACGGATAACTTTAAATTTCATAAAATGAAGAAAATTAAAAAAGAAGACATAAATCAAGAAGTTTTTGATTTATACGATAGCTATGCACACAATAAGCTAGATAGGAGAAGTTTTATGAACAAACTTTCAGTTTATGCCGTTGGTGGATTGACAGTACCTTCGTTATTAGCTTTTTTAATGCCTAAATATGTTGAAGCACAAAAAGTACAATTTGATGACCCTCGGTTGAAGTCAGAATATGTTGAATATGAGTCGCCCAAAGGAGCGGGTAAAATGCGTGGGCTTTTAACGAGACCTATTGATAGTACAAAAAAACTTGGTGGAATAATAGTGGTTCATGAAAATCGTGGGTTAAACCCGCATATAGAAGATGTAGCAAGAAGAGCAGCTCTTGAAGGTTTTATAGCCTTTTCCCCTGACGCATTATTTCCACTAGGTGGTTATCCAGGAACAGATGATGAAGGCAGAGAGTTGCAACGCAAAAGAGACCGTAATGAAATGCTAGAAGATTTTATCGCTGCATACGATTTTTTAAAAGCACACAAAGAATGCACAGGAAATGTTGGCGTTGTAGGATTCTGTTTTGGCGGATCAATTTCAAATAAGATGGCAGTGCATATTCCCGATTTAAAAGCTTCAGTGCCATTTTACGGTGGACAACCTGAAACGGAAGAAGTACATAAAATAAAAGCTCCGCTACTACTCCACTTCGCAGAGTTGGATAAAAGGGTAAATGAAGGTTGGCCAGCTTATGAAGCTGCGTTAAAAGAACATAAAAAAACATATACAGCACATATGTACGAGGGTGTAAATCATGGATTCCATAATGATACCACACCAAGATATGACGAAGCTGCAGCCAAACTTGCCTGGAAACGTACAATGGACTTTTTTAAAGAAAAGTTAGTTTAGCTTCAATAAAAATCTTTTAAAAAAAGATTCTATTTATCAATTTACCTTCAAAATTGAAGTTTAAAAACATAAAATAGAAAGATTAATTTATTCTTCACATTAATTTTCTCAAGCCAATATTGTGTAAAACCCTTATTTTATAGGGTTTCCTGATTTTGGCACGATGCTTGTAATTCTAACAACAATAGTGTTAACCAAAACCTATTTATTATGAACCCTGTCTGCCGACAAGGCAGGCTTTAACACTTTAATTATGAAAAAATTTACATTAGTACTCGTAACAGTCCTCTCACTAATCCTTAGTCCGCAATTATTTGCAGATAACAAAACCCATAGTCCACTAATTGAAAAATACGGCTATGATAATAATAAAGCCTTTACGTTTGTAGAAGAAGGAATTACATTTTCTATATTTCAAAATGGTGAGTTCGATTTTTATATCAATCCTAGACGTGGAATGCATGTGGGTATTGATTTAGATGAAGTGAGTATTAGTTATAATTCAGGTTATAATTATGATCCATATGTGCAGTATGACGATTATGGTGCAATTATTCAAATTGAAAATACACCTATCTATTATGATTCTTATGGTAGAATAGTTAGAGCTGGTGATGTTAAAATCAGATATCGCTCTAACCGAGTAAACCGTATTGGTAGCTTAAATATTTACTATAATAACTATGGACATTATTCGTACCACAGAGGCTATGTAAACATATATAACAGACACCACGTGTTTCACCCATACCATAACTTTTTTGCATTGCCGATTTATACTAGATGTATAGTAAGTTATAAGCCTTATAGAAATAGATACAGACCGACGCGTTATAACTATTATTATGGTAAAACACACCATAAAAGAAATTACCGTAAAAGTAATTATAACAGTAAAAGAGGTTACAAGAAAATCGATAAAAGAGTAAGAACGCGTAATTCTAGTATAGCTAGGTCTAATAAAGGAGTTAGTAGAAGAAGTACAAGTGCAAATACAACTAGAAGACAAGCGGTAAAACGTAATAGTTCTACTAGAAACAATAGAAATATTACAAGTTCAAAAAGAGTTGTTGGTAAAACACCAAAAAGAACAGTGAAAAGAAAGATATCTACCGAATCTCGTGTAAAGCAACCTAGAAGAACAGTTCAAAACAGAAGTGTAAAAACACCTTCAAAAAGAGTTGTTAGAACTAGAAGTACGGTACAAAATAGGGTAGATAGAAAACCTGTTAAAAGAACCGTAAAAACACAAACTAGAAAAGCACCTCAAAGAAGTGTTTCTCAAAGAAGTTCTTCAACAAAAAATAGAACTTCGGCACAAAGAACAGAAAGAAAACCTGTTCAAAGAGCTGCAAGAACACAGAGTAGAAAAGCTCCTAAACGAAGTGTTTCGAATAGAAGTTCTTCAGTTAGAAATAAAAGTGCTGTTAAGAGTAATAGAGCTAGTTCGGTAAAACGTTCATCTTCTAAAAGAAGGATGTAAATACTACAAAAAGGGAAAGTAGATAAGAAAAGGGCTTACCATGGTGGTAAGCCCTTTTTATTGTTTGTTATCTAATCGGCTTTAAAAACATCTTCGTTATTCTTAAAGGTTTTAAACTCTACCATATAGTCATTTGGGTCTTTAACGAAAAATGACGTATGCTCGCCTTTTTTATCTTTTAGAAAGGTAATTTCTTCAAACACTTCAATTTGCTGAGCCGTAACCTTAGCATAGAGCTTTTCCCAAACATCGTTACTTACAATAATTCCATAATGAAAAGAGGGTAAAATTTTTCCTTCAAAACTATAATTTTGAAAGCTAAAATCGAATTTGCCAGACTTGGTAAATGTAATTTGATTGCCAAATAAATTGATATCTAGCCAATTTTGAGCAATCCTTCCGAGATCAGCACCTAATCTATCTACATAGAATTTTTTTGTAGCCTCTATGTCTAAACAAGGTAATGACAAATGAAATGGTGCATTCATATGAACATGGAATTAGAATTTACAAATTCAATTAATCCTCATCATCATCTTCAGGGTCATCATCAATGGGTTCATCGTCGTCTTCGCCCTCAAAATCCAACTCTTCATCATCTCCAATGGTACCATCATCATCGATAATATCATCGTCGTCATCGTCATCGCTAGTATCAACGTGATTTTCCATAGACTGTTCTAGCCTAACACTTACTTTTACCAAATAAATGGTGTCTTCTGTTCTTACTTCAACCGCTTCCACAGTTTCTCCCGCTGCATTTTTAAAGACCACAATATCTGAATCGTTATAGCCATCAGGGAATTTCTCAACCAGCATATTTAATATGTCTTCGGTCAGTTTTTTAAAATCGACAATTACTCTTCTCATTTAATGATTCAAAATTTGATATATTAATAATATTCAAAAACAAATGTAGAAAAAAAATGAAATAATAGGTGAAATATTTATTTTTTTTAAAACTATTTATTTATAAGCTTATTTTTAAACACAAACATGAGTATAATCGGGAACGCAAGTATGATTATAATAATTTTATTTTGAATAAAAATTTGCGGATATAAAGCTAATGTTAGTACAAACCCACCTACCGCACCACCTAAGTGGGCACTATGCCCAATATTGCCCAGTTGTTTTTTCATTCCGTAAATTGAATATAATAAATAACCTACACCAAATACATACCCGGGAATGTCAAAAAATGGGAAGAAGATAAATGTTAATCGCATATCAGGATTTAGCATAATACCTGCGTAAATAATACCCATTACCGCACCAGAAGCCCCAACCGCACTGTAATATGGATCTTTTTTATGGAAACTTAATGCCAATGTACTTCCCGCTAAAAGACTACCCAAATAAATTATTACAAATTTTAAAATACCTAAATGGTCAATTACGGGGTCTGCAAAAATATATAGTGCAAACATATTAAAAAACAAATGAGCTTGATCTACATGTAAAAAACCAGATGTAAACATGCGGATCTGTTCACCATTTAAAATGGGACCAATTTGAAATTTATAGCGTTCAAAAAATAATCTATCAGAAAATCCTTTTATGGAAACCAAAACATTTATTACTATTAATGCAATTACTGCGTGATTCATTTGTAGTTAATATTTGGTCAAAGATAATGAACTGATTTAAACTTTTTTCATTTGACAAAATCATTCTTTTATGCTTAAACGTAAATCAATTAATCCTATTCAAAATTATATACCGATATTTGCCCAAGGTTAATCTTAATATTTTACTGTGCAATTTTTAAGCTTTATACTTATATATCCTTTTATTTGGCTGCTGTCCATATTGCCGTTTAGGGTGTTGCATTTTATTTCTGATGGGTTTTATTATTTGTTATACTATGTTGTCGGCTACAGAAAAAAAGTAGTTTTTGATAATCTAAAATTAGCATTTCCCGAAAAAACCGATAAAGAAATTACACGTATCGCTAAAAAATCTTATAGACATTTTGTAGATGTTTTTGTGGAAATTATAAAACTATTTACAATTTCAGAAAAACAGTTGTTAAAAAGATATAAAATCGGCAATATTGAAATACTAAAAGCACTTGAAAGAGAACACAGAAGTAGTATTTTAATGGGCGGACATTATGCCAATTGGGAATGGGTTTTTCTGTTAAATACCAAAATAAAATTTAACGGTTATGCGGTTTATAAAAAGATAAATAATAGGTATTTTGATAAAAAGATAATAGAAACCAGAGGACGTTTTAATACTAACTTAGTCAATACAAAAAATGTTTTTTCTGTGATAACAAAAAACAATAAAGAAAACAAATTATCGCTTTACGGATTTTTAGCGGATCAATCTCCACAAGTACATAAAACACATTATTGGTCTCATTTTTTGGGGGTTGACAACTTACCCGTACACACCGGAGCCGAGTTGTTGGCAAAAAAACATGATTTTCCCATAGTATTTTTTAAAACAAAAAGGGTAAAACGCGGTTATTATGAAGTTAATTTTGAAATGATTACCAAAGAACCTCGTTCATTTAAAGATTATGATATTACCGATATTTATTTGCGAAAAGTAGAGGAACAAATAAAAGAGGCCCCCGAATACTACTTTTGGACACATAAAAGGTTTAAGCACAGGGGGAAGAATCTAATATAGAAGTATTTTAATATTCAAACCCTTCCGTCTTTTATCCTTAAAAAAGGATTAAATCCACCTTCCCTTGACCAAGGGAAGGAGCCACAGGAATTATTTTTAGTTTTCAAACCACTTCTCTACCAATTCTTTTTCAAACTGGTCATTACCAATAAATTCAAATTCGTTGGAAACAGGGTTGTACTTATAATCGTTTTTCCACTCATTAAAATTAAGGCAAAGTTCTTTAATGCTTTTGCAGACAAAATCTATTTCTTCATCTGTAATTGTAGGGTGAATGGACATTCTGATCCACCCTGGGCGTTCTAACAAGCAACCTTCTTCAATTTTTAGTTTATACTGTTCAGAAGTCGGTAAGTCAATATGCAGTAGAAAGTGTCCGTACGTTCCGGCACAAGAGCAACCACCACGGGTCTGAATTCCAAATTTGTCGTTCAATAGCTTGACACCAAGATTATAATGTAAGTCATCAATGTAAAAAGAGAAAATACCTAATCTATCTTCGTGCTCTTCAGCCAATAGATGTAAATTATCAATACTTTTTAATTCAGAGAAAACCTTTTTATTAATTTCATGTTCACGAGCCAGAATTTTTTCAGTACTCATTTTTTCTTTTAATTGAATTGCCAGTGCAATTTTTATAGTTTGTAAAAACCCAGGTGTACCTCCATCTTCACGCAATTCAATATCCTCGATATATCTGTGGTCTCCCCATGGGTTGGTATAGGTTACCGTTCCACCACCAGGATTATCGGGTACTGTGTTGTGATAGAGTTCATCGCAAAAAACCAATACGCCAGAAGTACCTGGACCACCCAGAAATTTATGTGGGGAAAACAATACCGCATCTAACCTTTCAGCTTCGTCTTCAGGATGCATATTTATAGGAACATAAGGTGCGGAACAGGCAAAATCTACAAAACAATAACCGTTGTAAGCATGAACCATCTTTGCCATTCTGTGATAGTCAGTTCTAATTCCTGTCACGTTTGAACATGCCGTAATCGAGGCGATTTTTTTCTTTCTATCCTTGTACTGTTCCAACAATTTTGCAAAGCTATCAAAACAAACCAAACCCGTTTCTTCACAGGGAATCACCTCCACATCCGCAATGGTTTCCAACCATGAGGTATGGTTGGAATGGTGTTCCATGTGGGTTATAAAAACAATAGGTTTTAAATCATCAGGCACCGTCGTATAATCTCGCATACTTTCAGGAACACGTAAGCCTAAAATACGTTGAAATTTATTGATAACACCCGTCATTCCTGTACCTGAGGTAATTAAACAATCACTATCCTTTGCGTTTACATGTTGTTTAATAATTTCCCTCGCTTTGTGGTAAGCATGAGTCATCGCCGAACCCGTAATGGAAGTTTCCGTATGTGTATTGGCCACAAATGGACCAAAATCGTTCATTAATTTTTCTTCTATGGGGCGGTATAATCTTCCACTTGCGGTCCAATCGGTATAAATAACCTTTTTCTTACCGTATGGCGATTCAAAATATTGGTCAATTCCAATAATATTTTTTCTGAATTGTTGAAAATAGGACTCTAAGGAAGATTTATTTGACATATTTTCTATATATTATTTTATTAAAAGATAAATAATAAGTGCGAGAACACCCCTTAAATCCCCCAAAAAGGGGACAATTGTTATCGATTAAACATTCCTTTAAATTCTGACATAAATCTATTTTACTTTGTGCTTTCGATCATAACCCTGCAATAACTGCAATTTCATCTATTATTCTCTTAGCCAATTGATCAGCATTGGCTTGTGAACCGCTTTCGGTATAAATTCTGATAATTGGTTCCGTGTTTGATTTTCTTAAGTGCACCCATTCATTGGCAAAATCAATTTTTACACCATCAATAGTATTTACCTCTTCATTTTTGTAGTTGTCCGCCATTTGAGCTAGAATAGCATCAACATCTAATTGTGGTGTAAGTTGAATTTTATTTTTACTCATAAAATAGCTCGGATAGCTTTTACGTAATTCTTTACATGTCATGTCGGATTTCGCTAAATGCGATAGAAATAGAGCTACACCTACCAAAGAGTCCCTCCCATAATGTGAGGCAGGATAGATAATTCCACCATTACCTTCACCTCCGATTACTGCATTCGTAGCTTTCATCAATTCTACAACATTAACTTCACCAACCGCACTTGCCTTATATGTTCCACCATGTTTTTCGGTTACATCACGTAACGCTCGTGATGAAGATAAATTAGAAACTGTATTTCCTTTAGTAATACCCAATACGTAATCTGCACAAGCTACCAATGTATATTCCTCACCAAACATTGAACCGTCTTCACACACCAATGCAAGTCTATCCACATCAGGGTCTACTACTATACCTAAATCCGCATTTTCTTTAACTACCAATTCAGAAATATCGGTTAAATGTTCTGCCAATGGTTCTGGATTGTGGGGAAAATGACCGTTAGGATCACAGTATAACTCAACACATTCTACACCTAAACTTTCTAATAAATTAGGGATTACAATACCACCCGTTGAATTTACGGCATCAACGACAACTTTAAAATTTGCCTTTTTGATAGCCTCAACATCTACCAAATCAAGATTTAAAACTTCATCTATATGGATATCCATATAGCCCGGTAATTTGGTATAAGAGCCCAAATCATCTACCTCGGCAAAAGTGTAGGAATCACTATCGGCAATTTCTAAAATCTCCGCACCATCCGCACCGTTTAAAAATTCCCCTTTTTCATTTAATAATTTTAAAGCGTTCCATTGTTTTGGATTGTGAGATGCAGTTAAAATAATTCCACCATTTGCTTTTTCTAATGGAACCGCTACTTCTACCGTTGGGGTTGTTGACAAGCCTAAATCTATTACTTTAATTCCCATTCCCACCAAGGTGTTAGCAACCAAACTACTTATCATCTTGCCAGAAATACGTGCATCTCTACCAATTACTACGGTTAAATTTTTAGCATTGTTATTTCTTTTGATTAGCCAACTACCATAAGATGCTGCAAACTTGACGGCATCAACCGGAGTTAAATTGTCATTCACCTTACCACCAATGGTACCTCTTATTCCTGATATTGATTTGATTAAACTCACAAGCTATTTTTTTGATTTTGACAAAGATAAAGAAAAGGTTCGAGGTTAGAAATACAAGGTGTAAAGTTTTAAAAAAAGAAAGTTCCCTAGAAGTTTAGGAAGCTTTTTTGATGAATTTAGGTTTCTTTTTTAATTTAATCACGCCATTTAAGACCACCGTAACTAAAATTAGAATTGCACCTACATAAAAATTGGTGGTCATTATTTCCTTTTCTTTAAAAATTATGATGGCTAAAATAATTCCATAAATGGGCTCTAAGTTAATAGTCAACATCATGGTAAATGGACTGACACTTTTTAATACTTGATTGGAAGCAGCAAAGGCATAAGCTGTACAAACCGAAGCTAAAATTATTAAATAGGTCCAATCCATTGTTGAAAGCACAAAAAAATTAATATCTACCGTACCTTTAATCAACAATACAATTCCGATAAAGATAGAAGCAAAAAGCAACTCATAAAAAGAAATTAACGTTGCACTGTTATTCTTAATTAAATTCGCATTTAGAATGGAAAAACATGCCGATAAAAAAGAGGAAATCAGTGCCACAACAATACCTATAAAGTATTGACCTTCAGCATTAAATATAATTACCAAGCCTACAATTGCCAATAACGAAAACAATAATTCATAAGGAATTAACTTTTTTCTGAATACCGACCATTGTACCAAAGTTACAAACAATGCACCTGTTGACATTGCTGCCAAGGCTATAGAAACCGTCGCAATTTTAATCGCATAAAAAAAAGTTATCCAATGCACGGCTATACATATCCCGCCGAAAATATATCTCAGTAGAACTTTAGAAGGCACTTTGACCTTGATTTTATTTACAAGAATAAAAACATACAAAAAAAGCGTTGCCAAGGTTACCCTATACCAAACCAATGGAATGGCATCTATACTTATTAATGCACCGAGTATAGCGGTAAAGCCCCAAATAAAAATTATAAAGTGGAGATGGAAGTAATTTTTTGTTTTGGCTTTCATTACCGCTTAGCCTTAATGTATAGATAAACAGCAACAATACCGAATAAAATATTGGGTATCCAAACCATAAACAACGGATTATATGCAGCAGCTGCACCTAAAACCTCCGTTACTTTCATAAAAAATACGTACAAAAACATTAAACTTACCCCAACAGCTAAATTAATGCCGATACCTCCCCTTCTTTTTCTGGAAGCCAAAGAAACCGCAATTACAGTTAAAATTATAGAAGAGACGGGCAATGTAGTTCTGGAATACAATTCTACTTTGTATTTATTCAAGTTTTTTACACCCCTATTTTCTGATTCTTTTATATGTCGGTACAGTTCCGGTGACGCCATTTCAATAGCCAAATAATCTACATACAATAAATCTTTAGGAAAGAAATTAAAGGTAGTATCTAATTTTCTGCCAGATTCAATAATATCGTTTTTTTCACCTGGCCAACGTTTGGTATAATTTGATATGGTATAAGTGCTATCTTTTTTGTTCCATCTGATGGTTTTTCCTGTTAAGATATATTTTAAATCTAAACCATCAAAGTGTTGATATGAAAAATCATAGCCATTATTTCTGGTAAAATTAAAATTTCTGAAATAAATAATGTCGTTTTCCGTCAGTTGTAAATTAGCCTCCTGCACATAAGTTTTGGTTTTTTTCTCTCTTCGCAAATAAGCCTCGTCAAAAGCTTCAAGGGTTTTATTGGATTTATTCAGCAGAAAATGATTAGCACTAAGTGATATTAAGCCTAATAAAAGAGCCCCCATTAAATAGGGCCTCAAAAATCGCTTATACGGAATACCAGCACTATGAATAGCAACAATTTCGGTATTGGAAGCGAGTTTTGAGGTAAATAAAATGGTGGAAATAAAAAGTGCCAATGGCATAAATGTATTTCCGTAATTAATAATAAAAGGGATATAATAATCGGTTACTATTTCACCCACACCCAAATTAGCATGATCAGAAAACTTACTATATTTTTCTGAAATATCAATAGCTATGGTAATAGGTATTAATATCAACAACGTAAAAATAAATGTGGTAAAGTACTTTTTTAGTATGTATTTATCTAGAATTTTCAATACCTATAATCTTTTATCCATTTGCTTTACCATGGTATTTTTCCAAACGGTAAAATCTCCAGCTAAGATATGCTTTCTAGCTTCACGAACCAACCACATATAAAATCCTAAATTATGGATGGTTGCAATTTGCTTGGCTAGATATTCTTTGGCAACAAACAAATGACGTAAATACGCTTTTGAATATTGGGTATCTACATAAGTAATATTCATATCATCAATAGGTGAAAAGTCGTCTTCCCATTTTTTGTTTTTGATGTTTATTGTACCATGAGCGGTAAACAACATTCCGTTTCTAGCATTTCTGGTAGGCATCACGCAATCAAACATGTCAACACCCAAAGCAATATTTTCCAAAATATTAATAGGTGTACCTACACCCATCAAATATCGTGGTTTATCCTCAGGTAACACACTACAAACTATATCCGTCATTTCATACATTTCTTCAGCAGGTTCACCTACTGAAAGTCCACCAATGGCGTTTCCTTCCGCTCCAACTGATGCAATAAACTCAGCAGATTGTTTACGTAAATCTTTAAATGTACTCCCTTGAACTATGGGAAAAAATGTTTGTTTATAATCGTAAATTTCAGGAGTGTTTTTTAAATGATCAATACATCGTTTTAACCAACGATGTGTCATGTGCATGGATTTTTTGGCGTAATTATATTCGCAAGGATAAGGTGTGCACTCGTCAAAAGCCATGATAATATCCGCACCGATACTACGCTGAATATCCATAGAAGATTCTGGTGAAAAAAAATGTGTAGAACCATCTATATGTGATTTGAATTTTACGCCTTCTTCGTTAATTTTATTATTGCCAGAAAGTGAATAGACTTGATAACCACCACTGTCGGTTAAAATGGGTCTGTCCCAATTCATAAATTTATGAAGTCCACCAGCTTTTTCTAAAATTGGAGTGCCTGGACGTAAATATAAATGGTAAGTATTACCTAGAATAATATCAGCGTTAATATCGTTTTTAAGTTCACGTTGATGGACACTCTTTACCGATGCCACTGTACCTACAGGCATAAAAATGGGCGTTTCAATATTTCCGTGGTCTGTGGTAATTGTGCCTGCTCTGGCTTTGGAAATATTGTCAGTTACTATTAAATCAAATTTCATATTTATTTTTGATTAACGAACAACGATTAACGAGTTTTGATTTTTGAACTTTTTAAATACTGAAATCGTTAATCAATTTTATGGAATTGTACTTTTCTCACTTCGGTATTTCAACTTTTATACATTAAACCTAAAGTGCATTACATCACCATCATGTACTATGTATTCTTTTCCTTCTATTGACAATTTTCCAGCTTCTTTGACTTTAGCTTCACTTCCATAATGAACAAAATCGTCATATTTCATTACTTCAGCACGAATAAATCCTTTTTCAAAATCGGTATGAATTACGCCTGCCGCTTGAGGAGCAGTACTACCTATTAAAATTGTCCATGCTCGGACTTCTTTTTCGCCAGCAGTAAAATAGGTCTCTAAATTCAATAGTCTGTAAGCCGCTCTAATTAATTTTGATGCTCCTGCTTCGTCCAGTCCTAAATCATCCAAAAATAGTTGTCGCTCTTCGTAAGTATCCAATTCGGTTATATCAGCTTCAGTAGCTACTGCCAAAATTATTACTTCAGCATCTTCATTAGCTATAGCTTTTTTAACGGAATCTACATAAGCATTCCCATCTTTAGCGGATGCCTCATCAACATTACAAACGTATAAGATAGGTTTATCTGTTAATAATTGCAATGGTTTTATAAATTCTATACGTTCGTCTTTTGTCAATTCAATTGCACGCACAGAAATAGCACTTTCCAAACCTTTTTTCACTTTGTTCAATGCTGTTTCCTCTTTTTGAGCTTCTTTATTTCCTGTTTTGGCGGCACGTTTTACTTTTTCTAGCTTTTTTTCTACCGTTTCAAGGTCTTTAAGTTGTAATTCGAGATCAATGGTTTCTTTATCACGGATAGGATCAACGGTAGTATCTACATGGACAATATTGTCATTATCAAAACAACGTAACACGTGAATAATAGCATCGGTTTCGCGAATATTTCCTAAAAACTGATTTCCTAATCCTTCGCCTTTACTCGCTCCGCGAACCAACCCTGCAATATCAACAATTTCAACTGTTGCGGGTATTACACGTTCAGGATTTACGAGTTCTTCCAATTTCTCCAAGCGATGATCGGGTACATTCACAACCCCAATATTAGGTTCAATAGTACAAAAAGGAAAATTAGCACTTTGTGCCTTTGCATTTGATAAACAATTAAATAAGGTGGATTTACCTACGTTTGGAAGTCCTACAATACCTGCTTTCATCTGAAATTATATTTTTATTAGCGAGTGCAAATGTAGTTAATTAGAAGTTTAGAATAATAAAGGTTTTGATAAAATAACAGACTGCTATTTTTTAATAATTTCCGAGATTAACCGACCTTCATCTGAAAATCCTTGAATGGAAAATAAATAACCTTCCAATTTTTTATGCTGCTTAATTTTGAACTCCATTTCGCCAAAAGCATTTGGAGTTAAATCCGTTTTCCAATCTATTTCTACCCAATTTAAAGTCTTATTTGTGGTATCGTAATCATATCTGGGCGAATAATATTTTTTTTCTTTATCATAGCCTTTTTTAAAAACATACTCATCATAAAGAAGTGTAATACCTTTTTTATAATTCTCAGTTGTAAAGACCTGATAAATTCTATTTCCTCTAATAGATTGGACAAAAACATTTTCAACATCTATCATATTAAGATTAACTCCATTAAGTTCGTCAGATCCGATTAATCTACCATCAATATGTAAAATTGCTTCCTTGTTGGTTCCAACACGTAAATAATTTTCCACGCCATTCCAATTTACCAAGGTTACGCCCTCATTAAAACCCAAATAGGACATGATATTATTATTATGATCTTTAAAACTTGTGGGTAATTCCAAATTATAATATTTGCCAATATCAAAAACCAAGGGCTGATATTTTTTAAGCAACTTTTTTCTTTCTAAATATCTTTGACTTCTAATTTTTCCAACAACCGTAACCTCATCCAAGTGCGTTGAATTTGAAAAAAATAAATCTTTCCAAGAATTATTGACTTTGGTTTCTCTTTCTTTGATCAAATCGAAATTTTCAGGTTCAAACTTTAATAACGAATTAACTTTAAGTGTATCGAAATATATATTCTTAGGTTTGATTAGTTCTTTTGAATCGTTTAAAAAAGAAACCTTAACCGTATCGCCTTTATAAACCAGTAAATTAGTAAAACTAAAATCTTTTTTTCCGTTTAAATATAGTTTGTCAATTAACAGATTATCTTGGGTTATTAACGCCAATTGATTGGATAACAAAGGAGAAACAGAACCTTTGAGCTTAAACCCAAACTCAAAATTATAGTTGTAAGGCGGATTTAAACTTTCAATCATTTCTTCTAGTGTATATTGTGTCCAACCCTGGGTCAGCAACAGTAAATCAATATATTCTTTTCGTTTTAAATTATTTTTATTAAAATAATAGGCAGGGTTTTCTATATTTCCTTTTATGTATGGAGTTAATAAAAATGCACTTTTAATATTGCTTTTTTCATTAAAGCTTAAGGTATTTAAAGGTAGTACAGAAATACTTATATTTGATTTTATTGGTAAATTTTCTTTAGAATCAGAAATTTTTAATGTGTAATGGATTGAATCTTTTTCTACTCCCATTTCTCTTAAAGAAAGTGCGACTTCTTGAGTTTCTTTTTCTATAAATATTTTTCGTTCAACAATTGGTTGGTTATTTTCAAATAAGGTAATGGAGTTGACACCTTTTAAAAAAAACTTTTTTTCGAATTTCAAGTTAACGTTTATAGAATCAATTTTTAAAATTTCTAAAAAATTAATTATTTTATTCCTTTGATGAAACAACAGATTATATTTACGATCATTTAATTCAACTAATGAATTAGTGTTCGTTTTTAATGTAAAATTGACAAATTCTTTCGTCTGATTGTTTACACTTAAAATTACTCCTTTACTTTTTGCTAAAGGCAAATCTATTTTTAACAATGTATCATTTATAGCGATCAATGCCTTATATTTTTCTTTTGGCTCATAGAAAAAGCTACATTTAGTCATACCTAAATGTTCGCTTTTAAAGCTGGCAACTTCTTTATTAGTTGAATTGATTATGGTTCCTGAAAAATTATATCCCTTGCCATTGATTAAAGATTTAATTCCTATAACATTTTCAACATCTTCCAACAAATAACCTCCTTCAGGAAAAACTTGAATATCATAATTATTTTTAGTTACATTCTCTTTTTCGGGTATGTTGTTCAAAATAGTTATTTCTTTAACGAAGAACTTATTCTCTCCAAAATTTCGCATGTAATTGGTATACGCTTGAATGTAATATTTACCAGATTTTAATGTGTCGTTTAATTTAAACTGCCCCTTACCAGTGCCTTTATAAATAAGTACGTCTTTGTTTTGGATAATTTTTCCGTTGGAATCTAATAAGTTTACGTAAAGACGTGTAGTTTTTAATGACGGTTTATTGTCGAACGCTCCCACATAAGCTTTAAACCAAATATAATCGGTAGTAAAATAGGCGGTTTTATTAGTGTGGATAAATACTTTTTCAAATAGCAAGTGATCTTTATTTAAAGGCACAAGTACTTTATCCATAAAGGTTTGCTGTGCCGAAACAAATAGAGCTGTTGAGTAAATTAAAATTTGTATAAACCTTTTCACATTTATTTTTTAAAAAAATCAAATTTACAATTTCATTCTAAAAAACCAACAGGGTGAAAATATAAGCACAATAATATTTTGTTACCATTATAGCTTCTTCACGAACTGTAAAGACCATTTCACTCAATTATGGTTGTATGATTTGGACACACCTACTACTTTTGAACTAATCAAAACCATAAAATTCCATAACCTGCCTGCGGTTGGCAGGTGTGTATTTAATTAAAAAAATATTATGAAAAAAATAGCCTTATTACTTTTAATTGCAAGTCAATTTTCAAGTTCACAAAAAATAGAAAAATTAAAATTGGATTTAACACCTCCATCAAAAGTCAGTTTTGACGATTTTAAAGCGTTAGTAAATGAAGTAGAATCTCACAGAGCAGAGCGTTTGATAAATTTAGACGAATTTTTAAAAATGAGTCAACAAGAAAATGTGGTAATATTAGATACACGTTCCGATTCTCGATTTGAACAAAAACATATTAAAGGGTCTATTCATCTTGATTTTACAGACTTTACGCAAAAGAATTTAAGAGATTTAATTCCAGATACTACTACAAAGATTTTAATTTATTGTAATAATAATTTTGATAAAGACCCTATCCATTTTGCTACTAAAGCTGTAATTCCCGCAAAAGAAAACAACTTAGCACTGGCTCTTAATATTCCCACTTATATAAACCTATATGGATATGGTTATATGAATGTCTATGAATTATCGGAATTGGTGGATATAAATGATAAAAGAATTGAATTCGAAGGAACGGCGGTAAGGATTAACGATTAACAAAGTTTAAATTTAGTTATTATGCAAATATTAACTTACAATTTTTGAAAACTTATAACTTTGGACTACTTCGGATGCATAAAACGTTGCTTTTCTAACAAAGTTTCTTCGCTTTCTACATGATCATCATCTGGTACACAACAGTCAACTGGACAAACGGCAGCACATTGAGGCTCATCATGGAAACCTTTGCACTCGGTACATTTATCAGGGACAATAAAATATATTTCGTCACTTACAGGTTCTTGATCTTCTTCGGCATTTACTTTTTTACCATTAGGTAAAACCACCTCACCATTAAGTAAAGTACCATCTTTATAACGCCAATCTTCGGCACCTTCATAAATTGCAGTATTTGGACATTCAGGTTCACAAGCCCCACAATTTATACATTCATCAGTTATTATAATTGCCATTTGTTTTTTTCCTTTAAATTTGTTGCAAAGATATGAAATTCTAAAACGATAAAAAACTGTAAATGGTATTAGGAAAAAGGATAAATGCTTTTGCGGAATTAGGAAAATTTCTAGGTCAATTTTGTGAATCTGGTATTGAAAAGAAAGATAATGTGCTACTGAACGATTTATTCTTTGATGCAGTTAAACTACAGATAAATCGTGCCTCGGAATTTAACAGTTGGTTTACTAAAGATAACGTGCTATATGCCATTGAAAGTTGGACAAAATTACTAAATAAGAAAACGCTGACAGAGTGGACTTCCGCTTACAATTTAGAGAATAACAACCCTAAAACCATAGCGGTTATTATGGCTGGTAACATTCCACTTGTTGGTTTTCATGATTTTTTATCTGTATTAATTTCAGACAACAATATTCTTATCAAACAATCTTCTAACGATAAACATCTTTTACCTTTACTGGCCAAATATTTAGAATATGTTGAGCCAGAATTTAAAGGCAAAATTAATTTTACCGAGGGTAAATTAACCGATTTTGACGCCACCATTGCTACTGGTAGTAACAATACAGCAAGATATTTTGAATACTATTTTGGCAACAAACCTCACATCATAAGAAATAACAGAAATAGTGTTGCGGTACTCACGGGAAATGAAAATCCTCAGGATTTAAAAGGCATTGGAGAAGATATTTTCAGGTATTTTGGTTTGGGGTGCAGAAGTGTGTCAAAGTTATTTGTGCCAAAAGGTTATAACTTCGACCTCTTTTTTAATGCTATTTACGATTATCACGACATCATCAATTACAAAAAATACGAAAACAATTACGATTACAACAAAGCTGTTTATTTAATGAGCGAGTTTGACATCTTAGAAAATGGTTTTTTTATGATAAAAGAAGATACCAGCTACTCCTCACCTATTGCCACCGCTTTTTATGAATATTACAATGATTTGGAGTCTTTAAAATTAAAACTTAAAGCGGACACAGAGCAAATACAATGTGTAGTGAGCAATACCCTAAAAAATACAGTGAATTTTGGTGAAACGCAACAACCTTCATTAATGGATTATGCTGATGGTGTGGATACATTAAAGTTTTTATCAAAACTGTAAAAGCCCATCCTATCCTTCCCAAAGGGAAGAGAAATTGTTACCTTGATTTCGGTTTTGAAAGTTATTTTCTGAAAATACTAATTGTTAAATTGACTAACAGTATTACTTGAGCCGCCACGAAACTTAATCCTGCATAAAACTTTAAAATTAAGTTAACACCCATTCTTCTTACGTTTTCTTTAAAATCAAATCCGTCTTTTGCAGGATGTATTAATTCTAATATTGGACTTTTAACTAGCACTATTACTCCAAAAAAGAATAAAACCACATGAATTATTGTGAGAATTCCAACAGGTTTAAACTTATCACTATAATACCCTAAATAATAACCTAAACCAGTAACAAAAAGAAATAGAATTAACAATAAAATTAGAAAATACTGAGGTAGAACAAAGTAGGTATCATGAACATTTATATCTATATATTTGTCGTATGTGAAAAGTATATAAATCAATAAAATTGGAATCAATCCCCAAAACAAAAAAGGTGTTTTTTTAATTAATCTATTCAAAGTCAGTCTCTAACTTTATATAGTCCAAAAACTCACGTTTGGTTGCTTCTTTTTTAAATTTACCGCCAAATTCAGAGGTGACCGTACTACTATCTATATCTCTAATTCCACGAGAGTTTACACATAAATGTTTGGCATCTATTACACAGGCTACATCCTCGGTATCCAAAGCTTTTTGCAATTCCTGTACAATCTGCATGGTCAAACGCTCTTGTACTTGTGGGCGTTTTGCAAAATAATCTACAATACGATTCATCTTGGATAAGCCAATTACATTTCCGCTAGAGATATAAGCGATATGAGCTTTACCAACTATAGGTAATAAGTGATGCTCGCAGGTAGAATACACAGTAATATTTTTTTCCACCAACATTTCACCATATTTGTAATTATTATCGAATGTTGATGGTTTGGGTTTATTGTCAGGATTCAATCCACCAAAAATTTCCTTCACAAACATTTTGGCCACACGGCGTGGTGTTCCTTTTAAACTGTCGTCGGTTAAATCCATACCCAACGTATGTAGAATATGGGCCATATTCTCTTCAATGGCCAGTATTTTATCAGCATCTGAAAGTTCAAAAGCATCCTTACGTAAAGGTGTTTTTGCCGATGATGACATGTGGTTATCGCCTATTTCTTCTCCCATAGTTTCGGGATTTATTTTTCCGTTTTTTCCTTCAAACATGTTCTTCGATTATATTATGTTTTCATAGTGGTAAAACACCCCTATGGTCCCCTCGAGGGGACAACTTACATGATTAAATTTTTCCAAAGATTTTGCAAATTTACGAATTGTTTACCGTTTTAAGTAATGTTTCAAAATTACAAGAAATCTGCTCTCCTGTTTTCATGTTTTTTAATGTAAAAGTTCTCTCATTCAATTCAGATTCCCCTGCTAAAACTACGTAGTCAATATCTCGTCTATTAGCATAGTTCATTTGCTTTTTCAACTTGGTGTCATCGGGGTACAATTCTGATTTAACCCCATTTTCTCGCAACTTTTTAATTGCCTCTAAACAATAAAAAGCTTCCTTTTCTCCAAAATTTATAAATAATACTTTTGGTTTTGGTAATTCCACTTTTTGGAAGAGGCCTAATTCCTCCAATACCAAGTAAATTCTATCTAAACCGAACGAAATACCAATTCCGCTTACGTCTTTTAATCCAAATATTCCCGTAAGGTCGTCATACCTACCTCCACCTCCAATAGAACCCATTTTTACTTCGTCAGCTTGTACTTCAAAAATGGCACCGGTATAATAATTTAGTCCTCTTGCTAAGGTTACATCTAATTTTAAGCTACTTGTGCTTAATCCAAGTTTCTTAACATTATCAATTACAAATTCCAATTCAGAAACACCTTGCAATCCTTGGTCGGAATCTTCTAAAATAACTTTCAATTCTTTAACCATAGAATCATTATCTCCTTCCAATTCCAACAAGGGTTCTACTTTTTTAATGGCTTCTTCGGTAATTCCTTTACCCAACATTTCTTTGACAACCCCATCTTTACCAATTTTATCAAGCTTATCTAAAGCGACGGTAAAATCAATCAGTTTATCAGAAGCACCAATAACTTCAGCAATACCTGAAAGTATTTTTCTGTTGTTTATTTTTATGGTGGTATCCTTTAAACCGAGTTTGGTAAAAATGTCATCGTACAATTGTACGAACTCCACTTCTTGCCATAAAGAAGTACTTCCAACCACATCCGCATCACATTGATAAAACTCTCTAAAACGCCCTTTTTGAGGTCTGTCCGCACGCCAAACGGGTTGCATTTGATAGCGTTTAAAAGGGAATTCAATCTCATTCTGGTGCTGCACCACGTAACGTGCAAAGGGTACGGTAAGGTCGTAGCGAAGGGCTTTTTCGGAGATTGAAGAAGTTAGTGCATTACTATCTTTGGTAGTTAATGCGGTTTCATCAGCCTTAGCTAAATAATCCCCAGAATTCAATATTTTAAAAATCAGTCTGTCTCCTTCTTCACCATATTTACCCATTAAGGTAGATGAATTTTCAAAACTTGGAGTTTCAATAGGTTGAAATCCGTAATTTTCAAATGCTTCTTTTATTACATTAAAAATATAGTTGCGTTGTGCAACTTCCGTAGGTGAAAAATCTCTTGTGCCTTTAGGTATGCTTGGTTTTTGTGCCATTAAATCTGCTAATAAGCTGCAAATATCTGAAATATTGGTGAAGATTGAAGATTAAAGATTTAAAATTTAAAATTTGGAAAGTAGAAGTAAGAAATAAATGACTGCTAACTGCTACTGCCAACTGAATACTAATTTAAAGTCTATCAAATTCAGATTTTTCCTCAAAAGTTAATTTTACTTCTTCCTTAAATTTTTCTTTTTTGGGGAATTTTAAATACATTATCACAATCAACAACAATGAAACCAATAAAAAAGTAATGTTATTGGTAAGGAAAGTGGCTACAACAGCTAACAACGCAGAACCTTCTAAACACGCTCCTTTTATCAATGTAGCGGTCTGATATTGAGCCAATTTCAAACTCAATGAATCGTTAGATGAAATTTTATTAATGAAAGATTTGTATAAAAAATTACTCAACAACACACCTCCAACTGCAGTAATGGGAACAACAATAGTGAAAATATCATTTACGTCTAAACTATAAGTCATATTTTCGACTAATGTAAATACAACAATTGTGAATACTGCTATTCCAGCTATTAACGCTCCATAAATAAGTTGTATGGTTTTAAAAACACTATTTTGCTGCGTATTATTATCCATCTATCTGTCTCTTTTTAGGTTTAAACCACTTAAATACTTTGAATAGCAACCATAGTATTATAATCACAAAAATTATCGCTAAAACCGGAGCAACAAATGCCAAGATTGCCATAATTATAGAAGTTCCGGATTCCACCGTAGATACTATGGGATTAGCCACACCGCCTGTGGTTGCTATTGATGTCAGTCTTGCCGTACTTGTTGAAGTTTTAATTGCTGTTGCAGTACCACCACCTGCAATAATGGCCAATGACCATGTAATTATTGGGTCTAAGTCTGCTGCTGTTGATAACATTACCGCTGTACCTGCCACGGCGGCTAGAGGCACCGCTATGGTATCCAATAAATTATCAAGCCAAGGAATTAGATATGCTCCTATTTCAACAATGGTTGCAATCCCTAAGGTAATCATAGCAGCCGAACTACCGATCCATTCCCAATTCTCATTCAAGGAAATAATTTGGTAATAAGAAGCTAAACTTAAAGCAAAAAGTGGTACAAATATTCTAAAACCAACAGAGGCAGCTAGGCCAATACCTAATAAAATACTAAAAATTGTTTCGGGCATTTACTCCTAATTTTAAATCAATTCTATACACAAAGATACTTACAATTTTTTTGCCAAAAATGCAATGGGGATTTTTCCCCTTTTCGTATTAGGGTTTTTCCCCAATTTATTAACAATGCTTTTTTTTCAATATAGTTTGCCTTAAATTTGAAATAACAATTTATAAAGTAATTGTTTATTTTACCTCACCCAGAACTATTAAAAGAATAGTTCTGACCTCTCCCAAGGAGAGGTGAAATTGGAAACCATGAAGCAAAACTTCATGGAGTAATTTAGATACAAACAAAACGGCTATGATACACTCTCAACACAATTTCGACAAAAATCAAGACTCTGAACCTTTTGGACCTCAATTTTGGGATAAAGTTGTAAAAACATTATTTATTACAGGGTTATCTCTAATACTGATAATGATTGCACTAAAGTGGTCTGGAATTATCGCTTAAACTACTTCATTGTAACACCCTTCTTTATATAGGTTAATTAACGCTATCTAAAAAATGCCACGAATTCACTAATTTTTTAATTAATGATTAGGGTTGCTGATAAAGAAATACTCACTTATTTTAAAAAAAATCTATAGATTTTTTATTAGTGAAAATATTGCCTTTTAAAATTAAGTTTGCAATTAGTGAATTCGTCGCAATAACGCCATCATAATAAAAATTCAAGTTCAGCCTTAATCTTTTTACTTTAAATTTTTAAATCGATAAATAACTCAATAACTTAGCAACTTCAATATTGAGTTAGATTATTATGAAAATATATACAAAAACAGGCGATAAAGGACAAACATCACTTTACGGAGGTACACGGGTGCCGAAATACCATTTACGGATTGAAGCGTATGGAACAGTTGATGAGCTCAACTCACATATTGGTTTGTTAAAAGATCAGAAAATATCCGATTCTACAGCCAAAACATTGCTAAAAGTCCAAAATGAGTTATTTACTGTTGGGGCCATGTTGGCCACTCCTCCTGAAAAAGAAACTTTAAAAAGTGGAAAAGAGCGATTGAACATTCCCAAAATATCAGTATCTGAAATAGAATACCTAGAACAAGAAATTGATATAATGCAGAAGTCTTTACCACAAATGACTCATTTTGTGTTACCAGGTGGGCATCAAACCGTGTCATTCTGTCATATAGCTAGATGCGTTTGCCGTCGAGCCGAGCGTTTAACGGTACATTTAAATGACAACGAATCTATAAACATACTCATTATAACTTATTTGAACAGACTTTCCGATTACCTTTTTGTATTGGCACGGAAATTGACTTACGACAATCAAGTTAAGGAAATACCTTGGCTTCCGAGTAAAGATAATGAACTGATTTAAACTTTTTACATTTGCTAAAAAATTGTTCTTTTTCGCCCACTTTTTGTCTTTTTTTACTTCCGTAGCCCTGCTATGCAACTTAAAAAAGCCTTCAATTGGTCAAAAATCCACTAATTTTCGCTTAAACGCAAAAAGTTTAAATCAGTTCAACTAGTAAAAAACGTTCTTTTTAATAATTTGAAAAATAATACATAAAAAACTTGCTTTTTTGCTTAAAAAAATTACTTTTGCAAAATATTAAAATTATATTAAAATTATGTATTGGACTTTAGAATTGGCATCGTATTTAAGTGATGCCCCTTGGCCAGCCACCAAAGACGAATTGGTAGATTATGCAATTAGAACTGGTGCACCGCTTGAAGTTGTGGAAAACTTGCAAGCCATTGAAGATGAAGATGATTCTTATGAGTCTATTCAAGAAATTTGGTCAGACTACCCAACGGATGAAGATTTCCTTTGGAACGAAGATGAATATTAACAAATCTAAAGTCTCTTTTTGAGGCTTTTTTTTTGGATTTTCGGCAATCTTTTTATTAAAAATTAACAAATTATAACCTTACAGATATTGTATATTTGTTGTTGAATATATTAAAGAAATGAAGGGAAATTTTTTTTTACTTATATTAATATCCTTTGTAACATTGGGTGTTAACGCTCAAAGCAATGAATTAATAATTGGAAACTGGGTTTTTAAAGATGCTTTTAACAAAGAAAAGATAAGTGATGCCGAGTTAGAGATGTTTAAAAACGAAATGATAAGTAAAATGACTTTAAATTTTTCTGATGACGGAAAATTCAATGGTTATGCTATGGGAAAAAACCAAAGCGGAACTTGGAAACTATCTGAAGACTCAAAAAAAATTACTTTAGTTGACGATGAAGCTAATGCGGCCGAATTTAATATTCTCAAATTAACCAATGAAGAATTGGCTATAAAATTTGGGATTGGTGAATTTCTTATGGTAAGAAAAGTCAAAAAGGAGTAAAATCAAAATTAAAAAATCACATTAAATATTGTCTTCGGTCAATATTAAAATAAAAGATATATGAGTATTTTAAATTCTGTCCTTAAAGTCTTTGTGGGCGATAAAAACAAAAAAGACTTAAAACAATTGCAACCTATAATAGACGGTGTTAGGGCTTTTGATGCAGAAATGGAAAAGCTTTCCATTGACGAATTGCGAGGCAAAACAGCGGAGTTTAAGCAAAAAATTAAAGAAGCCACAAAGCCTTTTGATGACAAAATAGCCGAGTTAACCACTGAACTTGAAGCTACCGATATTGATAGAAAAGAAGAAATTTATAAAGAAATAGACCTATTAAAAGAAGACGCTTATGAAGCTTCTGAAAATACTTTAAAAGAAATTCAATCGGAAGCTTTTGCAGTGGTAAAAGAAACTGCAAGACGATTTGTAAATAACACAGAACTAAAAGTTAAAGCAACACCTTTTGATCGTGAAATTTCTGCCGAAAATGATTATGTTACGTTAGAAGATGACTATGCCATTTGGAAAAATTCTTGGGATGCGGCTGGAAAGCCTATCACGTGGGATATGGTTCATTACGACGTACAATTGATTGGTGGTTCAGTACTCCATCAAGGTAAAATTGCAGAGATGATGACCGGTGAAGGTAAAACCCTAGTGGCCACTTTGCCCATTTATCTTAATGCACTTACGGGAAACGGAGTACATGTAGTTACCGTGAACGATTATTTGGCAAAACGTGATGCCGCTTGGATGGGCCCTATATTTGAATTTCATGGATTAAGTATTGATTGTATTGATTATCACAAGCCCAATTCAGATGCCAGAAGAAAGGCTTATAACGCCGACATTACTTATGGCACAAATAACGAATTTGGTTTTGATTACTTGCGTGATAACATGGCCCATAACCCAAAAGACCTAGTGCAACGACCTCATAATTATGCAATTATTGACGAGGTGGATTCTGTATTGATTGATGATGCCCGTACACCGCTGATTATTTCGGGTGCTACGCCACAAGGCGATAGACATGAATTTAATGAATTAAAGCCAAAAGTTAACGATATAGTAAACAAACAACGTACTTTTTTAACAGGCGTACTAGCAGATGCCAAAAAAATGATTGCGGAAGGAAATGAAAAGGAAGGTGCGTTTCACTTGTTAAGAGTTTTTAGAGGTTTGCCAAAGAATAAGGCATTGATTAAGTTTTTAAGTCAAGAAGGAATCAAACAGTTATTGCAAAAAACCGAAAATCACTACATGCAAGATAACAACCGTGAAATGCCCAAAATTGACGAGGCTTTGTGGTTTGTTATTGATGAGAAAAACAATTCCATTGAGTTGACTGACAAAGGTATTGAGCACCTATCTGGCACAAAAGATAAAGAGGATAATTTCTTTTTATTGCCCGACCTTAGCATGGAAATTGCCAAAATTGAAAATGAGAACGAAACTCCAGAAGATGTTGCCAAAGCTAAAGAAGAACTCTTCCGTGATTTTAGTATAAAAAGCGAACGTATCCATACATTGAATCAATTGTTGAAGGCTTATACCCTTTTTGAAAAAGATGTGGAATATGTTATCATGGACAACAAAATTAAAATTGTTGATGAGCAAACCGGACGTGTTATGGACGGCAGACGTTATTCTGACGGATTGCACCAAGCACTTGAGGCCAAGGAAAATGTAAAAATTGAAGATGCAACACAAACCTATGCCACCGTTACGTTGCAGAATTATTTTAGAATGTACAATAAGCTTTCGGGTATGACGGGTACCGCCGTAACCGAAGCTGGCGAATTTTGGGAAATCTATAAGTTAGATGTGGTTGAAATCCCTACTAACATGCCGTTAATTCGTAAAGATAAAGAGGATTTAATCTATAAAACCAAACGCGAAAAATATAATGCGGTAATTGATGAAATTGTAAGATTGGTAGAAGAAAAAAGGCCTGTTTTAGTGGGTACTACTTCTGTGGAAATTTCTGAATTGTTGGGTAGAATGCTAACCATCAGAAAAATACCTCATAACGTTTTGAACGCCAAATTACATAAAAAAGAAGCAGATATTGTTGCCGAGGCGGGTAACCCAGGTGTGGTAACTATTGCCACAAACATGGCTGGTCGTGGTACCGATATTAAATTATCGGACGAAGTAAAAGCATCGGGCGGTTTGGCTATTGTAGGTACAGAACGTCATGATTCTCGTCGTGTAGATAGACAATTACGTGGTAGGGCTGGTCGTCAAGGAGATCCAGGATCTTCTCAATTTTATGTTTCTTTGGAAGATAATCTAATGCGATTATTTGGTTCGGAACGTGTAGCCAAGATGATGGATAGAATGGGACTGAAAGAAGGTGAAATGATTCAACATTCTATGATTTCTAAATCCATTGAAAGAGCACAGAAAAAGGTAGAAGAGAATAACTTCGGTATTAGAAAAAGGTTATTGGAATATGATGATATTATGAACTCTCAACGTGAAGTAGTTTATAAACGTCGTCGTCATGCTCTTTATGGTGAGCGTTTACAAGTTGATATCGTGAATATGGTTTACGATACTTGCGAGGCTATTGTAATGGACAATAAACCTGCAAATGATTATTCCAATTTTGAATTTGAACTGATTCGTTTTTCTTCTAGCTCATCTCCTTTTACTAAAGAAGAGTTTGAAAACAAATCTGAACAAGATTTAATCGACGAGTTGTTCAGAATAGTTTATAAAAATTATCAAAATAAAATAGCACGAAATGCCGAAGCTGTTTATCCTGTAATTAAAGATGTTTACGAAAAACAAGGCAATCAATATGAGCGTATTGCCGTACCTTTTACAGATGGTGTTAAGACGTTAAATGTAGTGACCAACCTAAAAGATGCTTATGAATCTAAAGGTAAAGGTTTGGTTGCCGATTTTGAAAAAAATATTTCTTTGGCCATTATCGATGAGACCTGGAAAGATCATTTAAGACAAATGGATGAGCTTAAACAGTCAGTTCAAAATGCTACTTATGAGCAAAAAGATCCTCTTTTAATCTATAAATTTGAGGCTTTTGAATTGTTCAAAAAGATGTTGACCAAGGTAAATAAAGAAGTATTATCTTTCTTGTTTAAAGGGGAATTACCGAATCAAAATGCACAACAAATTTCTCAGGCAAGAGAACAAAAACGTGAGAAAGTACAAGTGAGCAAGGCTGATTTTAACAGTCCAACTCAAGATACTAGCACCAATCAGACACAAGAACAACATGTTACCGAAACCATAGTGCGAACCGAACGAAAAATCGGTAGAAACGAGCGTGTTACCATTAAGCATGTGATGAACGGCGAAAGCAAAGAGGTGAAATACAAACAGGCCATTCCGTTAATTGAAAAAGGGGAATGGGTGTTGGTTGAGTAGTTATTTAAGTAAGACGAAAATAAAATTATAAAAAATACTATATGAAATGTCCAGTTGATGGTTCTGAATTAGAAAAAAGAGTTTATGAAAATGCAATTGATGTAGATGCCTGTAACTCGTGCAATGGTATTTGGCTTGATGCTAATGAATTAGAAAAAATTCAGGACATTAAAATCAATGATTATAGAGAAGAATTAGGTCGTATGCCTGATTATGTAGGCAAATCTATATTGATGGCAAAATCGAAAGATAAACCGACCGTTTCTTGTCCAAAATGCAACGAGGAAATGGAACGAAGAGAATATGGTTATTGTTCACAAATCTATATAGATTCTTGTATTAACGGTCATGGTGTTTGGCTTGACGAAAACGAACTAAAAGATTTAGAAGTTTTTTATGAAAGATCAAGAATGGAAACTGCCACTATGCGAAAAGGCTTTTTTAGTAGTCTTATAGATATTTTTAAATAAGAAATAGTTAATTTTTAAAAATTAAATCCAATGTTTTTTGACGTTGGATTTTTTTTGTCTCAGTTTCCACAAATTTTTCAATAAAATAGATTTCTTTTGGGATTTCATATTTGTTAAGTTCAGTTAATCTAGATATTGATTCTTCAACTTCGCTCGAAGTGATGCTTAGTTTTTTACTTTCTATAATTAAAATCAACTTTTCTCCCAAAATATCATCCGGAATTCCTGCTACAAAAAATCTTTGATCTATAATTTTAGATAGTTTTTCCTCAATTCGTTCAGGAATTAATTTTATTCCACCAGAATTTATAACATTATCGGCTCGGCCTAACCATTTGAATTCAGTATTAGATTTTATTTCAACCAAATCATTAGTAATAATTTTTTTGTCTGAAATTTTTGGGGCATCAATAACCAAACACCCCCTTGAATCGGTTGAAATTTTAACATTTGGAAGGGTTCTATAAACTGATTGCTTCGTCGTGTCTCCTCGCAATGAGAGTTTATTTAACCTTTTAACCGCAATATGAGTTATTGTTTCTGTCATTCCATAAGTAGCAAATATTTCTGTGGGTAACTTTTGAAGTTTCATTAGTAGCGTATTATCAACCGCACCTCCACCAACAATCAGTTTTTTTATTTTATGCAGATCCGATAAAGAATGATGGACTTGCATTGGCACCATAGCACAGAAATCATAGATTTTATCAATATTTTGTAACGGATTTGAACTCACCTCAACAACATCTAAATGCCAACCTAACGTTAATGCCCTCACTAACATCATTTTTCCTGCTATATAATCTGTTGATAGGCATAATAGAGCTTTTGTATTTTCTGATAAATCAAAAAAGGTGCCTGTGGCTACGGCACTATTTATCATCTGCTCTTTTTTCAATGCTATGCTTTTTGGTTTGTCCGTTGAGCCAGATGTTTGGACATTTATAGTCAGAGTAGTGTCAAACCAATCTGTAAAGAATTCATAAAAACTTGGTGATAATTTTTCAGAAAAGGTCAATAGTTCTTGAACAGAATTGAAAGATTTTCCGTTGAGTTTGAAGTTTTTATGAAAAATATTATCGTTCATTTAAGAAATACACCCCTAAAGTCCCCTCACCGCGTGTCGCTAAAGCTTTAGCGGAGGCACAAGGGGACAATTAATCAATTAAAACTGGTTTTTCAATTTTACCAGTTAGCTTTTCTTTCCAATTTTGCCAACCATATTTTTTTGCAAAAACAAAAAGTAGAATTGGGAAAAGAATAAAAACAGGAACTATAATATCAAACCCTGCTGATGGTTCAGAAACATCGCGTAAAATAGAATCAGTTTGAAAGGCTGTCCAGTCTGTTGTAACCAAAAGTGCTGTAACTAAATTATTTGCCGCATGAAATCCCAATGCGAGCTCCAATCCCTCATCCATTAGCGTAATTATCCCCAAGAATAAACCGGTACCGATATAGTAAACCATCAATATTAATCCCAATTTATCAACTTCAGGATTGGCCATGTGCATTAAACCAAAAGTTACAGAGGTAAATAATAATGGAAACCATCTATTTTTAACCAAAACCCCTAAACCTTGCATTAAATATCCACGAAAAAAATATTCTTCAAAACTAGTTTGAATGGGAAGTAACACAATTGACAAAAGTGCTAGAACAATAAATTTGTTAAAGTTAAAGTTCCATACAAAATCTTCTGGCATAGCATAATATGCGTATAAAACCATACCAACAGTTATAATTGCCCACAAAGAGAATGCAAAAAATATACGCCTGAAATCTATCTTATTTCTTGAAGTAGTCAGAGAAATAATAGATTGTTGATGCACAAACCTTACCCAAATAAATAATCCGCCTAAGAAGATTACAAACATAATTAAGTTTTCAAAAAATACACGGTTAGCACCTTTACTTAGTATCTGCTGTTGCATTATTTCATTAGTATCCAATTCCCATACTGAAATCACAACACTATTTAAAATGACAAGTCCAAAAAGCCCTAAGGTTGGTAGTAAATATTTCCAAAATTGTGGTTCGCCAGTATATGCTTGCTGTATAAAATTCATTTTTTCTATTTAAATTCAAAAATAAGTTTTATAAACTAAACTGCCATTTTAATTGGGGATTATAATGTAGGTGTCCATTATTTACCTCTAGGGGTGAGTCAAAATTATTGGTAAATAAACCACCTGTACCCAAACCCTGTGGCATTGTGGTTTTTAAACTATAAGTAAATTGGGCAATAGCATTGAGTCCAATGTTACTTTCTAAGGCAGAAGTAATCCACCAAGAAACATTGTTGCTTTCCGATATATTAATCCATTCATTACTCCCTTGAAAGCCGCCAACTAAGCTCGGTTTTAAAATGATATATTGCGGGTTGATAGTTTCTAATAACCTCGCCTTATCTTCTTTTCTAAAAATTCCAATCAATTCTTCATCTAAAGCAATGGGTAGGGGTGTTTTTTCACATAATGATGCCATTTCCTGCCATTGTCCCGCTTCTATGGGCTGCTCAATGGAATGCAAATCATAATCTGATAATCGTTTTAATTTATCCAATGCATTTTGAGGTGTAAACGCTCCATTGGCATCCACACGTAATTCAATTTCATTTGCTGTAAATTCTTTACGGATAGACTTTAAAATTTCCAGTTCCGTATCAAAATCTATAGCTCCTATTTTCAATTTTAAGGTTGTAAATCCCGCAGCTAATTTTTCTTTTATTTGTCGTGTCATAAAACCAGCCGAACCCATCCAAATTAAACCGTTTATTGAAATTGCATCCTTACCCTTCGTAAATTTAGAAGGAAACAACGTGAACTTATCTTCACTTTGCAATGATAAAAATGCCTGTTCCAATCCAAATTGAATGGATGGAAATTCCGATAATTCATTTAATAAAAAATTCTTTTCTAAATTTATATTTTCGCAAAGCCATTGCATTTTTTTTTCATAATCTGGTCTATCATCGGCACTTAGACCTTTAAAAAGACCACACTCTCCCACTCCATCTTTTTCATTTTTAGAAAGTAATAGAAAATAAGTTTCTTTAGTGCGTAAAATTCCACGTGAAGTACCGCTGGGCTTTTTGAAGTTAAGAATGTACTTTTTAAAGGATGCTGTCATATGTCATAAAAATCTCAAATAACAATTCACAAATTACAAATAAATCCCAATTATCAAATCCCAAATTCCATAAAAATAATGAGGCTTTTTTGTGACTAATTTTTTAAGTTTGCCGATGGTTTGGAATTCGTTTTTTTAAGCTTTAAAATTTTAAATATTTTGCCCTCGTAGTTCAATGGATAGAATAGAAGTTTCCTAAACTTTTGATCTAGGTTCGATTCCTAGCGAGGGTACATTTTTATCTAGTTCTTTGAAAATAAAAGGCACAAAAATTTAAACCAAAATTACTGTGCCACAATTTGCATTAGAATAGTACAGGCAATGGCTCCGACAGTACCCACAGCATAACCAAATACTGCTAATAAAACTCCCACGGTTGCCAATGAAGGATGAAAGGCAGATGCTACTATCGGTGCTGATGCTGCACCGCCCACATTGGCCTGACTGCCAACTGCCAAAAAGAAATAAGGAGCTCTAATTAATTTCGCTACCAATATCAAAAGTCCGGCATGAATAGCCATCCAAACAAAACCAATGGCTAATAAACCGAGGTTATCAAAAATCAATGTCAAGTCCATTTTCATACCAATGGTAGCCACCAAAATATAGATAAATACACTACCAAATTTACTCGCTCCCGCTCCTTCGTAATTTTTAGCTTTGGTAAATGACAACAGAATAGCAACAATAGTTGATAAACTAATCATCCAAAAGAATTCGGAATCTAAAAAAGTAAATACATTTTTAGTAGTTGGGTTTTCTATTCCACCAACAACACCTGAGAAAAAATCAGCTAAATAACCCGCTCCGAAATGTGCAAAACTTACGGTTCCAAAAGCGATACCCGCCATTATCATTAAATCTGACAAACTAGGGTTACGTTCAATTTCAGCGGAATAATTAGACACCTTTTCTTTTAGACTTTCTATAGCCGAAGTATCTGCTTTTAACCATTTATCAATACGTTTAGATTTGCCAATTCCAATAAGAATTATCGCCATCCAAATATTCGCCACCACAATATCAACAAACACCATTCCGCCATATAACTTTTGATTAAAACCATATATCTCTAACATGGCTGTTTGGTTGGCACCTCCACCAATCCAGCTTCCTGCTAAAGTCGCTAAACCTCTCCATACCGCATCTGGCCCAGCACCGCCAACAGTTTCAGGTGATACCATAGAAATCAACAAAATGGCTATGGGCCCACCTATAATAATACCTACGGTCCCTGTAAAAAACATGACCAAAGCTTTCCAACCTAAATTAAAAACTGCTTTAAGATCAATACTCAACGTCATTAAAACTAAAGCAGCAGGTAATAGATATCGGCTGGACATATAATATAAACTGGTACTGTGTTTGGTAACTTCCCCGGTATCTGAAACAGTTTGCCAATCTGGAGCAATTAAACCTGCCGTTGTAAAAACTGCTGGTAACATATAGGCAACAAATAAGGCAGGAACAATGGCATAGAATTTTGACCAAAATCCTTCTTTTTTAGAGGAGGTATAAAAAATAAAGCCCAATGCTAACATCAATAATCCGAAAACAATGGTGTCGTTTGTAAAAAGAGGTGATGTATCCATGGTCATAAGTCTTTGGTTGTTAGATGTTAGTTGTTTTTGCTTCGTAAATTTAAAGTATTCTGCCCACTAATATTATTTCCTTTATTTTCTCTGTGAATTTCTGTTTCTAGCAAATCTCTTTGTAATAACCTTTTATACCCCTCCGTCCTTCGGACATATTGAAATAAATTCAGCACAGGCTCTCCCCTTAAAAAAGGGGAGGAACCTTGTTTCTATGTATTAATATAAATTCTTAAAAATTATTCGTAATAAATATTAAAAGATTCTTCGCTCCACTTCGTTTCACTCTGAATGACAAATTTAGATTATTGCCCCACCATAAATACAGCGTTACAAAAGACTAATTTTCCATTTTCCCAAAAACTTCTGAATAGTGGATTGTCAGCTAAATATATTACAGCTCCCCTGCCCTTTTCTTCAACACCAAAAACTAAGGAGGTTTCTATATTTTTAAGAGCATTTACACCAGCAAATCCACTTACCAAATCATTCTTGCCTTTTATAACACTTACATTAACACCATCCTTTAAATAGGCATAATGGTTATTGCTTAAACGTAAAGTATGGTAATTCTTTCCATATCCAAAGCCTAATGGATGTGTGTTGTCCATGGTTGCTTTAAAAATACTTCCTGTAATTATATTCGAAAGAGATTGTCTTTCTAAATTGTCATAATTTTCAAGTATTAGTTTTTCTTGCTGTGCTTTTTCTTCTTTTTCCTTTTCGGTTTTTTCATCATCATCTTTGTAATTGGACAAATCGAATTCATCACTATCTGCAAAAGTGCTTAGTGCTCTGTCAATGGCTACTACTCTTCCTCCATTTTGCACCCATTTTTTAACTTCTTTTAATTTATCTTCATCCAAATTGTCACCATAATATCCGCTTGGTAGTACCAAAACATCATATTTATCTAAATTTACACGACTAAAATAATCAGTATCCAACACGGTTATTGGATATTGAATCTGCTGTTCAAAAAAGTGCCAAACCTCTCCAAAACCTAAGGAAGAAACGCCATCTCCGGAAAGTACCGCAATTTTTGGGGCTTTTAGATAATTGACGGAACTTGATCCGAAATCTTTTCCTTTGGTTACAAATCCAGTAGCGACTCCGGTAACTTTTCTATCGAATTTTTGAGTGGCTTCTCGGACTGTAGCATCAAACTTTTCGCCTAACTTTTCATTACCTCTTCGTGTGATAATTAATGTTCCAGCGTCATAACTTTCTCCCTCAATAGTAAAAGCGGATTCTGAAAACCTAACTTTAATTTTATTTTTTAACAAATACCCTAAAAAAGAAACATCGTCCGTACTATTCCATTTTGCCAAATAAGCATACGGTTTTTCAACTCCTACTGGACTAGCTCCAGTGGCATCAGCAGGCATCGATTCTGATGCTAACGGATTAAGTAAAGCATACGCCTCTAAGCCTCTGCTATAAGGTATTGCCCAAGCTGTAATATCATAAGTAAGAGAATCCGCAATTTTCGTTTGTGGCTCAAACAATGCATTTATAAAATTTGATTTGGGTTGATTTGTATTGATTACCATATCTTTTGAAGAAAATCGAACCGATTTTGTTGAGCTATTTTGATAGTCAAAAGCCTTAACGGTAGCATTGGAAGTTGCCATACCGTATTCAATTTCATGTCTATCTAACAATTTTTTTAGACCGTTCAATTTATCTTTTCCGTTGTTTCCGCTAATCACATAACTTTTATATTTCCCCTTAGGGTTGGAGACTGCTTTCTTAAAATAAGTTACAAATTCTCGTTGTAATTTTTCGGCATTTAAAGATACCATTTCAATGGTAGATAAACCCGTGGTATAATGATGGGCAATCCTATCTTTGAGCGTTAGCACATCGTCATCAGCGGTTTTTATTCCCAAGCCAGCTCTTCCGCTACCGCCCTGTTCATAGGTCATTCCGATAGCTCCGTTGTACATGGGGTAGGTATCTCCATAACTGGGATACAACAAGTCAAATACTTCTTTGGTAAAATATAACCAGCCATTTTTATCGAAATACTTGGCGTGGTTTTTACCTATTTCTGCTTGAAAATCACGTTGAAAATCAGTAATAATTTCGTGATAAGGTTCTGCCGCGGGTGCGAAATAATAAGGATTATTAACGCCTTGTTCGTGAAAATCCACATGAATATGTGGCATCCATTTGTTGTACTCTTTTAAACGCGATTGCGTTTCAATTTGCGATGCCCAAGCCCAATCTCTATTTAAATCGAACAAATAATGATTTGCCCTACCGCCCGGCCAAGGTTCGTGATGTTCTTTAGAATCAGGGTTGATATTATAGGGTTGGTTTTGATATTGGTTATACCAATTTACATAACGGTCTCGCCCATCAGGATTAATACAAGGATCAATAATTACAATAGTATTTTCCAACCATTTTTTGGTTTCAGAATTGTTAGGGTCAACCAAAGCATATAAGGTTTTCATCGCCGCTTCTGTACTTACGGATTCATTACCATGTACATTGTAACTTAACCAAACTATGGATACTTCAGAATTTGCATCACCTTGCAAAATACCAATTGATTTTAGGTGATTACTTCTTAATTCTTCGAGTTTAGAGAAATTCTTAGGAGCGGTAATAAATGCTAATTGTAAAGTGCGATTCTCATAAGTTTCACCATACTTAATCAATTTTACATTCTCATTTTTATCTGCAATATGTTTAAAATAATCAACTACCTGATGATGTCTTGTAAAACGATCTCCTAATTCATATCCCAGAAATTCTTTGGGTGATTTTGATTGAGAAAATGATGTAAATACAAATAAAAAAAGTAAGCTATAGGGTAATATTTTTTTCATTACAAAAGGTTATATGCCTCAAATATATGTAATAAATTATGATAAACAAGTCTCCACATGCATACCCTCGGAACTCTTCTCAAAAGCCTGGACTTTACCATTAGTTTCGTTGAGTTCCAAAGTATAAGGTCTTTTTATTATTGTTAAAAATTAAAACAGATCTTTTTTATCGACCTAAACAAAAGAATGATACTCACTTATAATTATATCTTCGACCTATATTTTCCTACTTATCTACCGTGGGGCTTATCTGGTATCAAGAAATTTTTATTGCTTAAATTATTTCAATTTACACGCAACTTTTTTAACAAAACACTATCTTCTTTATTAGATTAATTCAATAATCTTTTTACTTTTAAACTATGAAAACATTAATTTTATCTCTATTTATATTCACTTTATTATTAAATTGTAGTAATGCGGATAATTTGAACTCTGATGACAAAGAGATTTGGAAAGGTGTGTTCTATGATAATACTGCAAAGGCTAACGTTCATGACCCCCAATATAACTACACATTAATGATTAATAGTTTAAACAAAGTAGATGTTATTTTGCCGTATGAAGATGTTGAGGAGAAAGTAATATCGATTGAAATTTTAAATGATTCTGAAATGGATATTTCATGGAAACTTAAAAATGAAACCAAAATTGTGCGTTCAATGTATCACTATAATAATCAAAATGAATTGATAATAGATAAGTTTATTTATACTGCAGCAACTATCCCTTTTCCAAGTAATTTAGTAACTGCAACATTTATTAAAGAACGTGAACCAAATAATCTATAACAATGAAAAAGTACTGCACAAAACTTTAGCGAAATAACCATTTTTCATTTAACTTATTTCTCCTTTTTCTTAGGCTGCCGTTTCGCCGCTTTTAAACTTTGCTGTAGCATCCACTCAATTTGACCATTGGTACTACGGAACTCGTCCGCAGCCCATTTTTCAATAGCTTTGAAAGTCTCTTCATTTATTCGCAATGCAAATGCTTTTTTCTTCGACATTATTAATATCTTACTTTTTTATTTCAGCAACTTTATTGATAAATTCAACCATACCTGTTACTAGTTCTTGTTTGATACCCAAATCAGCATTGGTATATGTACCAATATTTTCTAATCTATCATCACTTTTTACTTCTTTAAAAATATGGTTCATATTTTCGACAATCAGTAGTTCAGAAGCCTCATCAGCTTTATGCAACAATTCTGCATCAGAAACCGGAATCTGTATGTCTTTTGTTCCGTTTACAATTAAAATAGGAACTTTCATTTTTTTGATTTCCTCTTGTGGATTATACTTGATCCAAGAGGCCCAAAAAGGCTGTAAAGATTTTCTAAAAACTGAAATCAATAATGGATTAAAATTTTCATCAATTTTTCCAGATTTAATTATTTCAAAAGTCTTTTCCATATCGTTTTTAAATTGAGGGGATTGAGCGGTAACCTGTTCAATTAAAATCTTGTCAATAGTTCTTCCTGCTCCCGCTAATGAGATAAATCCGTCAATTCTTAACTGCCCGGCAACCATACCTACCAAACTACCCTGGCTATGACCCGCAACAATAATGCTAGAAAACTGTTCTTTATCTTTAAAATAATCTATCACAGTGATGGCGTCATTTATAAAATCATCAAAAGATATATCTCCTTCTTTAAGTCCTTCTTTTTTCGAAAGTACTATTGAACTTTTGTCATAACGATATGTAGCGATATTATTTTTTAGTAAACCTTCTGCCAATTGTTTTAAATAATTTCCTGCTCCGCCATTTCTATCTACCGTGCCCGAGCCAGGGATTATAATTACCAAAGGCACATTATTTTCTGATTTTGGCATCATTAAAGTGCCATTGACTGTTACTTTTTCAGATGGAATATTGATTTTTTTTTCGGAAAAGTCAGATTGTTGGGCAAAACAAAAAAAACTTGTAATCAATGATAATGTAATAATGATTATTTTCATGCTGTAGCTTTTACAATTTTTGATTTATAAGTATTTAATACCCTTTGTGCTTCAACTTCCTTTTGCGTACCGATTAATATTTTTTTTCCGTTATTTAGTACTATTTGAATGCCTTGATTACCTCTGATATTATAAGCTTTACCATTAGATACTTTACCACTCGATCTCAAAAAATTGCCCCTATAACCCCAACCGCCATATTCAAAAATGGCATTATATTTTCTTACATACGCATTACTGACATCATCCCAATTTATAAGATATTGTTTCCTATGAAAAGGAGTAAATCGGTAATGTATTCCTTTTTCATCAATTCTAGTATGCAACTTAATCATTCGTATTATGAAAATAGTAGCCAATACCAATAGGAAGGAAATAGACAGAGCTATTTTAGCCGTTTTATCTTTAAGTAAATCATCAGAATTTATAACTATGGGAATAATCATAGTAAACAATGAAGCACCAATAATAACATATAGCCACCACTGATTAAACCGCTGCTGCTCTGTGAAAATTTTCATTTGTAATTGCCAAATTAAATGTTTATAGGTTTTAATAAAAAATTCAGGGATTGAATTAAAAACACACCCCTAACCCCTCTCAAGAAGAACTGTACTTTTTCACTTCAGTCTTCTGTCTTCCAACTTCCAGCTTTTAAACTACCTATTCTTATCTCTTTCAAAAACTATTCTAGTAGATTGTTCTGCAATATGGCAGACCATCCAACCAGATTGAGCGTACTGGTTTAAGGTGTCTTCTAATTTTTTATTATTACCGGTCAAACCCTGTTTCCAAGTTACTACTTTATATTCTTTCATTTTTTTTGAGTTATTAGTTATTGAGTTAATTAGGTAGGTCACTAGCCAAATGCCTTAAGAAATAAAATTATTTTAGTCCAATCAGACCTACAAGGTTATCCTTGCTTCGGCAATGCTCAAACCTTGCAGGTCGCCACTAACGACCAAAGATTACAAGACTATGTTAATGTACCTGTATTTAAAACCGGTGTTGCATCCTTATCCGAACATAATATCACCATTAAATTACTGACCATAGTTGCTTTTCTATCTTCATCTAAATCAACAATATCTTTCTTGCTTAACTCGTCTAAAGCCATTTCTACCATGCTTACTGCACCTTCTACAATTTTATGCCTGGCCGCAACAATTGCCGTTGCCTGTTGACGCTTTAACATGGCATTTGCAATTTCTTGGGCATATGCCAAATAACCAATTCTGGCTTCCAACACTTCAATACCTGCCATTGCCAAACGTTCTGACAATTCCTCTTCCAACGCTTCACTTACCTCATTTACACTGGCACGTAAGGTTATATCTTCATCCAGTCCTTCGTCGGCAAAATTGTCATATGGATATAAACTCGCTAATTTCCGTACCGCGGCATCACTTTGTACACGAACAAAATTTTCGAAATTGTCTACATCAAAAGCAGCTTTATAGGTATTTTGCACACGCCAAACCAAAATAGTGCTGATCATAATCGGGTTACCTAATTTGTCATTCACCTTTACGCGTTCACTATCAAAGTTACTTGCTCTTAAAGATATTCTCTTTTTGGTGTAAAAAGGATTTGCCCAAAAGAAACCATTTTCTTTAACTGTGCCTACATACTTTCCAAAAAGTAATAATACTTTTGAAGTATTTGGGTTTACCAAGAAAAATCCGGGCAACAACAATACCCCTACTAATACAGCCGCTATAAATGCAATATCAATATTAATGAATGCATAAATACCTCCGCCTACTAAAGCAAGAGCTAAAAACAACATGAAGTAACCGTTGGATACTTTAATAATTTTTTCTTCTTTCATTTTATGAGATTTTAAGACCTGCCACTCCAACAGGTGGATTAATTAGTTGTAAATTTATTTTGATATTATTTTGATATCACAAAGATATAACATTATTTTTGACATTTGCAAATATTATCATCAATTAATTCCCTATTTTTGTAAAAATTTTCCATATGAATTCAAAAATTTTACTTTTTTTATCTGCATTATTAATTAGCACTTCAAATTTTGCTTCGATTTCAGAATGGGGCCCTACGGGACACAGGACTACGGGAAAAATAGCAGAAAGTCACCTAAAAAAAAGAGTACTTAAAAAAATTGATAAATTATTGGATGGACAAAGTTTGGCATTCGTATCTACTTATGGAGATGAAATAAAATCGGATAAACGATATAACGATTTTTATACTTGGCATTACGTAAATATGCCTTTTGACAAAACTTATGAAGAGTCCGAAAAAAATCCTAAAGGTGATTTGGTTACAGGAATAAATAAATGTATTGAAGTTTTAGAGGATGAAAACAGTTCTAAAGAAGACAAGGTTTTTTATTTAAAAATGTTAGTACATTTGGTAGGTGATTTGCACCAACCCATGCACATTGGGCGACAGGAAGATAAAGGTGGTAACACCATACAGGTACAATGGTTTGGCAGAGGCACGAATTTACACAGGGTATGGGACGAAAACATGATTGAAGAATGGGGCATGAGCTACCTAGAACTAGCAAACAATGCCGAAGATTTGTCTAAAGAACAGATAAAAGCTATTAAAAAAGGATCAGTAGTAGATTGGGTGAATAACGTTCATAAATTGACTAAAAAAGTTTATGGTTCGGTCGAAGTTGGTGAAAACCTACGTTATCAATATAACTACGATTATTTTAAGACGGTAAGGCAACAACTACAATTTGGAGGTATTAGATTGGCTAAAATACTAAATGACATTTTCGGATAGTGTCCTTTTTTTAATAAGGTTCATTAAATTTTATCTATTTCGTTATTTCGGATTATGTAAGGATTCAAATTTGCGTAATTTCTGCCCACAAAATCCAAAGCACTTTTTAAAATTGCTCCCATATTATTGGATTTTTTAAATTTAACGTCACCAGTAAGCTCTAATAAGCCATCTTTCAGTTCCTTTATTTTTTCAGGTGTAGAGAGTACATCATCGTTCATACAACCTAACACCTCGTTTAACCTAGTTTGTTCGCTTGCAGCTCTTTTAGCCAGTAGTGAACGCTCTTCCAGCTTATACTGATCAATAGATTCTCTACGTAGCATATCAGTAGTCATATCTACCAACTTGTTGTTTTCTTTCAAAAATTGGGGTTTATACACTTTTGGGTTGCCCTCAAAACTTTGTTGGTCAAAATCAATAGCTCTGATTCTGTACTGTATTCTGTCAAAATCGTGGGTCAATACCATAACATAGTTGTAAGACCGCATATCGCCCAATAGTCTAACAAAACAACGTTCGTTAAACTTTACAAATTCCTTGGCAATAGCCCTTTTATCTTGTTCCGAGCAAAGATCAAGATGTTTTTCAATAAAGGTATCACCTGGTATTCCAGAAATATGTTCTTCAATTAGGGTCTCCTTATAAACTAAAAAATAAATATAGTTGGGAGACAATAAGTGTTCCAGCTCCAACCCATAAATTCGAGAAGCGTCTGCCTTTTTTATATAAAAGAAAAGATAATTATCATTCAAAATATTTCTGACCTTGATCCTAAAGGGTTTTGAGTTGCCAAATGTGCAAAAATCTATACTGTCAATGTTTAGGTATGGTATCATGGTATCACTTCCATCTGCATTTAAAATGGTATAAATATGCTTCAAACTTAGCTCAATTTCGTCACGCTCGTGTTCAGCAAAATATACACTAACCCAAAGTGTATCGTTTCCATCTTCATCAAAAATTTCTACAGCTCCTTGAAAACGTAATAAATCATCATAAAAAATAGGTATCTTAATATTCCTACCGTGTTTAGTCAAGTAGCTAGAAAGCCTATCGGTAATAGGAAAGGCAGGCTTCTTTTTAGACATTAATTTCTGATTCATCTAATACTTTTTAATTTTGTTTAAATATAGCAATTAAATGCTCTTACCATAAGGTGCAAGACTAATATTACCCAACTTTATTTTTCATTATTTATTTAATTGAAGTAAAATTTTTAGATTCTTTAATTACATAATCTTTAATTTAATTGCTTAATTACCACCAACTGATTGCACTAACCTATAAAATATATTGAGTACTTTAGCGTTAAACTCTTAACCCAAAAGATTAAATTAATGAAAATTTCTTATTTCATAAAACTTTTATCAGTTATACTACTAGTTAGTATTTCTGCCCAAATTCAAGCTCAAAAAGAATCAGGTACCTTACCAGAAGGTTTTGTCTATGTTAAGGAGGTAATACCTAAATTAAGAACCGATTTACGTTATTATTCTGAAAATAATTTTATAGGTAAGCCTATTGATGGGTACAACAAACCTAAATGTATTTTAACTGTAGAGGCCGCACAAGCTTTAAAAAAAGTGCAACAAGACTTTGAAAAACTAGGATTTGGACTATTGGTATTCGATGCCTACAGGCCACAGCGTGCAGTTAACCAATTTGTTCAATGGGCACAAGATACTACTGACAACAAAATGAAAGACAAATATTACCCCAACATAGATAAAAAAGATTTATTTAAAGAGGAATATATTGCCGCTAAATCTGGCCATAGTAGAGGCAGTACAGTAGATTTAACCATTGTATCCTTAAAAACCGGACATATATTAGACTTAGGTAGTGATTTTGATCTTTTTGATGAAAGGTCTAATGTAAATTACAAGAATGTTACCAAAAACCAACGCTCTATACGATTAATGTTACAACGTAGAATGGTTAAGCATGGTTTTAAACCACATGAAAAAGAATGGTGGCATTTTACTTTGGCAAAAGAACCATATCCTGATACTTATTTTGATTTCTCGATAGAGTAAAAAAGACTTTAGACCGCTTGTTCTTCCGCTAAAGCTTCGGCGACACGCGGACGCTTTTTGACGTTAGACATAAGACTTAAAAAAAAAAGCACTCAAACCAAATTGGTTTGAGTGCTTTTTTTATTGCCAAAACCCCGAAGGGTTTAAAACCCTTTCGGGGTAATTAGTATCATTCTTTGTCTAAGTTCTTTGTTAAAAAGAAGCCGATCAACAACCCTGTGCCCGCCATTAAGAAAATTGAACCAGACATAGCAACAGCTTCAATAACATTAAAGTTTGAATATAAAATTCCTCCGATAACAATACCTGCACCTACCCCCATCAATAACAAAGCTAAATTTAATATTAAAACTTTCCAGACCGGAGCCGTTCGTTGTCTTTCCCTAGTAAATATTTTTGCATCCGCTCCTTTTTCTATAAGTGCCATGCGTTCTTTGTTACGTGTTGTAAAATACAAATAGAAAATACCGAAAATACCTCCAAAAATTAATGGTAATATGATTACTTCTGATCCCATGATTATTAAATTTAAATTGATTAATTTTATTGTGTTATGCTTCTTATGACGATACACTTTTAATTATGGTTACAGATTTATCTACATATTTTTTTAATAAAACTGTAACCGAAACTTATTTTTTGAAGTCATATAGTTATGTGACCGAAACCAACGACCTAGATTGTATCAGAAAGATACTTGATGGCGATACCCAAAAATATGCTATTTTGGTGAATCGCTATAAGGATTTGGTTTATACACTGGCAATAAGGATGGTGAAAAATAAAGAAGAAGCAGAAGAAGTATCTCAAGATACTTTTACCAAAGCTTTTAAATCTTTAAATAAATTTAAAGGCGAATCAAAATTTTCAACATGGATTTACAGTATTGCTTACAATACAAGTTTAGATAGTTTAAAAAAGACGAAACGGCAATATAAAACCGTTACTATTAATGAGTTTACGAAAAACCAAATAAAAAGCTTGGACAATATATTGGATAAAATGGAGCATGACGAACGAAAGTTAACCATTCAAAACTGTATGCAATTGCTTCCTAGCGAGGATAGTTTTTTATTGACTTTATATTATTTTGAAGAATTGTCTATTGACGAAATAGCTCAAATTATAAATTTAAAACCTAATAACGTTAAAGTAAAATTATTTAGAAGCAGAAAAAAATTGACTAGTATTTTAAAAGGAAAATTAGCACCAGAAATTCTAGAAAGATATGGATAACGAGCAGAATAAAAATATAGAAAAGTTAGTAGATAAACTAATGAAAGATGATGGTTTAGCATCATCTTCATCAGATTTTACGAATACCGTAATGGCTAAAGTCGAACAACTAAACCAACAAAAAACCTTTGCCTATAAACCGATTATTTCTAAAAAAATGTGGTTTGCTATTGCTACTTTAATTGTAGGTTTTTCAATTTATCTGGCGTTTTTTGGAAACCTTACAAAATCAAAATGGTTTGCTAATATTGAACTTGATTTTAGCATGAATTTTCTATCATCATTAAATTTTTCAAACACCACGTTGTATGCCACAATAATAGTTTCATTATTGTTTTTAATACAAATTGTAATGCTAAAAAATTATTTTGATAAGCGGTTAAATACATAAATCTACGCTAAAGCCTTCTTGTATTTATGCGTAGCTTTTTTAAGGTTATCAGTCAAGTTTTTTAACCAAACAAGCTGATTATACAACAAATGTGCTTCTTGTAAATCAACTAACTTTTCCTGTTTAATATCTAATTGACCCAACTGTATTTCTTGGTCTCTTTCATTGGCCAATTTCACATAATTATCTAATAACTCTTCTTGTGCATTTTCAATATTTTGAGAATTGGATAGCTCTAATTTTTTATTTTGGTTTAAAATATTAGCGGTTTCTTTTAACGTATTACTTATGTGGGCGACAAAGACATCAAACTGATCTTTAATCGAGGATGTTTTATGTTTTTGGATAAAACTGCTTAATGAGGCAATAGCAGATACAATAGTATGATTTAATGTAACAATATCGTAAATCAATTGAAATTCTTTTTGTTTAGACTTTGGGTCTTGAGAAACACGTTGAAAAGCGGCATTTAATTCGCTCATTGCCAAAAAAGCTTCTTTTCGATGCAATTTATATTGGGGTTGCAATACATTTTTAGAATTATATTGTTTTTGAATAGCCAATAAATAATTGTCATTTTGTTTAAGAACCTCTAAAATATCCTGATCTAAATTTTTAAATTCCCACAAAGGCCAAAGTAAATAATTGGCAATAACGGCCAAAATTGCCCCGATTGCCGTATCCAACACGCGATAGCCGATTACTTCATAGGCATTAGGTTGTAAAAGTGCATACACAAAAATGACATGCAACGTAATAAAAGCTGCACCCACTTTGTAATTTTGTTGAATTAGAGAAAATGCAAAAGTTAATGATAGAAGACCTAAGACACCATATACAACTACATTTTGGGTCGTAAAAATTACGAGTGACGCTAAAGCAGCACCGATAATTGTCCCAATAATTCTATTTTGAGAACGCTCTTTAGTTAATCCATAATTAGGACGCATAATTACTATTAACGTTAGTAATATCCAATAAGCATTCTTAATATCTAAAAAAGTGCCTATTAAATAAGCAACAACCACGGTTGTACTCAACCGTATGGCATGTCTGAATATGGTAGATTTTGGACTAAGGTGTTCCAATAAAATGGAAAAACGATATTCTTGAAGCGTTATAAACTGACTCCCATCTTGTGTTTTTAGAGACAACTTTGAAGCATTTTCCACATTGGACATAGCACGTCTTATGGCCCGTATTTGATCTAATAATTGCAGCTGATAAGTATATAAATTTCTAAGTGTTAATGCTCCTTCCCTAGCTTTTGGTAAACCGACTTGTTTCACATAATTTTCAATGGCTTTATCCGCTTTTTCAAAAACATGCAATAGTTCATTTCTTTTAGGAATTTTATCGTTGTTGATAATAATTTCAGATAATAACATCAGGTGTTCGCCCATAACGACATTGACGTTTTTAAAAGCCTCTAAATCATTTTTATCAGCTTTAAAAAGTGAATTGATCTTTGTATAATCAATAGTATTTGCTAATGCCAACTCTAAAATATCTACCAATGAAATAAAAATGAGAAGTCTTTTTTCTTCATATCGAGAGCGTCCAGATTTTCTCCGTGTGGTTAAGAGTGACTCTCTAAGGGTTTCGTGTTTATCACTTATTTCGGTTTGTAGTTCGAGTATCCTTTTAAATAAATTATCGTGCGATGCTCTTTCTACCAATAACTCACCTCTTAATTTCAAGTATTCTCCAGTTAAAGCTAAGGTTTCTGATAGCAACTGTTTCTCGTCTTTTTTTGATGCCATCCTGTAAAGGAGCAAAGAGATTAATAAATACCATAAACCCCCAATAACCATAAAGCCAAGGTGAATTAAAATGTCCAAACCATGAACATCTTTAACAGCTAACGCCAATACCATAGCTAACAATCCCGAAAAAGCAATTAATGAGCCGCGAAACCCATATATCGCTATCATTGCACTAAAAAAAGACAATATTGCGAGTGCCATCAATAATATTAGTAGGTATGGTTTTGCAACTAATATAATTCCCGTAATGGCAACTGTTAAGGCAATACTAATTAGAATTCCATTCACCTTGCGTTTTAAACTACCGGCAATATCACTTGGTGCATTAACAAATGCCCCAAAAACAATAGGCAAAATAATTGCCGTTTGATCAATGGCGAATAATATGCCTATTGGGATGGCAATGGCTATAGTTAAGATGACCCCTCTATAAAAACTGGCTCCTCTTAAAAATAATTCTATATTTTTTAATGTTTCTCTTAGCATTGTAAAGTTTTGCAAAGGTAGGCGTTGGAGTTTTATTATTGAACAAATAAACTTCAAAAGAGTTTCTGAACTGTATTACAAATAACAAAAACCGCCATCTTAATTAATAAGAAAGCGGTTTAAAATCTCTACCCAAAATTTGGGACTAAAATTTATTTCATCAATTCAAAACTACGTTTGATAAAGTTTGTTAAATCTTTACCTTTTAATAGGTTTTGAGACAATTTTGCCAAGTCCAATGCCTGATTTACGTACTCTTCTTTTTTGCCTTTAGCTTTGAGGATTTTCTGCATCAAATCGTTATTGGTGTTGACCACCAAATTGTACATTTCAGGAAAATTACTCATTCCCATCATGCCACCACCTCCGGTTTGGCTCATTTCTTTCATTCTTCGCATAAACTCAGGAATAGTAATTACAAAAGGGTTGGCCTTAGAATCCAATGCTTCCAATTGCACGGTATATTTTTCATATGGCACAATTCCCTCAACTATCTCTTTTAATTTTGTTTTTTCGTCTTCCGATAGTTTAGAAATCTGCTCATCATCTTTTTTGATTAAATTATCGATAAAATCAGAATCCACACGAGCAAATTTTATAGGTTGCTTTTCGGCCGATAATTCAGAATTTTCACCTTCAATCTTTTGTATCAGATGTGAAACTATTGGTGAATCCAACAACAATACTTCATAGCCTTTTTCTTTGGCCTCTTCAATATAACTATGTTGTTCATCGGGATTTGTAGCGTATAACAACACAATATTTTTGTCTTTATCAGTTTGTGCTGGTTTTACTTTTTCAATTAATTCATCAAAAGTAAAATAGCTGTCATTAACCGTTGGAAACAATGTAAATTTCTGGGCTTTTTCATAGAATTTAGGCTCGGAAAGCATACCATATTCTATAACTATTTTAATATCATTCCACTTTTTCTCAAAGGCTTGTCTATCGTTTTTAAACAAAGATTGCAATTTGTCCGCAACTTTTTTAGTGATATAGCTCGAAATCTTTTTTACGGCACCATCGGCTTGTAAATAACTACGAGACACATTTAACGGAATATCTGGCGAATCTATCACCCCACGTAACATTTGTAAAAAATCGGGTACAATACCTTCCACATTATCGGTTACAAATACCTGATTTTGATATAATTGAATCCTGTCTTTTTGCACGTCCAAATTAGTGGTCATTTTCGGAAAATATAATATACCAGTTAGATTAAAAGGATAATCAACATTTAAATGTATGTTGAACAACGGCTCTTCAAACTGCATAGGATACAATTCCCTATAAAAAGAACTATAATCCTCTTCTTTTAAATCGGTTGGTTGTTTAGTCCAAGCTGGATTCGGATTATTGATAATATTATCAACGGTAATCTGCTTGTGCGGTTCAGTAGTTTCCTTACCTTCTTTGTCCTTTATTTTCTTTGGTTTAAAATCAGGATCGTTTGTTTCTTTTGTACCAAATTTAATGGGTACGGGCATAAACTTATTGTATTTCAACAACAATTCCCTAATTCTATGTTCTTCCAAAAACTCTGTTGAATCTTCAGCTATATGTAAAATAATTTCAGTACCCCTGTCTTTTTTCTTGGCTTTTGTCAACGTAAATTCTGGAGATCCGTCACAAACCCAATGCATTGCAGGTTCTTCTTCAATATGTGATTTTGTCAGTATTTCCACTTTTTCAGCGACCATAAACGCCGAATAAAATCCAAGACCAAAATGACCGATAATTCCTGAATCTTTTGCAGCATCTTTATATTTTTCTAAAAATTCTTCAGCACCTGAAAAAGCCACTTCATTAATATATTTCTCCACTTCTTCTTTTGTCATACCAACACCTTGATCGATAATGTGTAATTTCTTACCTTCTTTATCAATTTTTACCTCAATTTGCGGATTGTCATAATCAACCTTGGTTTCGCCAATCGTCGAAAGATGTTTTAGTTTCAACGTCGCGTCAGTAGCATTAGAGATTAATTCTCGTAAAAAGATTTCATGATCCGAATACAAGAATTTTTTAATTAGCGGAAATATGTTTTCTACTGAAACATTAATTGTTCCTTTTGCCATAATACTTTATTTTTAAATGTCATTCCCGTGAATGCGAGAATCTTGTTAATATTGTTATACTTTAAATTATTTCTCTTTACACAGTCAAAAAAAATACCAAGGTCGTTAAAATGACAAGATGGCAGGGAAATGAAAATTTGAATTGACATTCGAATCGCCGTAATGAGATTCCCACTATCGCGGGAATGACAGCATTCAAAAATATTGATTTTTTTAATTAAGATTAGTTATCTTGCATTGTCTAAAACAAGAAATATGTACAATTCAAAAATAACAGGTCTCGGTTTTTACGTTCCTGAAAATGTTGTTACCAATAATGATCTTTCTAAAATTATGGATACTAACGACGAATGGATTCAAGAAAGAACGGGTATTAAAGAAAGGCGATGGATTCCTGAAGATAGTGACGAAACCTCTGCAACTATGGGTGCTAAAGCCGCCAAAATTGCCATTGAACGAGCAGGGTTGACAAAAGATGATATTGATTTTATAGTATTTGCTACCTTAAGTCCCGATTATTATTTTCCAGGTTGTGGAGTTCAAATTCAAGATATGTTGGACATGCCAACCATTGGAGCATTGGATGTTCGAAATCAATGCTCAGGGTTTGTATATGCCCTTTCTACTGCTGATCAATTTATAAAAACAGGTATGTATAAAAATGTATTAGTGATTGGTGCGGAATACCATTCCAATGGATTGGATAAAACCACTCGTGGCCGTGGAGTTTCGGTTATTTTTGGTGATGGTGCTGGAGCATGTGTTTTGTCACGAACGGAAGATAAGAACAAAGGAATTTTATCCTCCCATTTACATAGCGAAGGCAGATATGCGGATAAATTAACGGTTGCATCTCCCAGTATAAAGCATTGGGTTCCTGAAATATTGGCGTCAAAGGAGGAAGACACTTCATATTTTCCATACATGGACGGTACTTTTGTTTTTAAAAATGCCGTGGTCCGTTTTAGTGAAGTAATCATGGAAGGTTTAAAAACCAACAACTTAGCACCTTCGGATATTGATATGCTTATTCCACATCAAGCCAATTTACGTATTGCACAGTTTATTCAGAATAAATTTCAGTTAAAAGACGATCAAGTTTATAATAATATTATGAAATATGGAAACACAACTGCCGCATCTATTATTATTGCCTTGACCGAAGCCCATGAAAAAGGAAAAATTAAGAATAATGATTTGGTGGTTTTGGCTGCCTTTGGTAGCGGTTTTACTTGGGGAAGCGTAATTATGAGGTGGTAAAGCCTCTCCCCGACCCTCTCCGCAGGAGAGGGAGTTAATGCGAAAAAAATATAAACCCATATGCCAAGATTTTTCAGAAGCAAATTACCAAAAACCATTACCTATTTTTTAGGTGAAATATTGATTGTGGTACTGGGTATTTTTATTGCTGTACAGTTAAACAATTGGAATGAGAACAATAAAGAACAAAAAGAAGTATCTAAAGCATTGAAAGCTGTTTATCTTGATTTACAAACGGAAAAGTACATGTTTACAATGTGGAAGAAGCGTTTAACCCAAAGTAACAACTATTTAACGCAACTTACAACAGATGATGCTGCTCACTTGGATTCTCTAAGTATGTATTTAGATAGTGAATTTTACCATGTAAAAGTGAATTCTGCATATATTAATTTAAAATCGGGTGGAAATTTGAATTTAATATCAAATGATACTTTAAAATATGCCTTAACCAGTTTTTACGAAGCTGGCTATGATGCACTAGATGCATTTTCACAGTCGCATAAGGCGTTTATTTACAATAACGTTCGACCCTATATTTTATCAGAATTAATAACTTATAAAAATAACGGGATTGATACCGTAGTAGTTAAACAAAAATTAAAAGACAAAAAGTTGATGAACCTTATTAACTCTCAAATTTCAGCAAATCAAAACATTAATAACTCAGTACTTGATACTTCTCGAATAAATTATGTGATAGAACTAGTTGACAAAGCATTGAAAAATAATTAATAGTCCAAACTGGTTAAATAATCCAATTTGGTTTTCCAGATTTCCAATTGTTGATTATAATTTTCAATATTGTCTTGTACACCTTTTAGAAGCGGACTGTCAGAGTCGGCATTCGCAAAAAAGCCCATATTGTTTTCCAATTGTTGAATTTCACGAGTAACTTCATCAATTTTTTTTCTAACAAATTGTTGCTCGTTATCCAATTTTCTATGGTTTTGGGTCTCTACATAATTATTGACCATATTCTTAAACTTTAACATGGCAATTTCTTTTTCATCTAAATCTAGCTTACTATAAAGTGAATTTAATGTTCTATTAAATTTAACATCTATATGTTGCATATTGTGTGGTAAACGCTCTAATTTACTCCAATCTTCAATATAAGCATTGATCACTTCCAAACTCAATGAGTCATTTTTATCAGCTTGGCTCTTAAGATTATCCAACAACTCTTTCTTTTTGTTAAAAGCTTCTATCTGATCTTTATTGGCTTCGTCTTGTTTACCGTGCAATCTGTCAAAATAATGATTACAGGCATCTTTAAAACGTTTCCAAATTTTGTCGGAATATTTTCTTGGCACATGGCCAATCGTTTTCCATTCTGCCTGAATTTGCTTCATAATATCTGTTGTAGTATCAAAATCCTCACTATCTTTTAAGGATTCGGCTTTTTCAACTAAGGCATTCTTTTTTTGTAGATTATTATGTTGCTCGTTTTTTACATTTTTATAATATGCGTTCTTTTGTCTATTAAATTTACGAGTTGATTCTTTAAATTCTTTCCAAATTTTGTCATTTACGTTTCTAGGTACTTTTCCAATTTTAAAAAACTGTTGTCTTAGAGTCTCTAGTTCTTTAATTTTTTGCTGCCAATATTTATGAGAATTGTTATTTCCATCTTCGATCAAATTAGAAATCTTGTCGATAACCTCCCTTTTCTTGTCTACATTTTCTTCATACTTAGATTCCAGTTCTTTTTGATGTTCATGTCTTTTTTCATGAATTTTTTTGGTAGCGTTGCTAAAACGTTCCCAAATTTCTTCACGATGTTCTCTTCCTACCGGTCCCACTTCTTCTTTCCATAATCTGTGCAACACCTGTAACTCTTTAAAAGCAGCATTTAAATCTGTCATTTCAGCCAACTCCTCAGCCCTTTCCGCCAATTTTGTTTTTTCTTCTAAATTATGTTTAAAATCAAGATCCCTTAAATCATTGCTCAGATGCAATAAGTCATAAAACCGCTCTACATGATGGTCATAAGTACGCCAAGTATCGTTGTACTGAGCACTGGGAATTCTGCCAATGCTACGCCATTTTGTTTGTAGTTCCTTAAACTGTCCGTACATGGTAGAGGGTTCGGCATTGTCTATAAGCTCTTTTAATTCTTCAATTAATGCCAATCGTTTTGCCAAATTTTCTTTTTGCTCACTAGCTTTATTAGCATAATAAGCCTCTCTTTTTGTTTTGTATTCAAAAAGCAGATCGTTGTAAGTAGATTTTATTGGAGTACTGTAGTAAAAATCAATTTCATTACCTCCATCAGCTAAAAAAGCTTCTTTTTTATCTGCTAAAAGTTGACCGAATTTTTTGTTGAAATTCTTTTTAATCAAATCAACTTCACTTTTAATTTCTGTTATTTTACCGGTTTTGAGCAATTTTTGAAGTGTCGTTACGAGTTGCTCTAAATCTAGTTTTTCGTAATTGACTTTCTTCTCAACTTCTTCTTTGTCCTTTACAGGTGTAGATTTTACGGCATCTTCAACAGGATCAGATTCTACCTCATCTCCTTTAGTTTCTTCATTTTTAGTCGCTATTGGCTCAGCATTTTCTTCAACATCAGAATTAACAGATTGTTCAATTTCTGAAGACTTTTCTACAATTTCTTCGGTTTTTTGATTCTCTTGATTATCCGCAACAACATCTGTTTGTTTTTCCGTTGAATTCTCGCTTTCTACACTATTTGGTTTATCGTCTAACATTATTTTAAATGTTTAAGGGTTCCTCTTTTAAAACTAAAAGTTCTTAAAGATACTAATAGGATTGACAAAATGCAAAACTATTTATGAATTTAGATACAACTATGTGCATTTGGTTGCGTAAATAAGATATAACTTACATATTCCAAATAGACCAAGCTTTTTCAGCTTGCAATTCCAGCATTTTTAAGCCATTAATAATATTTGCTCCTTTAGCTTCTCCCTTTGATAGAAATGTAGTTTTTTCGGGGTTGTAGATTAAGTCGAACAATAGGTGCTTATCCGTAAGATGCTGATATGGAATATTAGGACAATTTTCTATATCTGGATAAGTTCCCAATGGTGTACTATTGATAATTAAATTATATTCATTCAATAGTTTTTTAGTTATTTTTTGATAGGAAATTTGATTGTTTTTTGGAGTTCTTGAAACCACTTTGTATTCAATATTAAGTTTATTAAGCACAAACAAAATGGCTTTTGACGCACCTCCAGTCCCTAAAACCAATGCTTTTTTATGATGTGATTTTAATGATGGTTTTAAAGATTCCTCAAAACCATAATAATCTGTATTATAACCAATTAATTTATTTTTATGAATGATTTTTATTGTATTTACCGCACCTATTTCTTCTGCAACTTCATCAACTTCATCTAAAAACTCCATTATTTTCTCTTTATAAGGGATGGTTACATTAAATCCGTTTACTTCTTCTAAGTCAATTTTTGAAAAATCTTTGATTGTAGGTAAATCAAAATTTACATATTCGTGATCTTCCAACTTTAACTCTTGGAATTTTTTAGTAAAATAATGTCTGGAAAATGAATAGGAAATATCTTTACCTATCAGTCCGAACTTTCTTTTTTTTAGAATTTTTTCCATAAAAATCAATCAATAAAACAATACCCACTCCCAATAAGATAAAAGCTATTGCAAACCAAGTTTCGCTTTCTTTAAAATTGGGAATAAAGCGTTTGTAGTTTTCTATTACCTTTTCTCCTTTAGAATCTAATAAAAAATTTCCGTTTTCTAATTTATAAACTGCACGTTTCCAAGGCCAAACAATACCTAAAGAGCCACTTATAAACCCGATAATAATTGCGGTTACCAATTGGTGCCAACGCTTTAGTACATAAGCTAAAATTTGTGAGGTGAACACCAAACCAAACGCAGAACCTGCTCCAAAAGTGGCAACAATTTTTAAATATCTGATTCTGACCGTATCTTTTAAAAACTCAAAATTACCTTGAAAAACATCAATAATAGTTTTGTACAGCATGTTCACCGAATCTACCAAAAGCAAAACATAATTGCCCAATAAAATCAATATAAACGAGCCGGATAACCCGGGCAAGGTCATTCCCGTAACCCCAACCATTCCGCAAAAAAATACAAAGAACAAGTTGTCGTTTTCTTTGGCAGGATTCATAAAACTTATAGCTACACCCACAGCAATTCCAGAAATAATTCCAATTATATTCTGGGTTGACCAATCTTTAAATTGTTTACCAATATAATAAATAGAGCCTAGAATCATTCCAAAAAAAGCACTCCAAACAAACAACTCATAATTCTTGATAAAATAATCAAGCACCTGAGAAACACTAAAATAGCTAAAAACACTGCCCGCAAAAATCAAGGTTAAAAATTGGGCATTAGTATATCTATAAAAGCTATTAAACCGACCGTTAAACAATAATTTAAAAGCTTTGGCATTTACTTTTTGCAAAGAGTAGATCAATTCTTCATAAAAACCGCCCACAAAAGCAACTATACCACCAGACACTCCAGGCACTTTATTGGCAGCACCCATAGCTAATCCTTTTAAAAAAAGGAAAAACTTATCTGAAATGGTTCGTTCTTTCGCCATTTACGCAACTTTAACATTTGAGAATTTTTCTAATCCATAAATTACGGCAATACCAACAATTGCCAAAAGACATGCCCAAACTAACTGTGGGTTGCCATCATAATTAAAAGGAGAAATACTTTTTTCTTCTAAAATTTTTAATTTTCCATTAATCATTTCTGAGGCTAATATTTCTTTCCATGGCCATATCTTATTTAATGAACCTGCTATAAATCCGGTTAAAATAGCCAATGTTATATTTTTGTATTTATCAAACAACCATTTAAGTACTCTAGAAAAAGTTAACAAGCCCACTATTGCTCCACAACCCACAATAAATAGCGTTTTTAAATCCCTTTCATCCAAAGCATCGATAACCGGTTTATAAGCACCTAAAAGCAATAAGATAAAACTCCCTGATATTCCCGGTAATATCATCGCACAAATTGCCAAGGCACCTGATAAAAATAAAAACCAGGTGGGTGTGTCATGAGCACCCATAGGTGGTAAAATTGTAATATAATAAGCAATTCCAGCTCCAATAATCAACATTATTATTTTTACAATATTCCACTCTTTTATTTGCTTTCCTACAAAAAAAACGCTTGCTAAGACCAATCCAAAAAAGAAAGACCATAATAAAATAGGTTCGTTTATCAGTAAATATTTTATAAGCTTGGCTAATGAAAGAATACTTATTCCTATTCCCAGTAAAAGAGCAAATAAAAAATTGCCGTTAATGGATTTCCAAGCTGCTTTAAAACCATCATTTTTTAATATTTTAATGGCATTAAAATTTACGCTATTAATTGTTTCCAACAACTCTTCGTAAATTCCCGATATAAAAGCTATTGTCCCCCCAGAAACCCCTGGAACCACATCTGCCGCACCCATCGCAATTCCTTTGAGCGAAATGGCCACATACTCTTTTAGACTTCTTTGCATAAAAATGTAAAAAATTAGCCCCAAATATAGTTAATTTGTTCGTAGCTGTTTTTTTGAAAATGCTCTTAAACTAGTTTTCAAATATTTGTACATTTGCAACTGAATTGGTTTAAACTTTCTGTCAATGAAAAAGTTTAACACTATTCACTATCTAAAACCAACAACCACATGGAATATAGAATGACCATTATCATTCCCGTTTTTAACGAAATTGACAATTTAGATAGAATTCACAGTACTTTTACCGATTATTTTTTGAAAAGCAAAACAAAAAGCAAAGTGCTTTTTATTGACGATGGCTCTACAGATGGTAGTTTTAATAAAATTGAAGAAATCTGTAATGGTAATCCCGATTTTGAATTTCTCAAATTTAAAGAAAATTGCGGGTTAAGTGCCGCCATTAAAGCTGGTATAGACCATATTGAAACTGAGCTGATTGGTTACATTGATGCCGACCTACAGACCACACCTTACGACTTTGATATTTTACTGGCTGATATTGATAATTACCAAGCGGTTATTGGTTTTAGAGGTAAACGGAAAGATACACTTAATAAAAAAATTCAATCGTTAATTGCGAACAGTATTAGGCGTGGTTTAATTAATGATGGTATTATTGACACTGGTTGCCCGTTAAAAGTAATTCATTCAGATGTGGCTAAAAAAATTCCTTTTTTTAAAGGAATGCACCGATTTATACCTGCATTAATTTTACTTCAAAATGGTAAAATAAAACAAATTAAAGTACAACATTTTGAGCGTATTGCCGGTCAATCTAAATTCAATATATTTAATAGATCTTTAAAGGCATTACGCGACACTTTTGGATATAGATGGATGAGACGAAGGTATATTAACTACACAATAGAAAAGTCAAAAATCGGTTCATGAGCGATTGGCTTTCATACAAGTACTTTGTTTATGTTATAGGTTTTGCCGCTCAAATTTTATTTTCTGCAAGATTGTTACTACAATGGATTCAATCTGAAAAAGTAAAAAAAGTATTAACTCCTGAACTGTTTTGGCAACTAAGTCTCATCGCCTCTTTTTTATTGTTTATATACGGGTGGTTACGTGATGATTTTGCCATTATGCTAGGGCAATCGCTAACCTATTTTATTTATATCAGAAATATGCAATTGCAGGGGTCTTGGAAAAAATTACCAAATATATTACGCGGATTTTTACTTGCTTTTCCTTTCTTGATTGCCGTTTATTCTTTTAACAACAATCAAATAGATGTAGAGCGTTTATTTAGAAATGAAGATATTCCATTTAAATTGCTGCTTTGGGGAAGTATCGGGCAGATTATTTTTACCTTGAGGTTTGTATATCAATGGATTTATTCTGAACGCAAAAAGGAATCAGCCCTACCTTTTGGATTTTGGATGTTAAGTCTTATTGGTTCTTTAATGATTTTAAGCTATGCCATAATAAGAAAAGATCCAGTATTGTTCATTGGGCAATTATTTGGGTTTATAATTTATAGTAGAAATATTTACATACTTCTGAAACATCAAAAATGAAAAATAATTTATCTTTCAATATATTTTTAATTATTGCCGCTGTTGCTCTCTTAATTAACGTTGGTTCTTACGGCGTTATTGAAAGTAGTGATGCCAGGTACGCGGAAATAGGAAGGGCTATGTACGTTTCTGGTGATTATATTCACCCCAATTTGTTAGATGTTCACCATTATCATAAACCGCCACTCACCTATCAAATTACGGCTTTAGGCTATCAAATTTTTGGTGTAAATCCTTTAGGGGCAAGATTTTTTTTACAATTGGCAGTTTTACTGCAACTTATTTTAGTTTATCGATTAACGATTTTACTTTTTAATAATAAGAAAACTGCTTTATGGGCGTCTATAATTTATTTTAGTTTCCCTTTGGTTCTAATTTCATCTCGTAATTTAACAACCGATGCGTTTTTGGCCACTTTTGCTTTGCTAAGTATATACTGTTGGGTCAAATATCGTAAAACCGGATTTTTAAAATGGCTCTATTTTTTTACCATTAGTCTAGGATTGGGCTTTTTAACCAAAGGCCCTGTAATATTTATTGTTCCTGTACTTTTTATACTTTTTTATAATTCTACGGAAAAAGCAAAAAGAAATTTTTCCATACATCATGTGTTGGCTTGGACAATGTTTTTAGCCATTGCCTCTTCTTGGTTTGTGTATTTAGGATTGCAAAATCCCGCATTTATAGATTATTTTTTAGGAAAACAAACCGCGGACAGGTTCTCTAAAAATGCTTTTGGTCGGACAGAACCTTTTTGGTATTTTCTGGCATTTGCCCCGTTGGTAGGTTTGCCATGGTTTTTGGCACTACTCTATTTGCTAAAAGATCAGAAAAAATTATTCAAATTAAAAACATTGCATTTTGCTTTGTTAATAGCAGTTGTAATTCCTTTGATTTTCTTTTCCATCTCCTCTTCAAAACGTATTTTATATATTTTACCTTTATATAGCTTATTAGCAATATTAACAGCACGTTTATTTTCAAAAATTGAAACTGAAAAAATTAAAGTTATCAATGGTATTATCCTTGGTTTTTCAGGATTAATCCTAATTGCTTTTATAGTTACCCCATTTGTGGATTTTGGGCTTGAATTTCCATATTTTTTAGCTATTCTAAGTGGTGTGATATTAGTCTTGACAATGGTGATTTATAGATCAAAATCTGTTCAACTAAAGTCGAAACCTATTTTTACATCTTTATTGGTAGCACTACTTTTATTGATAAGCAGCTCTGTAATCTTTGCAAAAAACGAATTAGAAGTAAACGGTACAAAACCAATTACCGATTTTATAATTGAAGAAAATTTGAATGATAGAGAAATTTTAGTTTACAATACTAGAAAATCTTCTATCGCTTTCGGTTTAAATAAATCTATTATTTCATTATATGATGGAGATGAATCTTTAAATAGAGAGACCCAGTTTGAAGTTGATTTAAACTGGAAAAAAAATCTTATTAACCTAAAAGACACAAATGAATTTAATCAACTCCATAATATTACTAACAAACCGACGGTTTTACTACTTTACAAAAAGCAAATACCGGATAGTTTGCTTTGGTTAGTAAAAAAGTATAAAATAAAGCAAGAAATAGGAAAGTGGACTATTTATTATTAAGAATATACGTTTAAGAAGTTGCAATTAAAACTTTTACAGCTTCCAAATCAAATACAGAAGGGTATAACTCTTTAATAATCTGATGATAATCATAATCTAATTTCAAGGCTTTCTCCAATAAAAGTAAACCTTCTTTTTCTTGTTGCGTAAGTACGTACAGTCCTGCTAAACGGTATTCTATTTCTGCAAAATCGTCGTATAGTTTTTTAGCTTTTAGCAATACTTGAATGGCATCTTTAAATTCGCCAATAAAATGTAATACATCTGCTAATGCAATAAAAATATCCAACGCGTAATCTTCCAGGTCCAAACATTTTTGAAAACCTTTAACGGCTTCTTCAAAAAAGTTAAGTTTCAGGTTTATTTCTGCATAACGCATCCAGTAAATGGTATTGCTTTCATCAATCAATAATGCCTTATTGATAAAATATAATGCCTTTTGGTAATTTTTATTTTTGATATATAAATTGGTCAATGCCAACCAGCCCTTATCCAATAACGGATCTTCTTTAACGGTAATATTGTAATATTTTAAGGCCTGTTTTGTCTTACCCATTTGCTCGTAACAATTGGCTATTCTAAGATAAGCAAAAGAAGTACCGTCTTCTAAATTAATGGTCAGCTGATAATTGGCTATCGCTTCTTCATAACGGTTCAATTCTTCCAGCGTTTTAGCTTTTTCAAGATAAGCTCCAATAAAATATTCGTCAATTAATATGGAATAGTCAAAAGCCTTTAGGGCCTCTGAAAAATTTTCCATCATAAAGTATTGTCTTCCCAATTGATGCCAAGCTATTTCACTGTAAGGATCTTTTTCAATATAATCTATCAAATAATCTATGGCTTCTTGATGTTGGTCCAACATATCAAAACAATATATTACATTGTATAAAGACGAATAATCATCAAATTCAACTTCCAAACATTTGGCAAAATTTAATCTGGCAGTGTCAAAATCTTCTAAATACAGATATTCCATACCGATCATGGAATATACATCAGCCTCATCTTCGGTAAATAATAGTGCTTGATTTAAAGCTATAATTGCCTCTTTGTGCTTGTCTTTTTTAGATAATAAGGTGGCTTTATGAAGAAATACTTGATCGTTTAAAGGTTCTATTTCTTCAAGTTCGGTCAATAGTTGCTCCGCCTTATTTATTTTATCTTCATATAAAAGCACCTCAACATAGGCTAATTTTAAGGCTACGGAAGCAGGATGCTGTCTCAATCCTAAATCCAACGCCTTTTTAGCCAATGACATTTTGCCAACGTTCATATAATGTATAATTATTTCTTCGAATTCGGTTGAATCGAAAAAATATACACTATTAGTTTTCAACATTGATTCAAATTTTGATAATGGGATTTCATCATCATCATTTTGAAATGAGTGCATATAATCAGGTTTTCTTACAATTTTAAAATTAAGGTAATCTCATTTTTTATCAGCCTAACGGCCTAAATGTTGTTAACAAATTAATTAACACGTTATAAACCGTTTTATATATTAAAAAAAAATGTACTTTTGTGCTACAATCAAAGGCTTGCACTGCTCTAATGGCAAAGAAGACATTACTTAACGCTAAAGATATTCACATTATCCTTCATCGCTTGGCATGTCAACTTATTGAAAATCACAACGATTTTAAGAATACTGTTTTGATTGGTTTACAACCCAGAGGTATTTTTCTTGCCAATAGATTAAGTGAAATTTTAAAGAAAGATTACAATATCTCCGATATAAAATTAGGTCAGCTGGATATTACTTTTTATCGTGATGATTTTAGACGAAGGGATGAACCTTTGGCAGCAAGCAACACCAATATAGATTTTATTGTGGAAGATAAAAACGTGGTTATTATTGATGACGTTTTATTTTCTGGAAGAAGTGTAAGATCGGCTCTGACGGCTCTTCAGTCTTTTGGAAGACCCGAATCCATTGAGCTGTTGGTGTTAATTGACCGAAGGTTTAGCAGGCATCTGCCCATTCAGCCAAACTATAAAGGAAGACAAGTAGATGTTATCAATTCGGAAAAAGTAAAAGTTTCTTGGCTGGAAAATGATAAAAAGGATGCTGTTTATTTATTAAGCAATAATTAAAATGAAAGCGTTAAGCACAGACCATTTATTAGGGATTAAATATCTCAAAAAAGAAGATATAAATCTAATTTTTGAAACTGCAGATCATTTTAAAGAGGTAATTAACAGACCTATTAAAAAAGTACCTTCGCTGAGGGACATAACCATTGCCAATCTATTTTTCGAAAATAGTACACGGACAAAATTATCTTTTGAACTGGCAGAAAAAAGACTTTCGGCAGATATAATTAATTTTTCGGCAAGTCAGTCTTCAGTTAAAAAAGGCGAAACACTCATTGATACCGTTAACAATATCCTTTCTATGAAAGTTGATATTGTGGTGATGCGTCATCCTAATGTGGGTGCAGGTGTTTTCTTGTCAAAACACGTTGATGCAAGGATTATAAATGCCGGTGATGGAGCTCACGAACATCCAACACAAGCATTGCTTGATAGTTACTCTATTAAAGAAAAATTGGGAACGGTCAAGGATAAAAAAGTTGTTATTATTGGTGATATTTTACATTCTCGTGTAGCTTTATCGAATATTTTTGCCTTACAGTTACAAGGAGCAAAAGTTAAAGTTTGTGGGCCAACAACGTTAATTCCAAAACATATTACGAGCTTAGGTGTAGAGGTTGAAACCAATTTGAAGAAAGCATTGGAATGGTGTGATGTTGCCAACGTATTACGTGTGCAACATGAGCGAATGGACATCAAATATTTCCCGTCAATAAGAGAATATACACAACTTTTCGGAATCAATAAAGAAATATTGGATAGCCTTGGCAAGAAAATTGTAATTATGCATCCAGGACCTATAAATAGAGGTGTTGAAATTACAAGTGATGTTGCCGATTCCAACCAGTCCATCATTTTAAATCAGGTTGAAAATGGCGTTGCAGTTAGAATGGCAGTGATTTATTTATTAGCACAACAAATAAAAAAATGATTATAGAAAAAACGGACATAGCCACTGTTTTTAGAAACGAAAAATTAGCAATTGATGATTTTTTTTCGGATTTCTCAAAAAAATATATTAATTTTAAAAACGAGAATATTATTCTTGATTTTTCTAAGACTAAAGGGGTAGATATAGAAAATATCTTATTATTTTTGCCGATTGTTGAACAACATAGAAGTAATGGCATGTCTTTTGTTATTATTTTAAACGAAATTGAGGCAGATAAATTCCCTGATGAAATAATTGTTGTACCTACGCTTGTTGAAGCCATGGACATAGTAGAGATGGAAAATATTGAACGAGATTTAGGATTCTAGGCCTCACCCAGAATTTCAAAAAAAAAGAAATTCTGACCTCTCCCAAGCAGAGGTAAAATAAGGTGTTAATTGAGAATATTTAATTAAATTATGGGAAAAATTTTAAATAGCTTATGGTAAAAAAACTACTCTTATTTATTTTATTGGTTTCACTTTCTTTAGCTGTTTTTGCACAACAGCCGGAAAAAAATGGCAGTACACCAGATTCGGCAACTGTTATTAAAGAAATTGTGGCCTCACCTAACCCTTTTAGTGTTACAACTAAAATTAAATTTCAAGCAAATGCTGTTTTTGAAATTCAATTTTCGGTTAAAGACCTAATTGGTAATGTGGTTTATTCTCAAAAATACACCACCAAAAAGGGTTCAAATTCCATACCTTTCTACAGAGATAAGTTAGATTCAGGAATTTACATTTATTCAATTAAAACCAATACCGAAATTAAATCTAAACGGATTGTTATTAAATGAGCATAAGTTTGACCATATTGGGCTGTCATTCAGCCACACCGAGAACCTTTGCACATCCAACATCACAGTATTTAGAGATTAACAACAGACGGTTTTTAATTGATTGTGGTGAAGGTACGCAGGTTCAGCTCAGAAAATATAAAATTAAATTTTCTGCCATTGACCATATCTTTATTTCGCATTTGCACGGCGATCATTATTTTGGTTTAATTGGTTTAATTTCAACTCTCGGTCTTTTAAATCGTAAAAACGATCTGCATATTTATGCTCCAACAGGTCTTAAAGAAATTATTACTTTACAATTGCGAACCAGCAATTCCTGGCCACAGTTCCATATTAATTTCCATGAATTGGAAAGTGATAAAAGTGAGTTGATATTTGAAGATAATAAAATGGAAGTTTTTACAATTCCGTTAGAGCATCGTGTGTATACCAATGGTTTTTTATTCAAAGAGAAAATTGGCGAACGTAAGCTGAATATTGAGGCGATTAAAGAAAATCCCGAAATTGAAATTTGCGACTATCAGAATTTAAAAGATGGTAAGGATTTTTTAAAAATGAATGGTAAAGTTATTGACAATAGAAAATTAACATTCAATCCGAATAAACCATTGAGTTATGCTTTTTGTAGCGATACGGTTTACAAACCGGAAATAACTTCTATAATAAAGAATGTGGATTTGCTATACCACGAAGCTACTTTTTTAAAGGATAGGCAAGAAACAGCACTTACTACGAAACATTCTACTGCTGAGGAAGCGGCTAAAATTGCTAAAAAAGCAAAAGTAGGTCAATTGATACTTGGCCACTTTTCTAGTAGGTACGATAATGTAGAACTTTTTAAACAAGAGGCCGAAACTATTTTTGATAATGTTATTCTTGGCAAAGAAGGTAAAATTATTAAAATTGATAGTAAAGTACCGGACGAGTTGATTATTGCACATCAGAATTAAGCATTATTTTTTTATATTCCGCAGGGGTTTTACCCGTAAATTTTTTAAATACCGCATAAAAAGTAGATTTTGAATTAAATCCAGATTCAAGCCCGATGCTCAAAATTTTATAATTTGCATAATCTTTGTCCGCCAAAAGTTCTTTTGCCTGATTTACACGGTAGTTATTGATATAATCGGTAAAATTGGTTTTATTGCTTTTATTTATAATTGACGATAAAAAACTAGCACTAATATCTAATTCTTCCGCTAAAGTTTCCAAACTTAACTTCGCATTTGTAAATTTTTTGGTATTCTTTATATAAGTATCGATCTCCATAAAATGAATATGTTGTTTTTTGCTGTCAACATAATCTTCATTTTGTATTTTGACAAATTGGTTTAGAGCTATTCGGCTTTTTATTTGATTTCTGATAGAGATTCTATTATTTATAAACCTATGCTGTTGAGTACCGTGGTAGCCCAACCAATAAATAAGTATCGAAATACTAATTCTTATGGGGTCATAATATTTTGCAGGATTAAAAATAGCGAGCTCATAGCTCTTATAGAGGGCGATAACCCACAAAAGAACTAAACCCATGGAAAAAAACAGAAAAATTTTTATCCAATTTAAATTGTCAAAATCCAAGATATAGAACAGTTCCTTTTTATAAGTAAAGACGATAAATACGGCATATAAAAAAATAGAAATACTGTATATAAAGATTATGGTTTCTTCAATTAAGTTATATTGACCCATAAAATCACCAATATAATTTGGACTATAATTATGTGTACGTAAATAGATCAATAAAACTAATCTTGTGATTACCGCAACAGCAAATAAAACAATTGAAAAAATAAGGAAAGATTTATACCTTTTATTAAATTTTAAATAGTTGATCAAAAATAAATAAAACATGGGCACTAAAAAAAAGTACCAAGAAATTTGCATGTATTTTACATAAAAATTGGAGGAAATAAAACTTCTATTTATCAACCAAGCTTGTAAATTGTTCGCGGAAAGAAAAAAAACCGTCAGATTTAAAAATAAAATCGCTTTGTTTGATAATTTATTTTTAAAAAAGGTTACGATATTAAATAAAAAACCTTGAATTACACCAGCAATAAGCAGTATATTCAACAAGTTAATGCTGTTGGGTTGCATGTTTTTGATGATTACCTCACAATAAAGTACTTTTCTTTATTGAATTTGCGACAAATTAAAACTCCTAATTATTAAGGTATAAATATATATTAAATTCATTACAAAACACTAAAAATTTATCACAAAAATAGCCGCTTCAAAAAAATTGAAGCGACTATTTAGTACCAGTCAATATTTTTAACTGTGATAAAGATTGTTAAAACTTAACTTAATCAATAATGATATGATGGGTTTCTGAGTTTTTTCCAGAAATTATCTTTAATATATACTGTCCCTTTTTAAGATTTGAAACGTTAATATTTTTTAAAGTTTCTATTTCCCCTTCAAGCACTAAACCATTACTAAAATTAAAAAGCCTATAAAATGATTTTTCCTGTTTGGTTTTACCATTTTGCTTATCACCAACCATAGACTCTCTCTCAATATTTAAGGTTTCTGTCGCTGGGTTGGGATAAATTCTAAATAATATCCACCAATGATACTAAATGTAGTAGGATTTGAAAAAGAGCTTTGCCCACATTTATTAGTAGCTTGTATAGATATATCAGCAGAAGAACCATAGACACTTGGAATATTAATAAAGATTCCATTTGGAGCTACATTAAAATAATTAAAAGGCATATTCCAGTTAAAAGAAGTTATTTCTTGTTCTAAATAACCATGTGTAACAACAACTGAGTTGCTCCCATTGGTGGTTAATGTATGTGGTACGGAAGCCTGCATACGTTCAAAATATAGTAAGTTAGGGTTTTTGGCTTACCCGCCCATACTTCTTTTTTAATTGTACCTGTAGATAAAACCGCTTGAACATAGGCCATTCCACTAATTTGACTGTTAATTGGTTTTACGTTAACACTATTGTTCGTTGAACTTATAATTTGTAAATTCGATGACACTTGCCAATTTATTGTACCCGACACTTTACATGCATCTATAGAGTATGTTTTTACTTCATTAGAACATAAACAGTTAACCCCTGTTATATCTTTATCCTTTAAATATACCGTTGGAGGTTGAGATTTGCCTGCCAATTCAGCCAACAACCAATTTACACTTTCTTCAGTAAATGAAGTATGCCGTTCATTTATCTTAGGACCGTAATAACTATCAAAAGGGATTTCATCGTTACAAATCAAATTTCTGTCCATTTTTTGACCCCAATTAAAATCAGGGTTTTTAAACCCTAAAGCACTCGCTACTGGGATAAATGAATTTACATGTTCAATTTTTCTCATTTCAAACCAACTTAATTCACTTGGTTTATTTTCTATCGTAGTTTTAGTTAATATTTGTTGCGTTGGAAACCAGCCTCCAGGAACGTTATCCATACTCCCTCTCGAATTATAATTTGTTCTGCTCCTAGTTACACTATAATAAGGGTTCTGTTTTCTATAAAAATGAGCAACTTCGCTATGATTTCCAGACTCGGGCATAAAATAAGCATGCAATCTAGTTCCTACTATTTTAGCCCCTAAAATATTCTTAATACCAACAATATCTAAGACTTGTTCTTCACTATTCGAATAATGGTCATCTCTTAGAGCATTGTTATCGTTAAAATTAAAATGGTTAATTTTGAAAGGATTTTTAAAAGCTTTAGACCCTAGTAATGAACCATTGACCAATGCCAGTTTACGCAAATTTTGAGGATACCCCTTACTGTTTGCTACCCCATTATTATAAAGACTATTATACTAATTTATAAAATATGGATGTCCTTTTGTTTGAGAGTAGCCTTGTGATACTGTTCTTCCATCCAAATTATAACCATCTGAATCACTATATTGTTCAATCAATTGTTGTTTGGCAGCTGGTGAGCCCAATTGATCTTCAACAAAATCCTCAGCGTCAACATTTCCCGTACTTGCAATCATATTTACAAGATTTTGTATTCCAAAAGGTATATTTGCTCCTAAATGGGGGCTGTCAACGCTTACCCAAAGCCGGGTGTTATGTGGTATGTTGTCTTTTCCATATAAGCCAAGGCGTATCGGCTTATTTGCCCACCCATACTTGGACCAACTATTACCAATTCTTCATTACTGTTGTTTTGGGCCAATACACTATTTAAATGTTGATACAAGGTAACATGGTTCATAGCATTACGCTCTATATAATCTGCACCACCGTCTATTTGTGTCACCACTCCGTTTATAGTTCTGGTATAAACAGGGTGGTTAACGATGATAACATCATAACCTAAACCTCTTAGCTCTTCGATAATTTCGACTGGGTCATTATCACTATCAAAATATATCATCATCTCTTCAATAGAAACATGATCTACATCAGATTCACCAGGATGTGGATCAGAATCTTGTATCTTTCGTTTGTCCAAAGGGTCAAAGCCATCTATTATAACTATAGGCTTGTTCAATACTGTATTGTTATTTACTAAATCATAAAAAATACGGTACTCTAATTGACCATTGATAGGTGTAGACTCGTCATAGCCTTGAAACGGAATAGTAGAAACTATAGAGTGAGATTCAATTAAATTACCTCCAGACTTTAGCGTTGAATTTGATACTACTTTTACATGAATTTTAGCTTTGGTGGTAACCGAAGTACCATCGGAAAATTGAGCGGTAAACGATATTGTTTTTTCACCCGTGCTTTTGTAGTTAACAGAAATGGATTGTTTATTCAATATATCTTTATTGATAAGCGTGTGCTTTTGGTTAGTGCCAAAATTTGCTACGAGGTTAATTATCCTCTTATCTTCTGTTTCTTCAAAGAAAAATGATTTGTCAAAATTAAAGACGATAGTTTGTCCTACAACATATTTTTTTAAGGGCGATACTACCAATACATGTTTTGTTAAAAACGGATCTTCTCCCTTTACAGGCTGATAAACATTGTTTACCAAACGTAAACCTCCTAAATCCTTGCTTTCAGCATTATAATTAAGCGTTTGAAATGTTGCATTGATAATACCTACATCGACGACATTTTGAAACTTTTCATTCGTATATTTATTTCTAAGATCTCTGTAATATACAAATTTCTGTTTATTAGAAGCTATGTACAGTTCGTGTAAGGCTTGTTCAAAATGCCTAGGGCTAGACATGTTTTCGTTACTTCCGTTAAACTCGTCCAATGCTGCCCACGGCGTTACCCTTTCATAGAGAATACCTGAGGTCAAGGTTTTTTTATCAATATGCACCAGCATACTATCTACCTTTGTCAAAGGTTTTTGGGGTATTTTTTGAGCATAATTTAAAGACGTAAAAAGTAAAACAGATACATAAAGTAATATTTTTTTCATAATTTTAAAGTATTAAAAGTGAAACAATTGTTAAGCGGTTGTTTTATAGTTAATTTCAGGTATCGTTGCCGCGATACCTGTTTTTTATGTGTTAAGGGAAATTGGTGTACATTACTGTATCCCATTTCAAATCAAAACGGCCTTCTGCAATTTCAATAATGTCTGACGCATCATCTCTATTTTGCAAAGTACAATTGAAAGTTCCTGAAACTATTCTATTTTCAAAATCGTAACGGGTTATGATTAATATTCCCCCGTTTTCAATGGAACAGTACCATTTAAGAGTTTGAGTCTTTTCATCAAACCATCTAATACGAATATTAATATTAGGATTGGCATCGCCCCCATCTTCACAGTTACTTTCATTGATAGTATATGTGCCTACACCAGTCTCATGTAAATCAACAATATGTAAATCGAATAACCCCATGTTACCAGTTTTAAAATCGCGTATTTTAATTTCGTTGTAGTCATAATTAGGACCTGTTCCAGATCCAGAATAAGACACCCCCTTATCTTGGGTGTGAAGCGTTCCCGTACCATCTCTTGGTGTTAATAATTGACCATCTACATAACAACCAAATGTATTTTCGCCCGTTTGGGTTATGGGTGGTAGTGTGGGTCTGAATTCATCATCATCGCTACAAGAACCAGAAGTGAATAATCCTGTTAATAATAACAGCAAAATAAATTTTTTAAGTGTTTTCATAATTTCTTTATTTTAAATTATTGTATAAAATTAGTAAGTTGTATTTTAAAAAAGTCCGAAAACATCCAATTTGGATAATTTCGGACAACATTTATCTTTCATTATTTTCTTTTAAAATTATGTTTTATCCCAATGTTCAAAAAATAATTGTCGGTAGAGTTAGGTGTGATAAATGTTGGTCCATCATCTCTATCCTTGCCAAGTCCTTTTAATTCAGCTTCAACATAAATAGCGGTATTAGTATTGATATATTGGCTAAAACCAATACCCAAAATATTATAATCGACAAAAAAAGTTGGGCAATTTGTTCGTTCACCTTCGTAATATTGGTAGTTGCTCACGGTTTCTTGGTTCAAGGCGAACCCTGTCTTTAAAAACCCTCTAAAATTCTTGGCAATTTTATACTCCCACTTTATATTTAAAATTAATGCAATGGACTCTCCGTCAAATTTGCGATAACTGGCATCGCTTCTTCCACTAGATTGCCCAATTTTAAAATATTTAAGCCTTGCCATTGCACTCCAGTTACTTGTAAGGAAATACTCGGCTATCAGTCCGCCTTGAAATGAATTTTTTTGTTCGTTCCAATTAAACGAGATAATATGATTAAGCCCCATTTCAGCACCAAAAAACCAATTTTTATAAGGGTTAACGATGCTATCCGATTGTGAATATGATTTGATTGTAAATGACAGTAAAAAACACGCAATGATTAGTCGTTTCATCTTTTTCGCTTTATAAAATTAAATTGTACAATAAACCCTGTATTAAAAACAGAATTTACTGAATTGATGTTTTGTTCAAATTTTAATCCCAAGGAAATAAAATCGTTAAACTTATATCTTATTCTGGCGGATATTGGAAAGCCCATAGTGGTAAATCTTTTATTCTTTATCACGTTTTTGCTATTTTCATAAAAATAATCTCTCGTTTTAACTGAAAAATAACCAAGACCAGCAAAAGCATCAACGCTAAACCTATTGCTCAGCGGAAACTCCCTACCATACATCAGGTTTATTTGCTGTACATTATCATTATATCCAAATAAATCAATCTCTTCTCCCGCATTGACGGAAAGCATAAAAACATTTTGTTTATACCCAAAAGCCACTTCGCCATTTAATAAAAAACCAGCTGAGCTATCTAAGTTTGGTTTATTAAAAATATAAGCCCCAGGAGAAACCGCAGCTGATTTCAAATAGAAAATTTCACTGTTATTTTGGGACAAAATGGAAAGTGGAAAAACGAGAAATACTACAATTTTTAAATACTTCATATTGCTTTATTTAAAATTAAAAAATAAAGCTAGTGCATTGAAAATTAAAAAAGTCCGAAAACATCCAATTTGGATAATTTCGGACAACATTTATAAATATTTAAAGCTAAGAGAATTTTAAAATAGAGTTATTAATACTCATCAACAGACAACAGCACTAAAGTACAAGCCACTTCAGCTTCAATTTTATTTTTCTTTAGCAAGTCAACAAATTCTTGGTTTTCAGTACCTGGGTTAAAGATTACCCGCTTGGGTTTTAATGCTATTATATAATCGTAATACTCTTCTTGCCTGTCCGGATTTAAATACAAAGTAACAGTATGTATATCTTTATATTGGGGTTTACCTGTTTCTATTCGTACTATGCCAATTAACCCTTGTTTTGAACCTATTGCTTTTACATCGTAATTCTTATCAAGCAATCTCTTTATGGCAATATAAGCATACCTGCTCGGTTTTATTGAAGCACCGATTACTAATGTTTTTTTACTCATTTAATGGTTAGTTTTTCTAGGTCATAAGATAAGCATTTTTTTAGATTTTAGACAGTATAAAATAATGTTTATTCAATATTTAATCTCAAAATTTTCATTAACTGCTTTTTTTTTATGATATTGCAACGTAAAATATAAAAATCAACTCCTTTCATTATGAATAAAAAGTTACTGACTCTACTTGTATTTTTAGTTCCATTTATCAATTTTGCTCAAGAAACGAAAGAAATCGGTATCGACCAAAAAATTGATACGGCATTTAAGCCAATTTCGGATTTTATGTCCAACGTTATTTTCTTTGAAATAGCTGGTACACCTTTTGTGCTTATATTACTGGTTTTTAGTGCAGCTTTTTTTACTGTATATTTTGGTTTTCCTAATATTAGATACTTCGGAAAGGCAATCAATACTGTAAGAGGGAAATATGAAGATATTGAAAAACACGGTGCTAAAGAACTATACGGGGAGGGCGGCATTGCCCAAGGTATCGATCTCAATAAAGTAGATATTGACGAACACCTTAATAAAATAGAAGAAAAGCTCACAGCTAATGAGGATTTGGCCATAGATGGAGATATCGTCGATACAATTAGGGATGAAAGCTCAGAAGGGGAAGTATCACATTTTCAAGCCTTAGCCACAGCAGTTTCAGGCACAGTTGGTAATGGAAATATTGCAGGTGTTGCTTTGGCAATTGCTCTTGGTGGTCCTGGAGCAACCTTTTGGATGGTAATTTGTGGTTTACTAGGTATGTCAACGAAGTTTGTAGAATGTACACTTGGTGTGCAATATAGAGATGTGGGGGCAGACGGAACTGTGTATGGCGGACCAATGTATTATCTTAAAAAGGGATTAACGGAAAAAGGATTTGCTACTTTAGGTAAAATTACTGCTGTACTATTTTCAATATTTTGTATTGGTGGTTCATTTGGAGGTGGTAATGCTGCTCAATCAAATCAAGCAACTATAGTATTAAAAGAATTATTTGGGCTTGAAAGCACTCAGGCTGGGTTTTGGATAGGTGTTATACTAGCTATTACCGTTGGTATAATAATCATAGGAGGTATCAAAAGAATTGCTTCAGTTACAGAAAAGGTAGTTCCATTTATGGCATTACTTTATATTTTATGTTGTCTATATATAATCTTTAGCAATTTTACCCTTATCGATGATGCTTTTAGTTTAATTTTTACAGAAGCATTTAATCCTAAAGCAATTGGCGTAGGAGGCTTTATAGGTGTATTATTAGTTGGGTTTAAAAGAGCGGCGTTTTCTAATGAAGCGGGAGCCGGTTCTGCCTCAATAGCTCACTCTGCGGTTCGTACCAAATATTCAGCTAGTGAAGGACTGGTTGCCTTGTTAGAGCCTTTTATAGATACCGTTGTTATTTGTACAATGACCGCGTTGGTTATTATTATATTTAACTTTGGCGGATTTTTTGAATATGGAGATATTACTGGAGAAGGCGTGGCTATAATTAATGGGGAATCTTTTGAGGGTGCTGGTATTACTGCCAAGGCCTTTGCAGAATACATTCCTTATTCTAATGTGTTTTTAACAATTGCTGTGGTATTATTTGCTGTATCTACAATGATTTCGTGGTCATACTACGGTTTACAATCTTGGAAATTTTTATTTGGAAGAGGTAAAGTTGCTGACTTAACATATAAATTATTATTCTTATTATTTGTGGTTATTGGAGCTGCAGCGAGTATGAAATCTATTTGGGATTTTTCAGACGCAATGATTTTTGCAATGGTATTCCCGAACATGATAGGTCTATATTTCTTATTCCCAATAGTTAAAAAACAGCTGAAGAGATACCTCGATGCCATTAAGCTGAAAGCAAATGCAATAGATTAATAAAGTTTTAGAATGAAAGATTTAAAATCCCATTTCTGGTTCAATAAAAGCCAACGAAATGGGATTTTCTTTTTGGCTTTACTTATCGTACTACTGCAACTAGTCTATTTTTTTGTTGTTCCAATGTTTGAGAAAAATAGTGGTGTTGACGATGCCGAAATAAGTCAATTTCAACAAGAAATCGATTCGCTAAAACAAATTAAATTAGCTGAAAAGGACAATGAACCTAGCGTTAAAATCTACCCATTTAATCCAAGTTTTTTGACAGATTTTAAAGGATATCAATTAGGAATGACCCCTGATGAAATCGATAGGCTTTTAAAACACAGAGCAGACGGAAAATTTGTGAACTCTGCTAAGGAATTTCAAGAAATCACAAAAGTATCAGATAGTCTATTAGCGGAAATATCACCTTATTTTAAATTTCCAGATTGGGTTACAAATCCTAAAAAGAAATTGAATAACTGGGCTGATAATAAATATGAAAACCAAGAAAAAAATGAAAAACCCGTAACTAAAGTTGAGGAAAAACCCATCAAAATTCGCGATTTAAATAAAGCGACAGCAGAAGATTTACAATTAATAAACGGCATTGGCGAAAAATTATCACAACGTATCATCAGCTATAGAACTAAACTTGGCGGTTTTTTAATAAACCAACAGCTTTACGAAGTATATTATCTAGATAAAGAAGTAGCCGATAAGGTATTGGCACAATTTAAAATACTTTCAACACCAGCCATCAAAAAGATTAACGTAAACACTGCAACGTTCAAAGAGGTATTGTCTATCATTTATATTGATTATGAATTGACCAAAAAAATATTTGAATACCGTGACGAAGTTGCTGAAATACAATCGTTAGAAGAACTAAAGAAAATACCCGACTTTCCCATTGATAAATTCGATAGAATAGCCTTATATTTGGAAGCGAAATAATAGCCCATCCCTAACCCTTCCCAAAGGGAAGGGAATTAGTACGGATAAAAATAATTTTTTAAACAAAATAGCCGTATAAATTGGAGTTCCGATGTTTCCCCGCCTGTTGGCGGGGAAATGTTCATAGGACAAAGGGGCTTGATTACACAATTATATATTTATGATGAATTTTGAATATTCCGAAGAACAAAAGCATATAGCCGATGCGGCAAAAGAATTTGCCGAAAAATATATCCTTCCACATATTATGGAATGGGACGAGGCACAAACTTTTCCAGTTTCTCTGTTTAAAAAAGCAGGTGAGATGGGTTTTATGGGCGTTTTTATCCCCGAAGAATATGGTGGATCAGGACTTGGATATCATGAATATATTGCCATTATAGAAGAAATCTCTAAAGTAGATCCGTCAATAGGGTTGTCGGTTGCTGCTCATAATTCACTGTGTAGCGGTCATATTTATTACTTCGGTAATGATGCTCAAAAGAAAAAATGGTTGCCAAAATTAGCTAATGCAGAATGGATCGGTGCTTGGGGACTTACCGAACACAATACAGGATCTGATGCTGGGGGTATGAACACCACAGCGACTAAAGATGGAGATTATTATGTACTAAACGGAGCTAAAAACTTTATTACCCATGGTATTAGTGGTGATATTGCCGTGGTAATTGCCAGAACTGGCGAAAAAGGAGATTCGCACGGAATGTCTGCTTTTGTGATTGAAAAAGGAACAAAAGGATTTACCTCTGGCAAAAAAGAAGATAAATTGGGCATGAGGGCATCTGAAACCGCTGAACTTATATTTGATAATTGCAGAATCCATAAAGATAATTTATTGGGAGAAGAAGGTAACGGATTTATCCAAGCTCTTAAGGTTCTGGATGGCGGTAGAATTTCTATTGGTGCATTGAGTTTGGGTATAGCCAAAGGTGCTTATGAAGCTGCTTTAAAATACTCAAAAGAACGTGTCCAGTTTGGTAAGCCCATTAGCCAATTCCAAGGTATATCTTTTAAATTGGTAGATATGGCTACAGAAATTGAGGCCTCAGAACTATTGTTACATAAAGCTGCCGCTCTTAAGAATGCCGGTAAAAGTGTTACAAAAGCAGGTGCCATGGCAAAAATGTACGCTTCGGAAGTTTGTGTTAAAGCCGCCAACGAAGCCGTTCAAATACATGGCGGTTATGGTTATTCTAAAGAATTCCCTGTAGAAAAATTTTACAGAGATTCAAAATTATGTACTATTGGTGAAGGTACTACGGAAATTCAAAAGTTGGTTATTGCTAGGGATATTTTGAAGTAAGTAATTGAGATTCTTAATTTCATCTTTTAAATATTTTGTCAGCTTTGACAAAATAATTCTTAAAGTTACACGAAACGCTTATTTAATACTGTCTAAATTATTGTTGGACAAAGTTGTTAATTAACAAAAAACTTTTCAAAGCTCTCCAAAGGATATTGCATTGCGATTGTATCCCTACCAAAATTTTTAACGGCGTAGCTGTTTTTTATGAAATGTTCACAACATTCTTTCAAGTCTTTTTCAGATAAGTGCTTATTTTCAAAAATGACCACCTTTGGCTTAAATTTTTCAATATTAAAAATTTTAATCACTTCGTAATCGTATCCCTCAGTATCAATCTGCAATAAATCAATTTTAGAGATTTTATATTTCTCAATCAAGGTTTCTGGGCTAATCGTCATAATATCTTCTGTAACAATTTGCTCATCGGCAGTGGGGATTTCCACATTATATTTTCTACAATTACCCTCTACTTGCCCTGAAGAAAAAGCTTTTTCCAGACTTTCTCTTTGAAAAGATGCCAAACCAGTTGCCCAACGCATATCGCAAAAGCCTATTTTATACAGTTTTTGACTACCGTTTTCTGAACTTATGGCTGCATTTAATGTGTGGATTCCTTTATTCTTTTTATATACTTGGCTCAAGTATTGTTTGTGAACGTAAGACTGCGGTTCAAGCAATACGCCTTTCCAGCTATCACGCTTAATAAATTTGTGTATGGGGTCATTGTTTATACCATCATTCGCTCCAATTTGTATAACAAAAAACGAATCTCCCTTTGAAAGCGAATATTCATGTATAAACTCGCTTATACTACCTTTTTTGGGTCTGTAAAAATATTTATAATATCCTATAAATAACGGATTGTTATTTGAGCTCAATCTGAATCGCCCATGCTTCATCAACTTTTCTACTCGTGTTTTTATTTTTTTAATCATAAATTAATGGTTCAGATTTATTACAGATAACTCGCTAAATATAGGGCTGTTTTAAGGGCGAAAAGATAATAAAATTAATTAACTAATAATTTTAAGAAGATGAGTACTGTTAGAATCAAGGTTTAACCCGATAAATTGTTTGGTTTACACTCAACGAAAAAGTTTTGCTGATAAAAAATTTCTTAAAACAGACTATCCTTAAAGAGCCATCGGGGAGTTATTTAAATTAGACTTTTTTTAACCCCATCTTCTCAGCCTTCTTTATCATAAACTGATACGCCTCAACATAGTTATTTTTAATTTCGCCTTCTAAAATTGCCTCTTTTATAGCTTCTTTTAAAGTTCCTATTTCTCGGCAAGGTTTTAGGTTAAAGGTTTCCATGATAATTTCTCCTGTAATTGGCGGTTGAAAATTACGCACTTGGTCGCGTTCTTCTACATCGGCAATTTTTTCGCGTACCATTTTAAAATTATTCAGGTATTGCTTTCTTTTTTTAGGATTTTGGGTGGTGATATCGGCTTCACAATGCGTCATTAAATCGTCAATATCCTCTCCAGCATCAAAAATTAAACGCCTAACTGCTGAGTCGGTTACATCTTCTGCTAAAATTACAGGCCTAGAGCTTAACAACACCAATTTCTGAACATACTTCATCTTTTCGTTCAACGGCATTTTTAGGCGTTTAAACAATTTGTAAACCATTTTAGACCCGACGAACTCATGGCCATGGAACGTCCAGCCCAGTTTTTTGTCAAAGCGTTTTGTTGGTGCTTTGCCAATATCATGTAAAAGTGCCGTCCAGCGTAACCACAAATTATCGGTATGTTCTGAAATATTATCAACAACTTGCAAAGTATGATAAAAATTATCTTTGTGGCGTTGCCCTTTCTCCTCTTCTACGCCTTTTAAAGCAGTTAATTCGGGCAAAAAACGTTCTAATAAATTCGTTTTTTCAAGAAGTTTAAATCCGATAGACGGTTTATCGGATAATAATATTTTATGAAGTTCTTCAACAATCCGTTCTTTGGTAATTATATCTATTCTGGTGGCGTTTTTAGTGATTGCATTTAAAGAATTTTGCTCAATAGTAAAATTTAATTGTGTTGCAAAACGTATGGCACGCATCATCCGTAAAGGATCATCTGAATACGTAATGTCTGGGTCTAACGGTGTTTTAATAATTCCTTTTTTTAAATCATCAACTCCGTTAAACGGATCCAATAAATCACCATAATTATCTTCATTTAAGCTCAGTGCCATTGCGTTGATGGTAAAATCGCGACGGTTTTGGTCATCTTGCAATGTTCCTTGCTCAACCTCTGGGTTCCGGCTTTCTTTGGTGTAAGATTCTTTTCTAGCACCGACAAACTCAACTTCTAATTCTCCAAAACGCAGCATAGCGGTTCCATAAGTTTTAAAAATTTGAACTTGAGGATTATTTGGCAATAAACTCCCAACTTTTTTTGCCAATTTAATACCGCTACCAACAGTGACTATATCAATGTCTTTTGCCCCACTGTCTCTTTTTAATAAAAAATCACGAACAAAGCCTCCAATAACATAACTCTCCAAACCGAGCGATTTGGAAGCTTTTGAAATGTGTTGGAATATTTCTGATACTAAAGCGTCTTTATAATTGTTCAATGGTATTTTTTCTTTTGTCTTTAACTGTCATTCCGAGGCACGAGGAATCTTTTAAATATAAGTAAACATTTAAAAGATTCTTCGTTTCACTAAGCTACACTCTGAATGACAACAATTTAAAATAATCACTCTCGTATAATTTGCAATGTTTTATCCTCTAAAACCTTAATAATTCTTGAAGGCTGATTCATTATTTTATCTCGGTCCAAATTTACCACATAATCAACACCCTCCAAAATAGAATTGTCAATTTCTATAAATGAATTTGGTGTAGTGTTACCACTAATATTTGCCGAAGTAGAAACTATAGGTTTGCCAAACGCAGCAATTAAGTTTTGGCAAAAACGGTGTTTTACAACTCTTATGGCAACTGTATTATCTTTTGCGGTTACGTTTTTTGCCAATCCAACAGGGTTGTTATAGATTATGGTAGTTGGTCTTTCTGAATTTTTCAATATTTCCAAAACTTTTGCAGAAATATTTTTCACATAATTTTCTAGCATTTCCAACCCATCTACCAAAATAACCAGACTTTTGCTTTCTTCCCTTTTTTTTATGGTATAAATTTTTGAAACCGCTTCTTCGTCAGTCGCATCACAACCTAACCCCCATACAGTATCAGTGGGATAAAGTATGGTTTTGCATTTTTGTAGTATTTCTAGACTCTTTTTAACTTCTTCAATCATATTTCCAATAAAATAATATGGTAAAAAACCCCTTATGATATTATAAAAGATTAACTTTTATTATTTAAATTTCTTAAGTGTACATATCTGGAAAACACACCATAGGCCTGTACACTTGACATTACCAAACCCTGATACCCATCTAAAATTCCTAACTTAAAAAAATAATGTATAAAAAACCTAACTGGTGGTTTAATTAAAAAATGGTAAAGGTTGGGACGCTTTCCATTTTTGTATAATGACAATGCCTTTAAATAAGCGTAATTATTCGTTTTTTGCAAATAATGACCATAGTTTTTATAGGTATAATGTTCTATTTTATTCTTTAAAAAGCTTAATTCACCAACCGCATTAATGTTTTCGTGCACTAATTTACCATCATACTTGCATTTATCTTTTTTAAAGAGCCTAATTACCTTATCGTTCCGATAACCACTAAACCGAAGTTTTTTGCCCATGAAATAAAAGCTACGATATATATAAAAACCTACATATTCTCCGGGGTTATTTAGTGTTTGGATAATTTCATTTTTTAATTTATCCGAAATGCGTTCATCAGCATCCAAAACATATATCCAACTGTGTTTTGCCTTATCTATGGCAAAGTTTTTTTGTGATGAAAAATCGTCAAAAACACGTTGTAAAATACGTACTTTATTTTCTTGTGCTATTTCAATAGTATTATCGCTACTAAAAGAATCTATTACAATAATTTCGTCCGCAAATTCTACATTTTTAATAGCAGCTGCAATATTATCTTCTTCGTTTAATGTGGGGATTATTGCCGTTATTTTGTTATTGCCTATCAATGGTGAAAAATTAGTTGAATTTATCTTTTAGCCATTGAACAATATATTGCAATTTACTTTCTGGGCAAGAGGTTAAATTTTGCATGTTCAAAAATAATTTGTTTTTCCTTAGTTCATTTATATTTAACATTAGTTTGAACCAAATTAAGGGCTTTTTATAAGAACCAAAATAAACCAATTGATAATCGTTTTTTAAAACACATGTATTGTTTTTGATTTCTACGTGATTTATTAAACCATGAGGTAAAAACTGATTTACATTTCTTAGCTTATACTTTATATTTTCTTCTTCTAAGTGTTTGTTCTCTTTAAAAAAATGTTGAAAAGTAGATTTTCTTAATGGACTTGGGGTATGATGGAATTTATAATACCTATTAAAACCAAGAATTTTGGCTCCCTTTTGCTGTGCCCGTTTATGGCCTGCTCTTTTTTTGTTTACTTTCTTAATTTTTAATATACTCAATATTTGTTTGTACAAAACATCCTCTTCAAATTTTGACCATTTGCCTCTTAATACAGGTTGCCCTTTTTCAAAAAAATCCTCGGGTCGTGTTTTACCTAATAAAAAAAAGTCATCATTAAAGTACAAAAAATGTTCCGCTAAATCAGGAATTTTATAAAGTAATGTTTCAATTGCCCTAGAGTTAAAAGTAGGTAAATATTGTTCATATCCTTTAAAAATAGTTTTATGGTCTATAATTTTAACTTTAGAAAAAAGTTTATGATCACTATCTAAATTTTTTAAAAATAAAGGTGTTTGGTTGTCTGTAACAATAAATATATTTCTAACATAAGTGGCATTTTTTAAAATAGACTTTATAGCATATTCTATCTCATTAATTTGGTTGTACCTATTTTTTAAAGCTGTCTGGTTGTTCTTCTTTTGATTAGGGTTCAAATAAGCATTTAACTTTTTTCGGTGGTCATCATCATCGCCATCTACCCAAGTGAATACGACATCAATATCATAATTTGGAAAATTATCGTAAGGCATGTTAAGGTAGTTAGGTTAATTACAACTTCCAAGTCAGTTCAAAGCATAATTTATTTATACCGCCACATCGTATTCTCTCAGAGCATCGTTTAATGAGGTCTTTTTATTGGTGCTCTCTTTTCTTTTGCCAATAATCAACGCACACGGCACATTATAATTACCAGCTTTAAAAGTTTTTGTATAGCTTCCTGGAATAACCACAGATCCCGCAGGAACAACACCTTTTGAAATAACTGGTTCATCACCTGTCACATCAATAATTTTAGTGCTCATTGTCAGAACCACGTTAGCTCCTAAAACCGCTTCTTTTTCAACCCTAACTCCTTCAACTACAATACACCTTGAACCGATAAAACAATTGTCCTCAATTATTACCGGTGCGGCTTGCAATGGTTCTAACACTCCACCAATGCCTACACCTCCACTTAGATGTACATTTTTACCAATTTGTGCACAACTACCAACTGTTGCCCAAGTATCCACCATAGTGCCTTCGTCAACGTAAGCACCAATATTTACATAACTGGGCATTAAAATTGTGCCGCTTGAAATATAGGCTCCATGACGGGCAACTGCATTTGGTACTACTCGAATTCCTTTTTCTTGGTATCCTCTTTTCAAAGGCATTTTGTCGTGATATTCAAAAATTCCAGCCTCCAAAACTTCCATTTTTTGAATGGGAAAATACAGTACAACTGCTTTTTTCACCCATTCGTTAACTTGCCAACCAGATGCTGTAGGCTCAGCTACGCGTAACTTTCCTTCATCCAATAAGGTTATTACTTCTCTAATGTTTTGTTGTGTGGTTTGTTCTTTTAATAAATCACGGTTGTCCCATGCAGCTTCAATATTGTTTTGTAATTCGGTCATGTTTTCTGTTTGTAGTTTTTTTTATTATCGTTTAAACAATTGCATGCTTAAACGATTATAGATTCGGACAACAAATATAACCCCTTCATTTAAATTCAACATTATTTTAGCTGTTTATAACATAAAAGTTATTTTTGTATAAAATTTAACCTTAAAAAATTATATGGCTCGAATTTTAGCAATAGATTATGGTAAAAAAAGAACTGGAATTGCCGTTACGGACGAACTGCAACTTATTGCATCTGGTCTTACCACTGTAGCTACACATGAGTTTTTTGATTTTTTAAACGATTATCTTAAACAAGAAAAAGTTGAACTTTTCTTAGTAGGCGAACCTAAACAAATGAACAATCAAGTTTCGGAAAGTGAAGCCCTAATTATTCCTTTTATTAATAGATTAACAAAGTTGCATCCAACAATTCCTATTAAAAGAGTTGACGAACGTTTTACCTCAAAAATGGCATTTCAGACTATGATAGATAGTGGTCTAAAAAAAAAACAGCGACAAAATAAAGCATTAATTGACGAAATTAGTGCAACAATTATTTTACAATCGTATCTTTACAGCCTTAAAAATTAAAATTACAAATGGTATTACCCATAGTTGCTTACGGAGATCCTGTTTTGAGAAAAGTAGGGGCGGAAATAGATAAGGATTATCCAAACTTAAAGGAGCTTATTGAAAACATGAAAGAAACCATGAAAAATGCTCGTGGTGTTGGCTTGGCAGCTCCCCAAATTGGTAAAGCTATTCGTTTATTTATTGTTGACACCTCGCCATTTAGTGAAGATGATGAGCTAAGTAAGGAAGAACAAAAATTTTTAAAAAACTTCAATAAAGTATTTATAAATGCTAAAATTACTACTGAAGAAGGTAATGAATGGGCATTTGCCGAAGGTTGTTTGAGCATTCCCAATATTAATGAAGATGTCTTTAGAAAGGAAAAGTTAACCATTGAGTATTTTGATGAAAATTTTAAAAAACATGTTGAGCATATTGATGGATTGGCTGCTAGGGTCGTTCAACATGAATACGATCATATAGAGGGAATTTTATTTACGGATAAATTATCATCATTAAAGAAAAGGTTGTTAAAAAAGAAATTAAATAATATAAGTAAAGGAAATATTGACGTTGATTACAGAATGAGATTTCCAAAAAAATAATAATATATGACTTTAGAAAAAATAGTTGCCATAACCGGAAAACCGGGATTATATGAAATCGTTTCACAAACCAAAGGCGGATTACTGGTACAATCCTTAATTGATAAAAAAAGAATGCCCGTAAATGCCATGCAGAACGTGAGCGTACTTAATGATATTGCTATTTATACTTATGAAGATGAGATGCCATTGCGAAATATATTGAAAAATATGGCAGAAAAATTAAACAATAAAGAAGCCCTTAGCCACAAAGAGAGCAATGATAAACTAAAATCTTTTTTTAGCGAAGTACTGCCCAACTACGACGAGGAAAGGGTTTATGCTTCTAACATTAAAAAAGTGGTACAGTGGTACAATGTACTTGCTGCCACTAATTTTGACTTTTCTTCAATTAAAGAGGAAAGTGACGAGGAAGAGTAAGCCCTTCCCTAGCCTTCCCCTTTTGGGAGGGAACTTGAAGCATACTCTATTATAAAAACTTAATGAACTTATAAATAGAAGTTCCGATAATTTCCCTGGGGGGAAATGCCCAAAGGGCAAAGGGAATTAACTAAAAGAACATGTCCAGAAAAGAACATTTATCCGCTTTTAAACGTCTGTTAGATATAATGGATGAGCTACGTGAAAAATGTCCTTGGGATAAAAAGCAAACCCTTCAATCACTACGACATTTAACTATTGAAGAAACCTATGAACTAGGAGATGCCATACTTGATAATGATCTTCAAGAAATTAAAAAAGAGTTAGGCGATCTTTTACTACATATTGTTTTTTACGCAAAAATTGGATCCGAAACCAACGATTTTGATATAGCCGATGTTGCCAATACTATTTCTGATAAATTGATTAGCCGACATCCTCATATTTATGGTGATGTTGATGTGAAAGATGAAGAAGAAGTCAAACAAAATTGGGAAAAATTAAAACTAAAAGAAGGTAAAAATAGCGTATTAGAAGGCGTTCCAAAAAGTTTGCCCGCCATAGTGAAAGCCAATAGAATTCAGGATAAAGTGGCAGGAGTAGGTTTTGATTGGGAAGAACCCCATCAGGTTTTTGATAAAGTTAAAGAAGAAATTTTAGAACTGGAATCTGAAATTAAAAAAGGGAATACCGAAACTATCGAAAGTGAATTTGGTGATGTACTTTTCTCTCTGATAAATTATGCCAGATTTATAAAAGTAAATCCTGAAAATGCCTTAGAAAAAACGAACAAAAAGTTTATAAAACGCTTTCAATTTTTGGAAGAAGCAGCAAAAAAAGAAGGGAAACAACTTTCTGAAATGACTTTAGCCGAAATGGATGTGTATTGGGAGGATTCGAAAAAAGATGAGTCTTAAGATTTTAGATTTGATTTTCTAAAGTAAATACCGACCTTTCTGTTTTAAAGGATAAATATCCAACTCATGAGCAACTTCTTTATGTCCGGCCCAATGTTTTTTAATTTGTAAATTAATATTGTAACGCAGCTTATAAAACTCTAAAATTTGATCTAATTTTTGCTTCTTTAATTTTGCAATTTTGATATTACTTCTGTAGAGATTTAACGGTGCAATTGCAAAGATTAAAAGGCTAATACCTATTGAAACTAAAATAACCATGGTGCCGAATCCACGAATTCCGAGTATGCTTTCATGTACAATTAAAGAAAATCCATATTTATTTGCGAGAAACAACCCAAAATAAATTATGGCTATTCCAATTAAAGTAAAAATTATCAAATGCCCGATAGTATCAACTTTAGTTCTTTTTACCAAATCAAGTTCAACGTTTACTTCCAATATTTTATCTTCTAAAGTTTTTCCAAAATTAATGATGTCACAAGTTTCTTTAAAATCAGGTTTTTTTTCTGTGATACCACAATATACACCTTCTTTGAAGTCATAGCGTTGATTTTCACATAAAAGGCAATGCTCGGTTTTTCTGATCATAATTACAGTTATCAAAAATAATCAAAAATTGAGTTTAAGTCTGCGGTTTTTATATCCACTTTTGATATTTATTTGTAATTTGGCATTTGAATTTTGATTTTTCGCAAACCATGACCATAAAAGACATTACCAACTCCCTTGAAGAAATTGCACCCCTTTATTATGCTGAAGATTTTGATAATGTAGGCCTTTTGGTTGGTAATTACCAAACCGAAGTTACAGGAGTGTTGGTTACTTTAGATACTTTAGAGAGCGTGGTTGACGAAGCTATTGCAAAAAACTGCAATTTAATAGTAAGCTTCCACCCTATTATTTTTTCTGGGCTTAAAAAAATAAATGGAAACAATTATGTAGAACGTATTGTGCTAAAGGCTATAAAAAATGACATTGCCATTTACAGTATTCACACGGCTTTGGATAATTCGGTCAAAGGTGTTTCGGCAATGATGGCTCAAAAATTAAATCTATCAAATACAAAAATCTTACTCCCAAAATCTGGATTTATAAAAAAACTGACCACTTATGTGCCAGACACAGCTGCCGATAGAGTCCGTAGAGCTTTATTTGAGGCAGGTGCAGGTGCTATTGGCAATTACGAAAATTGTAGTTATAATATTCGTGGGCTGGGGACTTATAAGGGCAATGAAGAATCCAATCCAGCTATTGGAAAAAAAGGGGTTTTACAACAAGAAAAAGAAACTTTCATCAGCGTTATTTTTGAAAAACATTTAGAAAACAAAGTACTAACCGCACTTTTTAAAAATCATCCTTACGAAGAAGTAGCTTATGATGTTATAACTACCGATAATACACATCAAAATATCGGTATGGGTATGATTGGTGAACTGCCCGAACCAGTAAACGAGGATGAATTTTTATCGTTATTAAAAAGTACATTTAATTTAAAGGCGATCAGGCATTCAAATTTGCTGAATAAACCTATAAATAAAGTAGCGGTTTTAGGGGGTTCGGGCAGTTTTGCCATTGATGCGGCTAAAAGCTCAGGTGCTGATATTTACGTTTCGGCAGATTTTAAATATCACGATTTCTACAAGGCTGAAAATCAAGTAGTTTTAGCAGATATTGGGCATTATGAAAGCGAACAGTTCACAAAAAATCTTTTGGTAGATTATCTTACAAAAAAATTCCGTAATTTTGCAATCGTTTTATCAGAAATAAATACAAATCCTATCAATTACATATAAACAAATGGCAAAAAAAGAATTAACCGTAGAAGATAAACTAAGAGCTTTATACGATTTACAATTGATTGATTCTAGAATTGATGAAATTAAAAACATGCGTGGTGAACTGCCGCTTGAAGTTGAAGATTTAGAAGATGAAATTGAAGGTTTAAACACTAGGTTAAACAATTTTAACAATGAGATTGAGAACTTAGAGACCAGCATTAAAAATAGAAAAAATACAATAGAAGAAGCTAAGGCTCTCATCAAAAAATATACTACGCAACAAAAAAACGTTAGAAATAACAGAGAGTTTGATTCTATTAGTAAAGAGATTGAATTTCAAGAACTTGAAATAGAATTGGCCGACAAGCACATCAAAGAATTTTCTGCAAAAATTGAGCAAAAAAATGAAATTATTGGTGCTGCCAAAGAAAAATTAAAAGAAAAAAATTCTCACTTAAAGCACAAAAAAGGCGAACTAGATGCAATTTTAGCCGAAACGGAAAAAGAAGAGAAAATGTTGCACAAAAAATTTGCCGATTACAGTAAATTAATTGATGAACGTCTTTTAAACGCTTATAAAAGAATTAGAACCAATGTAAAAAACGGATTGGCAGTAGTTCCCGTTGAAAGAGGAGCTTCAGGTGGTTCTTTCTTTACCATTCCGCCTCAACAAATAGTTGAAATTGCAACCCGCAAAAAAATTACAACTGACGAGCATAGTGGAAGAATTTTAGTAGATGCCCAATTAGCAGCCGAAGAACAACAAAAAATGGAAAAGTTATTTTCTTAATAACTTACCTCAACTCAATATTAATAAACCCATTGGCTTTGCTCAATGGGTTTTTTCTTTTTATTTTGCATGTAAATTCAATAAAGTGAACGAAACTACAGGAACCCGAATCAATAAATACCTTAGTGAAGTTGGCTATTGCTCTAGAAGGGCGGCCGACAAATTGATAAATGAAGGTCGCGTTACCATAAATGGTAAAGTGCCTGAATTAGGTACAAAAATTTTGCCTGAAGATGAAGTTAAAGTAAACGGAAAACTAATTTCCGAACCTAAAGACAAGCCTGTCTATATTGCTTTCAATAAACCGATTGGTATAGTTTGCACCACAGATACTAGAGTAGAAAAAGACAATATTATTGACTACATTAATTATCCATCTAGAATTTTTCCTATTGGCAGATTGGACAAACCAAGCGAAGGACTTATCTTTTTAACCAATGATGGCGATATCGTTAATAAAATATTACGTGCAAGAAACAACCATGAAAAAGAATATATTGTTACAGTTAATAAGCCTATAACAAAAGATTTTATTCAAAAAATGGGAAATGGTGTTCCTATTTTAGACACCGTTACTCGTAAATGCAAGGTGGTGCAATTGAATAAAAATCAGTTTAAAATTGTTTTAACCCAAGGTCTGAATAGACAAATTCGTAGAATGTGCGAATATTTAGATTACCGAGTAACTAAATTAAAAAGAGTTCGGATAATGAATGTAAATTTGGATATTCCCATTGGGCAATGGCGTTATTTGACAGAAAAGGAATTGAACGAAATTAATCGATTGGTAGCAGATTCTGCTAAGACTATTGAATAGTTAGTTGTTAAGGTTAAATAATGTTTTAGGATGAGATTTTTATTACAACGCTCACAAATAAATTATGAACTTCGTTCAACTCAACTTTTATGATTTTTCTATTTCAAAGATAGCCCAGTTCAAAACATTAAAAGCGTTATTACAATATAGTGAGGATTCAGATTTATTAAATATCAATTCTACTTCATCTTCTTTTCGGTCAAATGTTATAATCCAAGGAGAACAGATTCGATCAGTTAATTCAATTGATTCTAAAATAGAGTTGTTCAATCCTGATATTTCTCCTACAATTTCAATTCTGTACGAATTTGTTAATTTCTCATATTTTGAAATTTCAAATCCGTTTTCAGAATTAAGTTTTTCACATATCAATTTCGCAAACCTCTTTCCTTTTTCAACAGAATTTTGGTTTTCTGTTATTAAAACTAATCGGAATTTTTTCATTCTTTCAAATTCACTACAATCATATAGTATATTACATGGTTATCGTTTAAATATCTTAAACAAGACTTAATCTAAACTCGCCAAACTTGCTTTTAACGTTTCAATTTTAGCAATTGCATCTGCTTCTTTTTGCTTTTCGCTTGCCACCACTTGTTCGGGTGCATTGGAAACAAAACGTTCGTTTGATAATTTTTTCTGAACAGATTTTAAAAACCCTTCGGTGTAGTTTAACTCTTCCGTTAATTTCTTAATCTCATCTTCAACATTTACAACTCCAGAAATGGGAATAAAATATTCGTTGGATTTTACCCTAAAAGTCAATGCTCCTTGAACTGCTTCGTTAACCGTTTCGATACTTTCTAAATTACCCAATTTTTTAATTACATCATCAAAAACAGTTGATGTTTTTTCATTGTTCAATACAGAAAATTCTATTTTCTCTTTAAACGATATATTTTTTTCTTTACGGATGTTTCTAATTCCAGAAACTACTTCTTTGGCAAAATCGAATTGTATTATCAATTCAGTATTTACTTTTTTGCCTTTTGGCCATTCCGCTATGATTAAAGCTTCTTCGAGACTTCTATCATCCATAAATTGCCAAATTTCTTCTGTTAAAAATGGCATAAACGGATGCAATATTTTTAGATTACCCTCGAAAATAGTGATGATACTTTTATAGGTTTTACCATCGATAGGTTCACCATAATTAGGTTTGACCATTTCTAACAACCATGAACAGAAATCATCCCAAATTAATTTATAGGTCGTCATCAAAGCATCTGATAACCTATATTTACTAAAATGGTCTTCTATTTCTAACAAAGTTTGCTGGAAATTAGCTTCGAACCATTCAATGGCAATTCTGCTTGAATTTGGTTGATTGATATTCCTATCAGTTTCCCACCCTTTTACCAATCTAAAGGCATTCCAAATTTTATTGGCAAATTGTTTGCCCTGTTGGCAAAGATCTTCATCGAACATTAAATCGTTACCAGCAGCAGAACTTAACAGTAAACCTACACGAACACCGTCCGCCCCAAACTCTTCGATCAATTTTAAGGCATCGGGGGAATTACCCAACTGTTTGCTCATTTTACGGCGTTGTTTATCACGAACCAACCCTGTAAAATATACATTCTCAAATGGCCTTTCATTTTTAAACTCATAGCCTGCTACAAGCATTCTTGCCACCCAAAAGAATAGAATATCTGGACCCGTAACTAAATCATTTGTGGGATAATAATATTGAATATCTTCATTTTCAGGATTGCGAATGCCATCGAACACACTCATTGGCCATAACCAAGAAGAAAACCAGGTATCTAAAACATCGTTGTCTTGTCTTAAGTTTTCAATCTTTAGATTTTCATTATTAGATTTGGCTATTGCTTTATCTAAAGCCTCTTCCCTACTTTCGGCAACTACAAAATCTTCTTTACCATCCCCAAAATAATAAGCAGGAATCCGATGCCCCCACCATAACTGACGAGAGATATTCCAGTCTCGAATATTTTCCATCCAATGTCTGTACGTATTTTCAAATTTTTTAGGGAAAAACTTTACTTCCTCGGTTTCCAAAACGGCCTTAATGGCAGGTTTCGCCAATTCTTCCATTTTTAGAAACCACTGATCCGAAAGTCGTGGTTCAATAACAGCTTTGGTACGTTCCGATGTTCCCACTTTATGAATATGTTTTTCGGTTTTAACCAAATAACCTTTTTCTTCTAATTCTTTGGCAATTTCCTTTCTAACCACGAACCTGTCCTTACCCTCATAGTGCAATCCGAAACTATTTAGTGTGGCATCTTCATTAAAAATGTCAATTACCTCCAAATTGTGCTTATCTCCTAAATTTTTGTCATTTTCATCATGTGCGGGGGTTACTTTTAAGCAACCCGTACCAAATTCAACATCCACATATTCGTCCTCTATAATCGGAATTACCCTATCACACAGAGGAACGATTGCTTTTTTTCCTTTTAGATGGGTAAAACGCTCATCGTCAGGATTGATGCAAATAGCGGTATCACCTAAAATAGTTTCTGGTCGTGTGGTTGCAATAGTTACTTTCTCATCACTGTCAACAATTTCATACTCTAAATAATATAAATTTCCTTGGCGTTCCTCGTAGTTTACTTCTTCATCAGACAACGTAGTTTTAGCTTCTGGATCCCAGTTTACCATTCTAAAACCTCTGTAAATCAATCCTTTATTATATAAGTCGATAAAAACCTTTATTACAGATTCGCTCATGTTATCATCCATGGTGAATTTGGTTCTATCCCAATCACAAGAACATCCCAACTTCTTCAACTGCTCTAAAATAACACCACCATATTCATGTGTCCAGTCCCAAGCATGTTTTAGAAACTCTTCGCGTGAAAGGTCTTTTTTATCGATTCCCTGTTCTTTAAGTTTAGCAACCACCTTTGCTTCCGTAGCAATAGAAGCATGATCGGTTCCTGGCACCCAACATGCATTTTTACCTTGCAATCTGGCACGTCTGATAAGCACATCTTGAATAGTATTGTTTAGCATGTGCCCCATATGTAAAATCCCAGTCACGTTTGGCGGAGGAATTACGATGGTATATGGCTCTTTTTCGTTAGGTTCGGAGTGAAAATAATTGTTTTTCATCCAGTAATCGTACCATTTGCTTTCTACTTGACTAGCATCATATTTAGAGGGAATACTCATGTTTTTGGTATCATTTTTGATTCTATTAGGCAAAGTTACAATTATACGGCATTTGTACTAACAATATGTATAAAATTTAGTCGTTATAATTTTTAATAGAAATTTGTATCTTTATACCTTTAAAAAAATTCTAAATAAAATGAAAAAATTAGCAGTATTATTATTTATCGGATGTATTGGTTTTTCTTTAAATGCACAAGAAGATGCTACGGTTGCAAAAGCAGATCCAAACGCTCCAAAATTCAAATTTGAGACCAAAACAGTTGATTACGGTACAATTGAAAGAAATGCCGATGGTATTAGATTATTAAAATTTACCAATGTAGGTAAGTCGCCATTGATTATTTCTTCAGCAAAAAGCACTTGTGGATGTACAGTACCTTCGATACCAAAAGAGCCTATTATGCCAGGAGAAAGTGGTGAAATTGCTGTAAAGTACGACACTAACAGAGTTGGACAAATAGCAAAATCCATTACCATTACTTCTAATGCCGACAGGCCAAAAATTGTAATACCGGTACGTGGAACAGTTAAAAAAGAAAGTAGCTTGACCAAGCTAGAAAAACATGAAAAAAGCATAATTTCTAGCCCTGAACAATAAAATTACAGATTAAATTTAGAGTATTTAATACTGAAAAGCGACCTGATTTGGGTCGCTTTTTTTATTGTCTCACCCGCAATTGCTAAAAATAGCAATTACGACCTCTCCGAGTGCCTCCGCTTCGCAACCGCTAAAGCTTTTAGCGAACGCGGTAAAGCCACGGCGATACGCGGAAGGAGAGTTATTCACAATAGTTTTTCCAACTTAAACTCATATTGCATTTCTATGCCATTTCGCTCTATTAATAATTTTATTTTTTTGCCTTCTTTACTCGAAAACAGATAGGTAATGTCTTGCAATTTATAGTTATATGCAGCCTTTCCGTTAATTTTTAATACAATGTCACCTTTTAACAAACCTGCTTTATAAGCGGGAGAATCTTTTCTTAATTCGGCTATTATATATGACGGCTTTAAGGCATATACATAACTGTAAACCAATTGTACGGTAGATTGTTCGCTTTCATTACCATAATCATTTGCCATACTTTTCTGCCTCTCTCCTACCAAAACATTTCCATTATGAGAGATTTCAATACCGCTCATATTATATAAGAAAGGATCTTTGAAATATTTTGACGGCTTTTTTATGGTCAGCCTTTTGTTGGGATAATCATAAACTATTCTGAATCGTTTTAAAATTTCCGAACCTATGGAACCATTTCTACCTTCATGTTTATATGCTCTTTCTATAGAATTAAAATCAGGATAGGCAACATTCGCATCTTCAAGTATATAACTGCCCAACATTATTTTTTTTATTTTACTTCGTTTACCGTAAACATTACCACTTAAACCTCTGCCTAAATAATCGTTAAAATGTCTTTCGGGTATAGAAATATCTAAACTAGACTCGTCAAAGAGCCATAAAGCATCGCTACCCCCAGAATCAATTAACAATTTAACCGGAATTTCCTTTTCAACATCAACGGTTGCATAGATATAGGGTTTGTTTTTATAAAAATGAAGATCAAAATCTTCACATCTTTTACAGTCCTTATATTTGTAAGTGTCTGGATTGGAAAATTTTACACGCCTTGTAGCATAATTTATTTCCACAATAAAATCTCTAAATAAGTCACCACCAATAATGCCATTAATATCAATGCCCAATCTTGACGAAAGGTCTAAATCTTGACTGTGAATAGCACAGACCATATGCTTATTGTTAAAAATCTTACCTAGTTTAAAGGTATTGTTTTTAGATCTTATAGCGTTAACATGGTCACCTTCGCCAAGACCTCTTAATCTAATCTCTTCAACATTTTTAAGGTTTAAAGAATCTTCTAACTTTAAATTTATGAGTAACGAATTATCTACACCGGTATCTAGTAAAAAGTTAAGTTCTACACCGTTAACTTCTATGGGAATAATTATTAAATTATTAACCATTTTAAAGGAAACTGCGTAACTGTCCTTATTGCCCAAAATATTAAATCTATCTTGAGCGTTGCCGCTTACATATAAATACAGTAATAAAATAATATGTAAAAACCTGACTTTCAAAAGCGTAATATTGTTTTATCTGATTTAAAGTTAGTGAATTATTTGATATTTTTCTTTATTTTATAAAAATTTAACTTTTTAAGAACCTGAAAAGCACTCATTTAATATTTTATATTCTAACATACAAATTGAATAAAATTTCGCAATTTTGTGCTTCTATACTCTTAAATACAAGATATGCCTACAGTTTCTAAAAAAGGAAAATCAATGCCACAATCGCCAATCAGAAAATTGGTGCCTTATGCTGAAAAAGCTATTAAAGCGGGCAAAACCATTTATCATTTAAACATTGGTCAGCCCGATATAAAAACTCCTGAAGTAGCTTTGGAAGCTGTTAAAATACACTCTTTGGACATTTTAGCATATACAAGATCTGAAGGTTCTGAAGAATACCGACAGAAAATTGCCAATTATTATGCAAAAAATGATATTTCTGTTAAACATGATAACATCATTGTTACTACTGGCGGTAGTGAGGCCTTACTTTTTGCATTTGGAAGTATTATGGATGTTGATGACGAAGTTATAATACCAGAACCATTTTACGCAAATTATAACGGATTTTCAACGGCTTCTGGAGTTAATATTGTACCTGTTATTTCCAAAATAGATAATAATTTCGCTTTGCCACCTATTGAGGAATTTGAAAAACTGATTACCTCAAAAACCAAGGCAATTTTAATCTGTAACCCTGGTAACCCTACAGGATACCTGTATTCAAAAGAAGAAATTAAGAAGTTAGCTGCTATTGTTAAAAAACACGATCTATTTTTAATTGCTGATGAAGTTTATAGAGAGTTTACTTATGATGGTCTGGAACATTATTCTATATTACAAGAAATAGGACTTGATGAAAATGCCATTGTAATTGATTCTGTATCCAAACGATATAGCATGTGTGGAGCTAGAATTGGCTGTTTAGTCTCTAAAAACAAATCGGTAATAGAAACCGCTTTAAAATTTGCACAAGCAAGATTAAGCCCGCCAACATTGGCCCAAATTGCAAGTGAAGCTGCATTGGAAACCCCTCAAAGTTATTTTGACAATGTAATTGCTGAATATGTGGACAGACGTAACACCTTAATTAGTGAACTAAAAAAAATAAATGGTGTAAAAGTAGGCACACCAAAAGGTGCTTTTTATTGTATTGTTGAATTGCCCGTAAAAAACACCGACGATTTTGCCCAGTGGTTATTAGAAGATTTTGATGTGAACGGAGAAACGATAATGGTGGCACCGGCCGCTGGTTTTTATTCCACGCCCGGAGTAGGATTAAACCAAGTTAGAATAGCTTATGTGCTCAATAAAGAGAGTTTGGTAAAATCGGTAAATATTTTAAAAGAAGCCCTAAAAGTTTACAAAGACTAATGCAAATTCAACAAGATATTTCCTTAAAACCGTACAATACTTTCGGGATAGACGTAAAAGCAAAACAATTTATTGCGATAACATCAATTGATGAGCTAAAACAACTTTTACAAAAACAAAAAGATTTTTTTGTATTGGGTGGTGGCAGCAATTTATTGTTGACCCAAGATTTTGACAAATTAGTGGTCCATATTGCTTTTAAGGGAATAGAGATTGTTGAAGAAAACGACAATTATGTTATTGTAAAAGCTTCTGCTGGAGAAAATTGGCATCAATTTGTATTGTGGTGCATCAGCCATGATTTTGGTGGCGTTGAAAATATGTCCTTGATTCCAGGAAATGTTGGTACAGCTCCCATTCAAAATATCGGTGCATACGGTGTTGAATTAAAAGATACTTGTACCAAGGTTGAAACCATAGAAATTGAAACAGGTAAAACCCAAACTTTTACCAATGACGAATGTGAATTTGGGTATAGAAATTCCGTTTTTAAAAATGAGTTGAAAGGTAAATATATTATTACCAACGTATTTTTTAAACTTACCAAGAACAACCATAGACTCAATAGTTCTTATGGTGCCATCAGATCTGAATTAGAAAAAAAAGGTATTAAAGAGCCTTCTATAAAAAATATTTCGGATGCCGTAATCGCTATCAGACAAAGTAAATTGCCGGACCCAAAAGAATTGGGTAATAGCGGTAGTTTCTTTAAAAATCCTGTTATTTCAACTACCGAATTTAAAAAATTGCAAGAAAATTTTCCCGATGCACCTCACTATAACGTCTCTGAAACTGAAATTAAAGTCCCAGCTGGTTGGTTGGTAGAGCAATGTGGATTTAAAGGCAAACGTATTGGTAATACTGGTAGTCATAAGAACCAAGCGTTAGTTTTAGTAAATTATGGCAATGCCTCCGGAAAAGAAGTTTACGAATTGTCAAAATTGATTCAAAAAACAGTTTTTGACAAATTTGGAATTGCCATTGAGGCCGAAGTTAATATTATTTAAAAGTTAATAAAAAAAATGAAACTTATTATTCTCAAGGCGAACCTTAGGTATAGATCACTAGTTTTATTTTAAGTCGCAATAGGTAAAACCAAAATTTTATTTTGTTCCACCCAAACTACCGAAAAAGGCAGTTCGGACCTGCCCAACGATAGATCAATAGGAAACCCCGAGGTTGAGCTATCGGGGAGTTATTTAGATTAAATGACGAAGAAGATAATTAATAATTAAAATCTTAAATTTCCTCGTAAAACGAGACCAGAAACTTCTAGAGAGACCTAATGAAATACTTAGTTTTTTACCAAAACATTAATTGTAATTCATTAGCACATAAATTGTAAAAATTTAAATACTAAAACCTACAGAAAACTGCCAAACTCTGTTACGCGGTTTGTTATCCTCGTAAATATCTCCTAATCCTAAATGGTAACGTACACCAAAACTTACACCAGAGTTGGTTTTTACACCGCCTCCAAAACTAAAGCCCCAATCAAAATTGCTGGGTTCAAATTCTTGAGAAATATCAAAAAGGTCAAAATTACTGTCAAACTCTTCCTTGTGCGTTATAGCCAACCCAATTTGGGGACCGGCTTCAACATAAAAATTCTTACTAGGATAAGCCTTTAACAAAATTGGTAAATTAATATAATTGAGTTTTTGTGTAAAAGTTGCCCCGCTATACTTTATTTCGTAACCCTGTTGAGAATACAATAGTTCAGATTGTATTGATAAATAATCACTTAGGAAAGATTCACCAAAAAATCCAGCATGAAAGCTATGTCGTTGACCAGTCTCGCCTTCTCCGTCAAAGCTCACTGCCGCCAAGTTGTAGCCTCCTTTAATTCCAATGTTAGATTCACCTTTTTGTGCGTTTACAACTAATATTGAGCTAAAAAATAACGTAATTATTATAATTCCTTTTTTCATTTTATTTTATTTTTGTGATTTATTTTACTTTCCGCCATTGGCTTTTAAGTCGGCCATACATTGTGCATCTAATTGAGGTGCTACTCCGCCAGAAACCAGATTGGCAATGCCATCACCAGTTTCTGCTGACCAGTACATCAAACAATCTTCAACATTGCAATGTTTTGGGTGCGTATTATCCTCATGATTGCTTTGAAGTGCCGTTCCTAAGTTTGTCAATCCCAAAATATGTCCTAACTCATGGTTGATGACTGTAGTTTCCAAGACATCCCTATCCGGTTCTAGCGGACTATCGCTATAACCGTGTATGGTTTCTTCAAAAATCACAAATGATGTATTTCTATAAGCCGATCCCAACACTACTTTAGATCCGGAATTACTTGCTGATTCTCCATCGGCAAAAAATGCCCAAACCGCAATTTTTGATCCTGAGTTGTATTGAGTTCTGTGTGCGTCTTCTATTGCAATGATTTCTTGAACGGTATAAGGCGAGTTTCCCGTCGATGGTATGGTTTTCATTTGTACGGTAATACCATCAGGTTTATAAATATGCTGCTGTAAAAAGGACTTGAAGTTATTAATCGCTGGTTGTGTTGGCTTATAACCCTCAACGTAAGCCAACTCAACAATCAAACTTGTAAAAGTAGTACTCGATAGCAATTCGTTTGAAGAACTACCGGTAGATTTTTTGTTAGCAGCCGTTGGGTCTCCCGGAATACCATCGGAATTTTCCTCTTTTGAACAAGAAATTATACTTAAACTTACCAAAAAAAGTAACATATAACTTAAAGCCTTTTTCAAAATTTGAATTGTTTAAAATTATTTATTAAACTAACGATTGTCATAACAAAAAATTATATTTAGAATGTTAATTTCCATACAGACAAAAACAGCTTTAAAACTTTAGCTATATCATATATTTTTCGTAATATCGTACACCAAAAATTCAGTATTAAGTTTCTGAATATCAATATTAAAATGAATTATATCATACAAAACTACAATTAAATGAAAAAATTATTATCTCTAATTGCAATCTCGGCTTTACTAGTAAGTTGTGGTAGCACAAAACAAACAACAACGGCGGCACCTGCCAAACCCGCTATGACGGTTGAGGATTTTGCCAAAACCATAACCGCAGCAGAATTAAAAGAAGCTCTTTATATCTATGCTTCTGACGAATTTGAAGGAAGGGATACAGGTGAACCGGGACAGAAAAAAGCTGTAGAATTTTTAAAGAAACATTATGTTGATTTAAATATTCCTGCTGCATTACCGAATAACGATTACTTTCAAGAAGTGCCACTTGAAAAAACTGGTGCTCCTGAAGTTTCAATATCCATAAATGGTAAAGATTTTAAAGCTGTTGATGACTTTGTTTCATTTGCTGGAAGTAATGGTACGCTGACTACCGATGAAATTGTATATGTAGGTTATGGTATTGAAGATGAAAAATACTCAAGTTATAAAGATATAGATGTAACTGGTAAAATTGTATTATTTAAAAATGGAGAGCCAAAAGATAAAGATGGCAAGTACATCATTTCTGGGACAGAAGAAAGTACTGGGAAATGGTCTAATATGCGTGAAGAATTCAGCTCCAAAAGTGGTATAGCTAAAGAAAAAGGAGCTAAAGCAGCGTTATATTACAATCCAGATATTTATGGAATGGTAGCTCAACGTTTCGGTTCTGGTCGAACTAGCATAGGGCTGAAAAGTACCGAGGATAAAGAAGATCAAATGAGTTTTATGCTTGTAAACACGGCTTTAGCGGAAGCCATTGTAAGCAATATTTCTACTAACAACGAAAGTAAAACCGTAAAAGTACCTGTAAATTTATCTTACAAATCAGTTAAGGAAGATATTAATTCTGAAAATGTTGTAGCTTATATTAAAGGTTCCGAAAAACCGGAAGAATATATTGTGATTTCTGCTCATTTAGATCATGTTGGTGTGCAAGACGGTAAAATTTATAATGGTGCTGATGATGATGGTTCGGGCTCGGTTGCCATGTTAGAAATTGCAGAAGCATTTAAAAAAGCAGCTGAAAATGGACAAGCTCCTAAAAGATCTGTTGTGTTTCTTCATGTAACCGGAGAAGAAAAAGGGCTGTTAGGTTCTCGTTATTATACGGATATGGATCCTATTTTTCCGTTAGAGAATACTGTAGCCAATTTAAACATTGATATGATTGGACGTACCGACCCTAAAAGAGAAGGTGGAGACAGAAATTATGTCTATTTAATTGGAAGCGACAAATTAAGTACGGAATTGCATAACATCTCTGAAGAAGTAAATAAAAAATATACCAATGTTGAATTGGATTATAAATTTAACGACGAGAACGACCCTAACAGATTCTATTATCGCTCTGACCACTATAATTTTGCGAAAAACAATATTCCAGTAATTTTTTATTTCAACGGTACCCATGATGATTATCATCAACATACAGATACACCTGATAAAATAGAGTATGATTTATTGGAAAACAGAACACGTTTAATTTTTCATACCGCTTGGGAATTGGCAAACCGTGCCGAACGTATTGTGGTTGATAAAGCTACAGATTCTGAATAAACAACCTTTTGGATTAAGAAAACCTTGTTAAATTAACAAGGTTTTTTTTATGCTTTAAATTAGCTTAAATTTGAAACTTATGAAAACTGCAACGGTTACAGAACTTAAAAGAGAACTAAAGCATAAGTCTAGCGAAGAACTTTTAAATTTATGTTTAACACTTTCAAAATTTAAAAAGGAAAATAAAGAACTACTGACCTACCTCCTGTTTGAAGCTGAAGATGAAGAAGCTTTCATTCAAAACGTAAAGGATGAAGTCGTAGAACTATTCAATCAAATTAATACTTCGAGTTACTTTTATATTAAAAAGAGCGTACGTAAAATTTTAAGGATGATTAAAAAATACATCCGTTACTCAAAAAAGAAAGAGACCCAGGTGGAATTATTGTTGTTTTTTTGTGAACAACTGAAAGAAATGCATCCACCGATGCAAAGAAACACCAGTTTGCTGAACATTTTTGACAGGCAAATATTAACTATAAAAAAAGTAATTGGTACTTTACATGAAGATTTACAATATGACTATACAATGGAATTAGAAGAAATTTTAGAAAAATAAATATGCCTTTACTAAAACAAGAGTTATCGTTTCTAGAAAAAAATATTAAGAATTCAGATGGGATAGCAGCGAATGTGTCTTCGAGCAATGTGGCTTGGCATATAGATCATTCGTTAAAAGTTATTAATCGGGTTTGTAATTTTTTAATAGCGTCTGACCCAAACGATTATAAATGGAGATTTAACAAATTGAGATTTATCATCTTTTTAACCGGAGTTATCCCTAGGGGAAAAGCAAGGGCTCCGAAACAAGTTCGTCCTCCTGAAGATATTAACATAGAAGATTTAGAAGTTCAATTAAAAGAAGTTCAACAATTATTGATGGATATTGAAAAATTACATCCTAAAAATAATTTTGATCATCATATTTTTGGGAAATTACATCTAAAAAAAACCATTCGATTTTTAGAAATTCACACCAATCATCATATTAAAATTATTAAAGATATTCTTAAAGCTCAATAATATGAAATATATTAGTCTAATGTTAATAATGACCATCACTTTCAGTTGTAAAAATGATAAACAAAGCACTACCAAACCTTCAATTGAAAACAAGAATGAAAATTTATTTTTTGTGGGTACTTATACAGATACAAAAAGTGACGGTATTTATACTTATTCACTTTCTGATAGTGGAAAAATCAAAAAAATTAAGCTAGCTGCAAAAACAGAGAATCCTTCGTTTTTGACCAAGTCTACCGATGGTAATTTTCTACTGGCGGTGAATGAATTGAACTCCGTTAATGGTAAAGGGACAGTAGAATCCTATAAAATTTTAGGCGACAGTTTAGAATTTATCAGTAAGGAATCTTCGGGTGGTGCCCACCCGTGTTTTGTTACCGTAAATGAGAATGGATATGTTTTAACCGCAAATTATTCTAGTGGTAATATTGGCTTATTAAAAATAAATGAATCAGGAACAATGTCAGAATTGCTTGATGTTCAAGAGCATAATATTAATTTGAAGAAAGATAAAACAGCACATGCACATTCCGCGTACTTTACAAACAACAATGATTTTATTTCGGCAGATTTAGGCACTAATGAACTATGGCTTTCTTCCATTGATACGGATAATGATAAAATAATCTCTAGTAAACCTTCAACATTAAAAATTTCGGGTGAAAATCCTGGCCCTAGGCACATTTCTTTTCACCCTAAAAAGGACTGGGTTTATGTAATTAACGAATTAAATAGCACAATAACCTTAGTTAAAAAAGCAGATGATGGACAGTATAAAATTGAAAATTCATTTTCTACCTTGCCGAAAGATTATGCTGAAAAAAGTTTTTGTGCCGATATTCATATTTCCAATGATGGAAAGTTTTTGTATGGCTCCAACCGTGGACATAATAGTATTGCTATTTTTGAAATTAATCAAGATTCAGGTGAGTTAAATGCTATTGGATTTCAATCTGTAAAAGGGGATTGGCCTAGAAATTTTGCACTTTCGCCAGATAATGATTTTTTATTGGTGGCAAACCAGCGTTCAGAGAATATTGTCTCTTTTAAGAGGAATAAAACGACTGGATTGTTATCTTTCGTGGAAGAAATTGATGTGCCTTCTCCAGTTTGTATTTTATTCTAACAAAAAAAATCTCGCTCAAAAGCGAGATTTATATTTTTTGTGTAACAATAGTCCAAAAACTACCGACCAACTAATTTCCTTTCTTATAATCTGCTAAAAATTTAGCCAGACCAATATCGGTTAATGGATGATTTAATAATCCGTCAATGGAACTTAACGGCCCAGTCATTACATCTGCTCCAATTTTAGCACAATCCATAACATGCATTGTGTGTCTTATTGAAGCCGCTAATATTTGAGTTTCAAATCCATAATTGTCATAAATTAATCTAATTTCTTGAATTAAACCTAATCCGTCCGTAGAAATATCATCTAAACGACCAATAAATGGAGATACATAAGTGGCACCTGCTTTTGCTGCCAATAATGCTTGTCCTGCAGAGAAAACCAATGTGCAATTTGTTTTTATTCCTTTATCTGAAAAGTATTTTATAGCTCTAATTCCTTCTCTTATCATCGGTACCTTTACAACAATCTGAGGGTGTAATTTTGCCAATGCTTCACCTTCTTTAACAATACCTTCAAAATCAGTAGAAATTACCTCAGCACTAACATCACCATCAACTATTTCACAAATTGCTTTGTAATGGTTTATAATATTGTCATGCCCCGTAATGCCTTCTTTTGCCATTAATGACGGATTCGTAGTTACCCCATCTAACACGCCCAATTCTTGGGCTTCTCTAATTTGATCTAAGTTTGCAGTATCTATAAAAAACTTCATGCTTCGTTATGTTTTTAAATTTAGTTGAGCAAATATAAGGCTTACATAAAATTTGCTTATATTGATAACGTTTAACTTATTAACATATTGGAGAAAGCTTTTCTGTTTTAAAGCTAATTGATACTAATTTTAATATTGTTGCTCTATTTTCGATTAGAAATATGTCTGTTGCTGTCTATTGTAATTTATTCTAACCTCTAACCACAACGAACTAAAGTCTGTAATGATTCATCAATAACTTTTCATACCAAGTATCGGGAAGTAACCGTTTTAAAACAATAGAAAATTTCTCCATAAATCCGCCCACTTTATAATGGATTTTTGGATGGTTTTTCATAATGATTTTATACACAGATTGAGCCATAATTTCAGGGTTTAGGCCACTATCAACATGCTGATCCATCAAAGCTAAATTTTCAGAATATTTCTTTTTATAAGCTGAATTTTCAAAAACAGGAGTGTGATATCTTCCTGAGGCAATGTTGGTGGCAAAATCTCCAGGAGCTACATTTGTAATTTTTATTCCAAATTCTTTAACTTCCATGCGTGTAGCCTCTGTAATAATTTCCAGTGCTCCTTTACTAGCAGAATATACTCCGCGAAAGGGTAAACCCATATAACCGGCAATTGAGGTAATGTTAATAATTAAACCAGATTTTTGTTGACGCATTTGAGGCAGCACACCCTTCATCACATCAATAGCTCCAAAAAAATTAGTATTAAAAACATTTCGCATTTCATCGGTTGGGGTGTCTTCAATTGGGCCTGTAATGCCCATACCTGCGTTGTTAATTAGTACGTCAATTCTTCCTTCATTTTCTATAATAGTCGCTACGGTTTTTTTAATGGTATTCACCTCAATTACATTTAGCGGTAACATTTTTACACCGTTGATTTCGCTTACTTTTGGGTTACGACTGGTACCGTAAACCACCATTCCTTTTTGATGTAAATATTCAGCAATACTTTTACCAATTCCCGACGAAGCACCTGTAATTAAAACAACTTTTGACATGTTGACTGTTTAAAATACAAATGTAATGAATAGTTTTGGGATGTAAAGTGAGGTTTGTTATTGCTAACCTGCAAGGTCTCCAATACATTGTAGGTCTTAAAATAATCAATCAAAAAATATTTGGAGGTTAAATTGATGAGATCCCGCTATGCAGCGGGATTAATTCAACCAACAATTTTCAATTCGTCTTCGACTTTTGAAAACTGGGTCTCATTAAAAAATGGGTAAGCGATCTACATCACACCGCTACGACCTAATACCTTTGCTGCATTCCTGCCCTGGAGGATTCAAAGGGAGCTGGTTGTGTAGGACTTACCCACGGCAAAAATACAATCAATTTATTTCTCTGCAAGGTTTTTTGTGAATTTTTAATTTTTAAAATAATAAGATACTAATGCTGAAATATTTATATTTGCTGTAACTAACTAAAAAGTTAAAACAATGGAAAATCTACAGAAGCCAACAAAACAAGTTGCTCTTAATTATGGATTAATTTTAGGAGTTCTGGGTATAATACAAGGTTTGACATTTTATGCCATAGGTAATGCCTACGGCAATGAATGGTACAAAGCCGTAATTAGTATTGCCATAACAATAGTGGTAATTGTCTTGGGAATTAAAGAATATAAAAAACGAAACAATGGTTTTTTAACATTAGGACAAGGTTTAAAAACAGGAGTTGGTATAGCTTTGATTGCATCAATTATTTCTGCAATTTACATTTTTATATTTGCGAAATTTATTGAACCTGATTTTGTTGAAAATATTATTGAAATCCAACGACAGAAATTTATGGAAAATCCAAATATGTCGGAAGAAATGATGGATAATATTGGAGAAAATACAAGAAAATATTTCTATCTCTTTACAATAGGTTACATATTCATAGCTAGTATATTCATAGGTTTTGTAGTATCATTGATAGCATCTTTAGTAATGAAAAGAACTGAAGAATTACACTAAAATCTAATTTATCTATGAATATTTCAGTAGTTATCCCACTACTTAACGAAGAAGAATCTTTAAAAGAATTACATGATTGGATTGCAAAAGTGATGCAATCCAATCAGTTTTTATATGAAATAATTTTTATTGACGATGGTAGTACCGATAGTTCCTGGCAAGTTATCGAAGCCTTATCGAAGAAAAACACTTCAGTAAAAGGAATTCGTTTTCAGCGAAATTACGGTAAATCTCAAGCCTTAAATGCAGGATTTAAAATTGCTAAAGGCGATGTGGTAATTACCATGGATGCCGATTTACAAGACAGCCCTGACGAAATACCAGAATTGTACAAACAAATTGCTGAAAACAACCTCGACCTTATTTCTGGTTGGAAAAAGAAACGCTACGATTCTAAAATCAGAAAGAATTTACCTTCAAAATTGTTTAATGCCGCCGCTAGAAAAACTTCAGGTTTGCATTTGCATGACTTTAATTGTGGATTAAAAGCCTATAAGAACGAAGTCGTTAAAAGTATAGACGTGTATGGCGAAATGCATCGTTATATTCCCGTTTTGGCTAAAAATGAGGGATTTACAAAAATTGATGAAAAAGTAGTACAGCACCAAGCAAGAAAATATGGTACAACAAAATTTGGGATGGATAGATTTATAAACGGTTTTTTAGATTTAATTACCATTTGGTTTTTATCAAAATTTGGTAAACGCCCCATGCACCTATTTGGTCTGTTGGGTAGCTTTATGTTCTTTATCGGATTTTGTTTTGCTTTATATTTAGGCATTGATAAATTGTTTTTTAACCCTACAGGTAGATTACTTACGGACCGCCCTCAATTTTATGCCTCGATCGTTGCTATGATTATCGGTACCCAATTGTTTTTAGCAGGATTTTTAGGAGAGCTTATTCTTCGTACTAAACGAAATGACGAGCGGTATAAGATTAGTGAAGAAGTATAAATAAAATACAAGATTATAAGTACGGGGTACAAAGTTTCCCCTCGTATTTTGTATTCCGTACCTCAAACCCTTTTTCCTTATTTTAAATCTTTTATTCATTGAAGAAATCCTTATATTTGTTAAAAATTAAACCTTATGGACAGTCAACAAATACTAGAAAAAGCCAAGCAATGGTTATCCCCAACTTTTGATGAAATTACGCAGCAAAATGTGCAGCAATTAATTGATAACGATACAGATAACCTAGCTGAAAGCTTCTATAAGGATATGGAATTCGGAACTGGTGGAATGCGTGGTATAATGGGCGTTGGCACTAACCGAATCAACAAATATACGCTGGGTAGGGCTACGCAAGGTTTGGCTAATTATCTACATCAGACTTTTCCCAATAAAGAGTTGAGCGTAGCAATTGCTTATGATTGTCGTCACAATAGCAAATCACTTGCAAAAGTAGTTGCTGATGTGCTTACCGCCAATAATATTAAAGCATTATTGTTTGATGATTTAAGAACAACCCCTGAGCTTTCCTTCGCCGTTAGGCATTTAGGTTGTGATGCCGGCATCGTTTTAACCGCATCTCACAATCCACCGGAATATAATGGTTATAAAGTATATTGGAACGATGGTGGGCAAATAGTACCTCCTCACGATAAAAAAATTATTGATGAAGTAAGTTCGGTTGATTTTGCCAATATCAATTTTAAGGCAAATGAAAGTTTATTAACTATAATTGGTAAAGAGGTTGATAAGGAATTTCATAAAGCATCTGTGGCAAACGGCACTTTTAACACGGCAAATAGAAATCAATTAAAAATTGTTTTTACGTCATTGCACGGTACTTCAATAATGTCAGTACCAGATGTACTTAAAATGGCAGGTTTTACAGATGTACATTTGGTCAAAGAACAAAAGAAGCCCGATGGTGATTTCCCAACGGTGGCATCACCTAATCCTGAAGAACCGGCAGCTTTGAAAATGGCTACAGATCTAGCTGAAAAAATTGGTGCGGACATTGTTATAGGTACAGACCCTGACTCTGATAGATTGGGAATTGCTGTTCGTAATCTAGAAGGTGAATTGGTATTGTTAAATGGTAACCAAACCATGGCTGTAATAACCGATTATTTAATAAAACAATGGCATGAGGATGGTAAACTTAACGGAAAACAATTTGTAGGTACTACCATTGTATCAACAAATTTGGTAAATAATATTGCCCAAAGTTATAATGTTGAAACAAAAGTTTGCTTAACTGGATTCAAATGGATAGCTAAAATGATACGTGAGGCCGAAGGTGTACAAGAATTTATTGGTGGCGGTGAAGAAAGTTTTGGTTATATGGTTGGCGATTTTATTCGTGATAAAGATGCGGTAACCGCTACCCTACTGGCTTGTGAAATTGCGGCTCATGCTAAAAACAACAATTCTACCATTTATAAAGAATTATTAAACTTATATTCTAAACACGGTTATTTTAAAGAGTATTTAATCTCCTTGACTAAAAAAGGTATGGATGGAGCTCAGCAAATTAGCCAAATGATGGTTGATTTACGTAAAAACCCCATAAAAGAAATTGATGGTTCGGCAGTAGAATTTTTGTATGATTATGAAACCTCTAAATGTAAAAATTTGATTACTGGCGAAACGACTACAATAGATTTGCCTAAATCTAATGTGCTAATCTATCAAACTGAAGACGGAACAAGAGTAGCTGCCAGGCCAAGCGGTACAGAACCCAAAATTAAATTCTATTTTAGTGTAAATATGCCATTGGAAAAAACTGAAGATGCCGTAAAAGTCGAAAAATTGCTCACCCAAAAAATTGATAGGATTATCAGAGAGATGAAATTGAAATAAAAAATTTCTTTTTTTATTTTACCTCACCCTAAAATACTAATTCGTATTTTCGACCTCTCCGAAGCCCGCCTGTCGGACGGACAGGGAGAGGTAAATGGGAAACCCCGAGGCTCTGCCATCGGAGAATAATTAAAGTTAATGAAGTATTTTAAAAAAATATTACGTTTTGCTAAACCGTATAAGTTATTTGCAATTGGTAATATTATAGCAAACATTTTTTACGCATTATTTGGCACATTGGCAATGGTTTCGCTATTTCCGATGCTATCGGTACTATTTAATCAAACTGAAAGAATTACCACAAAACCAATTTGGTCAGAAGCAAGTAATATTAAAGAGTACGCAGAAAATTACCTCAATTATTTCGTTACGCTAAAATCTGAAGATGGAGATGGCAATGCATTGATTTTTATGGTAGGGTTGGTAATTTTGATGTTTTTCTTAAAAAATCTATTTAGTTATTTGGCCATGTACTTTATTACATTTTTGCGTAATGGGGTACTGAAAGATTTAAGAAATGAGTTGTACGACAAAACGATTGATTTACCCGTTGCTTATTATTCAGAAAAACGAAAAGGAGATACTATTGCCAGAATAACTTCTGATGTCTTGGAAATTCAACATTCTTTTTTATCGATCTTAGAATTAATTGTAAGAGAACCGCTCACCATACTTTTTACAATTATCGCAATGTTATTTATTAGTCCGCAATTGACCTTATTCGTCTTCATTTTCTTGCCCATTTCAGGATTTTTAATTTCTCTTATTGGAAAATCTTTAAAACGAAAATCCGATAAAGTCCAACAAGAACAAGGTCATTTTCTGTCTGTGCTTGAAGAGACACTTGGTGGACTCAAAATAATAAAGGGATTTAACGCCGAGAAAATATTTGGTTCAAAATTCAGGGCATCAACAGAAAGATTTTACAAATTTTCCAACAGTTTGCTCAATCGGCAAAATTTAGCATCACCAACTAGTGAATTTTTAGGAATTACGGTTATAGGCATCTTATTATGGTATGGCGGTCAAATGGTATTAGTTGACAAAACACTCGAACCCGAACTTTTTATAACCTATATGGGTTTGGCCTATCAAATATTAACACCTGCCAAAGCCATTTCTAAAGCCAGTTACAGTGTTAAAAAGGGGAATGCCGCGGCAGAAAGGGTGTTGGAAATTATTGAAACGGAAAATTCATTAAAAGATAAAGAAAATGCCATTGTAAAAGATGGTTTTGATTCCGAAATTAAATTTGAAAATATTTCTTTTAAATATGAAGATGAATTTGTCTTGAAAGATTTCTCTTTGACCGTGCCAAAAGGAAAAACTGTGGCTTTGGTGGGGCAATCTGGTAGTGGAAAATCTACCCTTGCCAATTTAATTACTCGTTTTTACGATGTTAATTCTGGTACAATAAGTATTGATGGGATTGACATTAAAGATCTGACAAAAAAATCATTGCGGGCTCAATTGGGTATTGTAACCCAAGATGCTATTTTATTTAATGATACCATTAAAAACAATATGCTTTTAGGAGCTGAAAGTGCTACCGAGGAGCATATTATTGAAGCCCTAAAAGTGGCCAATGCTTGGGAATTTGTAAAAGAACTACCTAACGGCATAGAAACTAATATTGGTGATGCTGGTGGTAAATTATCTGGTGGGCAAAAACAACGGTTGAGCATAGCCAGGGCGGTACTTAAAAATCCACCAATTATGGTTTTGGATGAAGCCACCTCAGCATTAGACACTGAATCAGAAAGATTGGTACAAGTTGCCTTGGAAAATATGATGAAAAACAGAACATCATTGGTTATTGCACACAGATTATCGACCATTCAGAAAGCGGATACAATTGTAGTTCTTCAAAAAGGAGAAATTATGGAGCAAGGTAAACACCAAGAATTATTGGCTAAAAATGGCATCTACAAAAAACTGGTTGAAATGCAATCGCTCGGTTAGTTTTGAGTTGGCGTTAATATCAGCAGCATGAGTAGTGTCTCCTTGAGGATTGTCGAGAAACAAAATTAATTTTGTTTGGAAGGTACCGAGCGAAGCTCTTAGGGATGTTTTAAAGCTAATTTAATTTTGGTAGAAGTATTTTAACCTTTATACCCGAAATTTTAAAAATATAAAATTGAACAAAACAATACAAAGCCTAAAATGGCGATATGCCTGTAAAAAATTCGACAACTCTAAAATTTTGTCAGACGATAAAATTGAGGTATTGTCTGAAGCCTTTAATTTAACGGCAACTTCCTTCGGTTTACAACCGATAAAAATGATAATTATTCAAAATAAAGAATTACAAAAACAACTACAAAAGTTCTCTTTTGACCAACAACAAGTAAGCACGGCTTCACATATTTTGGTCATTTGCATTGATGATTATATTACCTTGGAAGATATTGATGATTACTTTGATTTGGAAAAGGAAATTAGAGGGACTTCTGAACTTATTTTGAGCAAATATCGAAATCAATTAAAAGATATTTACAAAAACAAATCCACGTTGGCAAAGCACGAATCGGCCATTAATCAAGCTTACATCGCTCTAGGTAATCTGATGACTGTATGTGCTTTGGAAAAAATTGACTCCTGCCCTATGGAAGGTTTTAATGCACAAAAATTTGATGAAATTTTAGAACTGAAAAAACAAAATTTAAAATCGGTTTTGGTGTTACCTGTTGGTTACAGGGCCGAGGACGATTTTATGAGTACTTTAAAAAAAGTGAGAAAACCTATTGAGGAAACGGTGATTAAAAGGTAAAGAGGTACGAGGTTAAAGGTACGAGAATTTTGATTGATTATTTTTGAATTTTAAAAAATATTGACAAATTTTGATCGATAACAAGTGTCCCCTTGAGGGGACTTTAGGGGTGTGCGTATACCACTGGAGTGAAATGTAATTAAACAACAACACTATGAACAAAGAAATAAGAAACCTAGAACCCAAAGCCATTTGGAATAACTTTGCGGACTTAAACGCGGTGCCTAGGGCCTCCAAAAAAGAAGAACGGGTTATTGAATTTATGGTGGATTTCGGTAAGAAATTAGACCTGCCAACAAAAGTTGACAAAGTAGGTAACGTTATCATTACAAAACCTGCAACCAAGGGAATGGAGAATAGAAAAACGGTGGTATTGCAGTCGCATTTGGATATGGTGCATCAAAAAAATAACGACACAAATTTTGATTTTGATACTCAAGGCATTGAAATGCTAATTGATGGTGACTGGGTGAAAGCCAAAGGCACAACTTTGGGTGCTGATAACGGATTGGGCGTTGCTACTATTATGAGTATTTTAGAAACCAAAGACATAGAACATCCCGCTCTTGAAGCACTATTCACCATTGACGAAGAAACTGGTATGACAGGAGCAATGGGATTAGAAGCAGGTTGGCTTAAAGGAGAAATTCTATTGAATTTAGATACCGAAGATGATGACGAAATTGGTGTAGGCTGTGCCGGAGGTATTGACATTACCGCAACTAAACCGTACAACCCAATTAGAACAGCTGAAAACGTTGAGGCATTAAAAATTACGGTTAAAGGGCTGCAAGGTGGCCATTCTGGAATGGATATCCACAAAGGCTTAGGCAATGCCAATAAAATCATGAACCGCGTGTTGTTTGACTTAAAAAAACTAGTGTCTATTGCTGAAATTGATGGTGGTGGATTGCGAAATGCCATTCCAAGAGAAAGTAATGCCATTGTAGTTACACAAAACAAAGAAGAGTTTTCAACTCAGTTTAACACCATTGCAGAGGCTATCATTTCCGAGTACAAGTCTATTGAAAAAGACCTTGAAATTACGTTTAAGAGTTGTGATAGACCTGCCCATGTGCTATCAAAACAAGAACAAGCTACTTTACTTAAAACTATTTACGCCATACACAACGGTGTTTTTAGAATGAGTCCAGATATTGCTGATTTGGTTGAAACTTCCAATAATGTGGCTCGTGTATTGGTAAAAGATGGTGAAATTAAAATCTTATGTCTAACGCGTAGTTCCGTAGAATCTGGTAAAGCAAATCTAGTAAATACCATTTCTTCGGTTTTTCAATTGGCACATTATTCGGTAAAAACTTCTGGGACGTATCCCGGATGGAAACCAAACCCTGATTCTGAAATTTTAAAGGTATTGGACAAGACCTATCAAGACCTATTTAAAGAAAAGGCTAATATTATGGCTTGCCATGCAGGACTGGAATGTGGTATTTTAGGTCAGAACTACCCCAGTATGGATATGATTTCTTTTGGTCCTACCATTAAAGGAGCCCACTCCCCTGACGAAAGAGCGAGTATAAGTTCTACACAAAAGTTTTGGAAATATGTGCAGGAGATTTTAAAGGAGATACCGGAAAAGAAGTAAAAAGATCTAGAACAGCCAATACTTGTTAATAAAAACGGCGGTTTAGTTGAAAAATCACTAAGTAGATTATAAACTTAATTACTTAACTTTGTGATTGTTGTCGCTATAAGAAGACTACCCTAAAATCCAAAATTTTTAGAAATTTAGCTTTTGCTTAGCGGAAACTTAAAACCATAACGGATATAAACGCAATACATTTATACAATTGTTGTCCGTAATATAAAAACCAAACCAAGTATGATATTCTCAACAGAATTTAAAATTACTAAAACAAAAGAGGATGATTGGTTTGACCCAATTTTATCCAATGACACTAAATTATTCATTGACCCTTTTTTAGTTTTTGATTCAGAACGCTCTGAATTTAATAAAACTCATCAAAATACAATAGACTTCTTCAATTTAGCCTTTAGTATTGCAACTAAATCAAAGCCAAACAAATCAGATTTAAGATATAGACAACTCTTAAGTATGATGACATTTCCAGAAGTAGAAGAAATTTGTTTAGGATATGCTTCCAGAGGAACTGGTGGCTCTGATTCTGGCGGTGGATTTTCAAAAATGATTGTGGATTCAGTATTTGACTCAATCCGAATGGGAATTACAAACCTTGACCACTTCGAAGAAATTGGTTTATTCAATGAGGGATTTGGTTGTGATAGAATTAGTGATATGACAGCAACTCTTCTCAAAAAAGAATTAATAGAATACACTCAAACAATTTGCAAAAGCCACTCGGTTACAACAGAGAAAATAAGAATTAATCAGTTTTTTTTCGATAATAAATTTACAAGATGGAAAGATAAAGTAGTTGAATTACCAATCAATCCCTATACTAAAAAAGCAGTCTTATTAGTTCCAAGAGAATTCTTAAGGGAATTACCAACTATCAGTGCAGATGAATTTTGGGATTATTGCTGGTCAAACAAGAATGAAGAAATAAGAGACCAATACAGTATTGAAGTTAAAAGACAAATCAAGAAATCAGATATTATAGAAGTTGCAAGACAAAATAGAGATTGGGTTAAAGAATATGAAGAACACAGAAACAAAACTGGTTCAAATCCTTACGATGTTGTAAAAGATCCTAAAGGTTATTACAAATGGGCAACTGAAACTGCTAAATACGCTAAAGAAAATGCGTATAATTTTATTATCGCTAAAAACCAAAAGGAATTTGACCAATTTGTACAAGAAGTAATTGAGCAATACGAACAATTTATAGAAAATAATTCAGGCTATAAATTACTTTGGGATGATAAAGGAACTAAACCAAAAAGTGAAGAAGCTTCTCAATTGATATTCACAGGAATTGTAAAGCATTATTGTAAAGCCAACAATATCGATTTAAATAGAGAAGTAAATTTAGGTAGAGGGCCTGTTGATTTTAAATTTTCATCAGGTTATGAAAATAGAGCTTTAATAGAAGTCAAACTTGCCAAAAACACAAAATTTTGGAATGGTTTAGATAAACAATTAATAAAATATTTAAAAGTTGAGGATATTAAAAAAGGCTTCTTCTTGGTTATCTGTTATACAGAAAACGACTTAAAAAAAGTAACTGATATTAATAAAGTAGCTGATAGGGTTGGAAAAAAGAACAATGTTAAATTAACAGTTGTAGTAATAGATGCTACGAGCGACAAACCTTCAGCTTCTAAATTATAAATACTACGTACAACAAGGTAACCGTTGCACAAGCACCAAAAAACACCTATTGGACTAAATATTGACCGGTTTCAGATTGTTTTAACGGATGTTTTAATTTTTCCCACTACCCATTTCAACAGTTGCAAAGAGGTTGTACCCGCTTATTTTGCTCCATGTATGGTTAATATATCCAGTCAAATAGGTTGTAAACGATTTGGCATGAGTTACTCCAACCAAAGTTGCTAAGTGCTATTCAGCACTACGTTATCTCACTCTTTTTTGTATCTTCGTTCTTTAAGCAGAACTACCTTTAGGAGGTCAGAGTAAGTAATTTGACGGAAATATGAAAATACCATTATACATTCTAATTTTAGGTTGCCTTTTTAGTTGTAAATCGACTAAAATAGTTTCAGAATCAGAACAGAATTCTAAAAAAACGGAAATGGTATTTTATGAAAATGGATTATTAAAAAGTATTGGACAAATTGATTCTGACTTCTTATCAAAAGCTGCTCGAATTGGATTGTGGTCTGAATTTTATGAGAATGGGAAACTGAAGGAAACTGGAGAATACAAAACTGACTCTTATGTGAATTGCTGTATTGCTGGACCTTGTGACATAATTTATAGCTACAAAATTGGAGAGTGGAATTATTATCACGAAAACGGACAATTAAAAGCAAAAGGAATTTATATAATTGACAAAAAACAGATTGAAACTACCTGCGAAGGTGGAGATGAAATTAACATTGGATTTCTAAATGAGAATTGGAAATTCTATGACAAAAACGGAACTGAAATAAAGCCGACTGAAAAGCAAATACAAGAAATTGAAGAAAGCGGAAATGTAGACGAATTTGATGTAATGGGTGAATAAAAAACTATCCGGAACAATGAACTAATCTAAAAACCAAGGTTTTGTTTCAATTAATTTATCCTATTATTTGAGGCATAACTCAAGTCTTCTTCTTCCATTAACTAAATATACCTTACTTTTATAACCATGAACCCCAGAAAAGCACCTTGGTATTATTTATTACTACTTATTTTGGCTGGGGAGTCTGTATTTATACTGCCCTTTGTATTGGCACGGGTATTTAGACCTACGGTTTTAGATGCGTTTGCATTAACCAATGTAGAATTAGGGTTGTGTTACTCCGTCTATGGTATTGTTGCTCTAGTCTCCTACCCTTTTGGTGGGCCTTTAGCAGATAAGTTTGCTCCCCGAAAATTAATTGCTGTCGCCCTTTGGATGACCGCCTTAGGCGGTTTGGTGTATGCTAAATTTCCCAGTTATGGTGTACTTAAAATTTTATATGGTTATTGGGGTTTTACCACTATATTTTTATTTTGGGCACCCATGATAAAAGCAACACGCGTTTGGGGCGGAACCGCTTCACAAGGCAAAGCATTTGGTTTTTTAGACGGTGGTCGTGGTTTGGTTGGGGCTTTATTTGGAGCCATGGGAGTAGTTATTTTTTCACTATTTATTACTTCAACCATTGTCGAAGCTAGCGTAACCGAAAGTAGGGCTGCATTTAAATATGTAATTCTGACAACATCTGCAATAGTTGCTGTTGTAGGCATATTGGTATGGTTCTTTATGAAAATTGATAAAGATGCTGAAAAGGATATCCTATTGGATAAAATAAGTACATCTCAAATACGTGAAGTATTACGATTACCTTCGGTTTGGCTATTAATGATTATTATTTTATGTGCCTATGTAGGCTACAAACTAACCGATGTATTTTCGCTTTACGCCCAAGATGTACTATTGTACGACCAAGTAGATTCCGCCAAAGTAGGAACCTTTTTGTTGTTTATTCGTCCTGTTGTTGGTGTCGCCATTGGTATTTTAGCCGATCGTTCGCAAACTACCTATTGGTTATTGATCAGTTTTATAGTTTCATTTTTAGGGGCATTGTTATTTGCTACGGGTATTGTTTCAGGTTCGCAAACCGCTTTGTTTTTTATTTCCACATTAATTGTAGCTACTGGTGTTTACGCGGCACGTTCGCTTTATTTTGCGGTAATGCAAAGAGGACAAATTCCATTGGTACTTACGGGAACAGCAGTCGGTTTAATATCCTTAGTAGGATACACTCCAGATATTTTTGCGGGACCTGCAATGGGGTATTTATTGGATAATTCACCCGGAAAAACAGGACATCAACATGTATTTTGGATGTTGGCATTGTTTTCCTTTATTGGTGGTATTGCTGCTTGGTATTATTTTCGATTGTATAGAAAGAAAAATTAAGAGGCTTTTTTTAGTATTTCGACCCAAGAATATTAAACGAATATAATATCGGTTGGTGGCGTCTGTACGCAAGAAATAATGAATGAAGAAACGGAATTGCAAAGCGTCAGCTTTAAGCATGTAGTTTCGAGAATGAATGTTGCGAAGCAATTTCCTCGTACAGACTAGATTTTTTTGTTTCGTTTTTTCATCAATGGAAAAAATGAAAAAATAGTTAATTCTCCTCTAAATCATACCCAAAATCTTTTCCTTTTCTAACTGCAGGTAAACCCTCTGTCATCCATTTTGGTGCAGGAGCTCCTTTTAAATAATGGTCAAAAAATTGCATCATTCGTATGGAAAGATCTTGCCTGTTTTTATTTTTTCTCAAATTATGAGCTTCATTATTATATACCAATAACCAAACAGGTTTATTTAACCTACGCATGCCCATAAACATTTCTATTCCTTGGTAATAGGGTACCGCACCGTCGGCATCGTTGTGCATCATCAACAAAGGGGTTTCAATATTTGGAATACCAAATAAAGGTGAATTTTCTATATACAGATCAAACCCTTCCCAAAGGCTTTTACCAATTCTACTCTGCGTTTTTTCATATTGAAAGGCCCTGCTCAAACCACTTTGCCAACGAATTCCACCATAAGCCGAAGTCATATTACTTACCGGTGCACCCGCCATGGCCGCTTTAAATTTACTGGTTTTGGTAACGATATATGCTACTTGATAACCGCCCCAACTTTGACCTTGTATGGCAATATTATCTGAATCTATATAACCTAATTTTTCAACCGCTTCAATACCCGAAACAATACAATTATATGCACTTTGGCCCGGTTTCCCTTCTTGATAAACAATGTCCGGAACAAAAACCACGTAACCGTTGCTTACCAAATAACTCATATTTACCGTTGATGCACTTGGTCTCGGTGTATGGTAACTGTTTAAATTATCACTACGTTTTTCGTAGAAGTAACTTATCATTGGGTATTTTTTAGTGGCATCAAAGTTTTCGGGTTTGTAAATAATACCGTCTAATTTTGTACCGTCATACGCCGTCCAACTGAATTTTTCTGAAGTTCCCCATAAAAAATCTTTTTGTTGTGGATTGGCATCTGTAATCCGTTTTGATTTTTTACCATCAAAATAATGCAAATCTGGAAAAGTTTGAAAATTCTCTTTTTCGTAAAGTAATATATCAGTTTCTTTCGCTTTTCTAAATCCACTTAACAGCATATTATCTGGATTCAATATCTCCTGCTTTTTATAGTTTTTTGGATTTAGTCCTAAAAGTGTGCTTGTTTTATTTGTTTTATCAAAAGCTTCAATTAATAACTGCTTTTTAAAATAAGTAGCATTATTTCTATACTCAAAATCTAATCTTAAGGGTCGGTATTCAATATTTTTTGCACGTCCGTCTTTGGTAATATTTATTGGATTTTTATCGCTCGACAAATCAACTTTCCAAATATCAAATTGATCGTTTAACAAAGCTGCACCTTCTTTATCAAATCCGCCGAATCGATAAGAACCTGCAGCAGCAGGTATATCGTTTTCAACGTCATAAAAAGGAATACCTAAGTTCTGCGTTAAATTTCTTTTTTCGTTGCTGCTTAAGTTTAAAGACCACCAATGTTGACTTTCGCTATCAAAATAAACGGCAAAATTGCCGTCAGGTGATAAATTCGGACGGGCAGAAGTGCCTTCAAGAGCTAGTTCTTTTGAACCGGTCTCAGTGTTTACAATATAATAATCTGACAACCAAGGATATTCCCACGAACGCGAAACATCATAAGGACTAGATGTATGGCCCAACACATATTTTTGTTCCTTATCATCATCCAAAAGCACATAATCCAAAGTTTCATCATGCAAAGCAACAACGTTATCATTAGTAAGATTTACAAATGATAAATAAGCTTTGTCTTTTAAATCTTCCAATTTCGATTTTTGCTCGGGTTGAATCAATTTATCCTTATAATTCCACACATCAACTTCAGGAATTTCTTCTTTTAATAATGTGGTATCAATATTAAATGTTACCGTTGGCTTGGAGTAAAAATAAAGTCTTTTGGCATTTTCGGAAAAATAGGGTGTTTGGACTCCGCTTAATTCCCAATCCTTGCGTAAATTCTTGCCCAAGGTATCCGTAATCTGCTTTAAGTTATTGTTTGCCAGATAAAATAATTCATACTTTAAGGAGTCTTTACCTATAGAATCTTTAGCGGATAGATAGGCTAAATATTTCCCTTTTTTGTCAATAGCCAACCGATCATAAACATATCTGCCAGTGTCAATTACCTTTTCATTTCCATTCTGAAAATCATATTGAAATACACCAATATCACCTTTCTTTTTAGTTTTGGTCTTTGTAAAGTATAATGCTTGTGCTTCTTCTGCCAACTTAAAAGATTTGATATGGAAAATAGTATCGGAAATTTTATTTTTTAAATTATAAACCAACGCATAATCCGCTTCCAAAGCAGGATTTTTCTTTTTTACACTGTCTTTTTTCTTCTCATCAGTAGATGGTTTGAGACTATCTCTTTTGGTCTTAGCGGTATCTTTTTTGGTTCCTGCCTCCGCAGGAATGACATTTTTTAGATTCTTGAATTTTTCTATAACAATCCAGTCATCATATTTTTTAGGAACATCAAAACTTTTTACCCTTAATACACTATCAACAATCTTGTTTTGGTCAACATCATAAATAAAAAGCTTGTTTTTAGACATTTCGTCCTTTTTAACTTCTTTCTTTTTTTCTTTTCTAACCGTTTGATAATCGGGCTCTTGTAAAAAGAATATATAATTATTGTCATTAGATATCTTTGCTCCACGTCCATTATGAAATTTAGTGCTTTTACCAGTTTTTGCATTATAAATTTGCAAATAACCATCTCCCCTATTTGTAGCTGTGGCGACAGTAGTAACTACTAATTTACCATTGTCAGAAACTTGTGGATTTTCAATTCTTTTCCATAAATCGTAATCATCATGGGTAAGACTTCTTTTTTGTTGAGCAAAACTAAATGTAAAACTTAATAGAACAACCAGGAGGGTAATTTTTTGAAACATGATAGTGAGGGTTAATTAAAAGATAAAGATACAATTTTAATTAAAATTGTATCTTTTTTCAATTCGATCCTCTACCGCCTGACTTACAACTATTAATAATAGGTAAACCGTCTAACTTTAGAAATGTGTTTGGCCAATCTTATTACTTGATGACTGTACCCATATTCATTATCGTACCAAACATAAATTATTGCGGTTTTACCATCATCGGTTACAATGGTTGCATTGCTGTCAAAAATGGCAGGAGCTGAAGTACCCACAATATCCGAAGAGACTAATTCATTACTCAAAGAATATTGAATTTGCTCAACCAAATCACCTTCCAAGGCATATTTTTTCATTACGGAATTTAGGCTGGATTTACTGGTAGAATTATCCAACCGTAAATTTAAAATTGCCAACGAACCATTAGGAACCGGAACTCGAATAGCATTTGAAGATAATTTTCCTTCCAGTGATGGCAATGCTTTTGAAACTGCACTACCCGCTCCTGTTTCGGTAATAACCATATTTAATGCTGCAGCCCTTCCCCTACGGTATTTTTTGTGCATATTGTCAACTAAATTCTGGTCATTCGTGTAGGCATGAATGGTTTCTAAATGGCCACTAATAATGCCAAAACTGTCTTCCATAACTTTTAAAACAGGTGTTATGGCATTGGTAGTACAAGAAGCCGCTGAAAAAATAGAAACTTCATCCGGATCATAATCAAAATGATTAACACCGTGAACTATATTGGGTACACCTTTACCAGGAGCAGTTAGTAAAACCTTATCAGCCCCTTTACTGAGTAAATGACGGCTTAAGGATTCTTTATCTCTAAATGCCCCAGTATTATCTATAATTAGAGCATCGTTAATGCTATATTCAGTATAGTCTATATCTTCCGGATTATTGGCAGTAATCATATAAACCGTAGTGCCATTAATTATTAGAGCACTATTTTCAATATCGGCTTTTACTGTGCCGGGAAATTTTCCGTGTACGGAGTCATTTCTCAATAATGAAGCCCTTTTTTCTAAAATGGTTTCTGTAATTTCTCCACGGGTTACAATGGCACGCAAACGCATCTGTTTGCCCTTACCTGTTCTTACCATTAATTCCCTTGCCACAAGTCTTCCTATTCTACCAAATCCATACAGCACCACATCTTTTGGCTCAATACCATTGTCTTTTTCGGCTCCTTTTAATTTATTGCTCACAAAATCTACCACATCTTCCTCATCCTCGGCCAAATGAAATTCATAGGCCAATTTACCAATATCCAATTTTGCAGGTGGAAGATCAACTTCTTTAATTGCCCTTGAAATTTCAACAGCATCAAAAATAGAGATAGGCTTTTGCACAAACTCACTGGCATATTCTATTAAATTGAGAATTTCACTTACATTTCTGTTGATTAACTGATTTCTGAAAAGTACAAGCTCAATAGCGTCGTCATACCAAGAATCGCTGATTATTTTAATAAACTCAACGGCAGCTCTTCTTCTATCGGCTTGAAACGCTAATTCTGATTCGTAAGTTTGGTCTGATGACATGCTTTAAAATTTTATACAAAGTTAGTATTTCAAACGTTTTCGTAAAAGATTTAGTACAAAAAAACCGTCTCATTTTTGAGACGGTTTAAATAACTAAAACTTAAATAATATTAATTACTTACATATATTCTAGGATATTCCACATAACCTTCACTATTTAATATTTGCACAATTATCCATTCGCCTTTATTTTTTCTTAATATATCTTCAGCATCTTGCACATCATACACTTTCTCTTCAGCTAATTTTAAAATAATATTACCAGGCTTTACACCCTCTTCTAACAAGAATGGACTTTTAACACTTTTTAGCTGTAAACCATAATTTATGCGGTATTTAGCGGCCTCTTTTTTAGATATTTTTTCAAGATTACCTAGTAAATTTTTAGAAAAATCTAACTTATCTATGGTTTCTTTACCAAACTGATTACTGAGTTTTACTTCAAACTCCTTTTCTTTATCGTTTCTTAAAACGGTTACATTAACAACATCTCCAGGTCTTTTCGTACTTAAAAACCCTTTTAAATCAGAAAACTTATTAATCTTTATTTGGTCTATTTGTACGATAATATCATTCTTCTCTATTCCAGCCTTTATTGCCCCGCCATTTTTTGTAACATCAGCCACCAAAACACCCTGTGTTTGGTTCAAATCTAGTTCTTTTACAACTTTTGCATTTAATTCAGCTGGATTTATCCCCAAATATGCGGCACGAACATCTCCAAACTCCATTAAATCTTCAATAACCTTTTTAGCGATATTAGAAGGTACCGCAAAAGAATACCCAACATAAGATCCTGTTTGCGAGGTGATTGCGGTATTAATACCGACCAACTCACCTCTGACATTAACCAAAGCTCCACCGCTATTTCCCGGATTAACGGCAGCATCTGTCTGAATAAAAGACTCGATCATTCTACCACCTGAAATATTAATATTTCTCGCCTTTGCACTAACAATACCAGCGGTAACCGTTGAAGTTAAATTAAAAGGATTACCAACGGCCAACACCCATTCGCCTACTTTTACATTATCTGAATTAGCGAACGAAACAAAAGGAAGATCTTCTCCACTAATTTTTATTAAAGCAATATCCGTAGTTGGGTCAGCTCCAATCACTTCTGCGGGGTACGATCTCTGGTTGTTCAATGTAATTTCCAGTTCTTTTGCACCTCTAATTACGTGATTGTTTGTAATAATATATCCATCCGGGGAAATAATTACTCCCGAACCCGTTCCTATCGTAGTTTTTCCACCACCACCGGCATCAGCTCCATAGAAAAATTCGACTAGGGGGTTGGATCTTGAAACAGAAACATTTTTAACGTGTACTACCGCATGTACGGTTTCTTCGGCGGCCTTTGTAAAATCAGTGGCTTCAGCAGCGTAACTAGAACTCGGTATAGTATAATTGGCTTGAACTACTTTTGGCTGGTTAGCCGTTTCCGTATTGTTAATAATTTCGGTATTACCTATGACGTAAACATAAGTTCCTAAGGCTATTGCTCCGCCCAAAATTGAGGCAAAAACTAAACTTATTATTTTCTTCATTTTTATATTGTTTTATATTTAGATTCTTGTTTTATACAACATTCAAAATTAGTACCTTATTTTATATCAAATTTGACTTTAACTATACTTTAACGCCAATATTAACTGTACTTTAACAGCTTTATAATTGTCATTCCCGCAAAAGCAGGAAGTTGTCATTCCTGCGGAAGCAGGAAAAAAATTGATTACATTTGCCAAATGAATCAAATTTCATTTTATAAATATCAAGGTACGGGAAACGATTTCATTATGATTGATAATCGTCAACAAATATTTCCCAAAAACGATACCAAATTGATTGAACGACTTTGCGACCGAAAATTTGGCATAGGTGCAGATGGTTTAATACTCTTAGAACTGTCAAAATTGCAGGATTTCACCATGATATACTACAATGCCGATGGTAAGGAAGGTAGCATGTGCGGTAATGGCGGCAGATGTATTGTAGCATTTGCAAAGCATTTGACGATTGTTAACAAGAATACAACATTTGATGCTATTGACGGTTTGCACGAGGCTAAAATCAACGACGATGTTGTAAGTCTAAAAATGAAAGACGTAACTGATATTGAAGAATTTACGGATTATTTGTTTTTGGATACCGGTTCGCCGCACCATATTGCATTTGTAGAAGATATTGATAATTTTGATGTTTATAATAAAGGAAAAAAAATAAGATATGGTTCACCGTACCTAGAGAGTGGAACCAATGTAAATTTTGTTGAACAAAAAAACGAAAATACCTTTAAGGTTCGTACTTACGAGCGTGGTGTTGAAGATGAAACCTTAAGTTGTGGTACCGGGGTTACAGCGGTTGCCATTTCTGCCCATAAATCGAATAAAACTAACAGCACCAATATATTTTTGGAAACTTTAGGAGGTGTTTTGGAAGTTTCTTTTGATACCGATAATCATGTTTACAGAAATGTGTTTTTAAAAGGGAAAGCAACACAAGTATTTAAAGGGCAATTTGAAATATAAGGTATAAATGCAAGCATTATTCGGAAATAATACCCACTTAAGAGCTTTAGAACCTGAGGATCTTGATTTTTTATATGCCGTTGAAAATGATGCTTCTTTTTGGGAAGTGAGTAGTACTCAAACTCCATACTCTAAGAATATTTTAAAACGATACTTAGCAAATGCCCACCAAGATATTTATGAGGCTAAACAATTAAGGCTGGTTATTGCTGAAAATAAGTCGAATAAAACTGTTGGGTTAATTGACCTTTTCGATTTTAACCCACAGCACAAACGTGCCGGAATAGGAATTCTAATCTTAGAAAATGAACAGCAGAAAGGCTTTGCCTCTGAAGCATTGGAATTGTTGATAGATTATAGTTTTAACAAACTTAACTTACATCAATTATTTGCCAATATTACTACGGACAATAAAAAAAGCATAAAACTGTTTAAAAAACATAACTTCGTTAAAGTGGGCATTAAAAAAGAATGGATTTTTACCGAAGGTAATTTTAAAGATGAAGTTTTATTCCAATTACTAAATTCATGAATATTAAAAAGATAATACTGACCATAATTGCAATTGTCCTTATTGTTGGGGCTTTGATAGGGTACAAATTCTATGGAAAAATTTATGGCTCCAATGTAAAAGAAGATACCGCGGTTTATATTCCCACCGATGCTTCATTTGATGAAATTAAAGAAATAATAGAGCCTGTAGTTGATAATATTGACAGTTTTGTTTGGGTTGCCAACAAAAAGAATTATCCTAATGTAATTAAGGCCGGTAAATATGTTATTGAAAAAGGGATGAGCAATAATGCCCTTATCGATTTATTGCGAAGTGGAAAACAGACACCACTAACACTTACTTTTAACAATCAAGATACCTTAGAAAAACTTGCGGGTAGAATAGCAGCTCAAATAGAACCCGATTCGGTACAGGTTTTAAATGCCTTGACCGATAAGGAATTTCTAAGTAAAAATAATTTTAACAAAGCGAGTGCATTGGGCATATTTATTCCTAATTCCTATGAATTTTATTGGAATACCTCTGCCGAGAGTTTTAGAGACAGAATGTTAAAAGAATACAATCGATTTTGGAACGAGGATAGAATTGCCAAAGCCAAGAAACTAAATATGTCCAAAAACGATGTAACGACCTTAGCTTCTATCGTGCAAAAAGAAACCGCCAATGTAAATGAACGACCAACGGTGGCAGGGCTTTACCTAAACCGTTTAAAAGATGGTTGGGCATTACAAGCCGATCCAACGGTCATTTTTGCATTGAAACAAAAGCATGGTCAAGATTATGAGGTAAAACGTGTGTTAAATGCTGATCTTTTGATTGATTCGCCATATAATACCTACAAAAATACAGGCCTACCTCCTGCTCCAATTGCCATGCCGGATATTTCTTCAATTGACGCGGTATTGAATTCCGAAAAGCATGAGTATTATTATATGTGTGCCAATATTGAAGATATGCGTTCTCATAAATTTGCCAGAACGTTGGCTCAGCATAACGCCAATGCCAGAGAATATCAACAATGGTTGAATAAGCAAGGCGTAAATAGATAAATCTAATTACTTTTGTTGTCTATTTAAAGTATTTGGTTTTTGAAGTTATCTATAAATTTATTACTAAATGTCAGTTCAAGTGCTACGCCTATGGCGTGGTGTGCCGAGAACCGTCGTTTACAAGCAACTATCTTTAAACAATTATTAATTTTCGTTTTTCTTGTTTTTTTCAGTTTTTCAAACGTTGCACAACAAAAATCTTCTTTTTGGGAAAAATCCGATAGCTTAAATATTAAACGCAGAAATACGGTTTATATCACAGAAGCTGCTGCTGCAAGTCTAACTTTGGTGGGTATGCACCAATTGTGGTACGCCAATTACGATTCCTCCTCGTTCCATACAATTAATGACAGTAACGATTGGTTGCAAATGGATAAAGTAGGACATGCAATGGGAGCATATTATGTAGGAAAAGTGGGAATGGACTTATTAGATTGGGCAGGTGAGAGTAAAAAAAATCAATTAATCTATGGAGCAACTTTGGGCTTCGGGTTTTTAAGTGCCGTGGAAATTTTTGATGGATTTTCTAAAGAATGGGGATTTTCCCCGTCAGACATTTTAGCAAATGCTTCTGGTGCGGGACTCTTAATTGGGCAAGAATTATTATGGAACGAACAGCGAATTTTAATGAAATATTCGTTTCACACCACAAAATATGCTGAACAACGTCCTGAATTATTAGGGGAAAGCTTTTTAGAACAAACTTTAAAAGATTATAATGGTCAAACGTATTGGTTATCTGCCAATATATGGTCGTTTGCTAAAGAAAGTCGTTTTCCTAAATGGTTGAATGTAGCGGTAGGCTATGGTGCAGATGGTATGATTAGTGGAAGCGATGATTACCTTATACAGACCAGTCTCAATGTTAGACCAGAAAGAATCAGGCAATTTTATTTGAGTCTAGATGTAGATCTCACTAAAATAAAGACAGAATCAAAATTTATAAAAACACTCTTTTCAACTATTAATTTTATTAAAATTCCCGCCCCAACACTTGAAATTTCTTCCCAAGGAAAGGCTAAATTCCATCCTATGTATTTTTAATATGTTGATTTTCAATATTTTAAAAATTTATTCTATTTAAAATATTTGTTGTAAATTTGCCGACTGAATTGAAAATGCGTTTAACCCCTTTAATGCATCAACAATGAAAAAGAAAACTAGTAAACTATTCGTAGTATTAGTAACTGTTTTTACCATATATGGTTTTACCGATATGTATAAAATAGAAACTAAAACAGCAAAATACAACGTACCTAGTACAGATTATTTTGCAACAGTTCCACAAGAAAACAAACCTATTGACTTTTTTGACTCTCCAGTAACAGGTAAATCCTTTGTTGGTTTTAAAGAAGCATTGGCCTTTAAAGAATCGCAAGGTAAGTATGACAGAGTGAATACCTACGGTTATTTGGGAAAATACCAATTTGGTAAAGGCACTTTAAAGCGTTTTAAGATTTATGACACTGCCGAGTTTTTAAAAGATCCTGAATTACAAGAAGATGCTTTTTTAGCACTATGCTCCGTAAACAAATGGATTCTTAAAAGAGATATTAAAAGGTTTGTAGGTAAAAGGATTAACGGTGTTAAAATTACAGAGTCTGGTATTTTGGCAGCAGCCCACTTAGCAGGTGCCGGTAATGTAAAAATATACTTACGTAGTTACGGGCAAGAAAATTTTGAAGATGCCTATGGTAGCAGCATAAGCTATTATATAAAGAAATTTGCGGGCTATGACACTTCTTTTGTAGAAGCAAACAGACATCCTGTATTGTAATTAAAAAAACTACTGGTTATCAACTAAAATCCTCAATTTAATTATTGGGGATTTTTACATTTTATGAAGTATAAAAATTGCAGGTCGCTTATGTAAATTTAATTTTTGCTTTTTCCAATCAGCAATCGACAAAGTTTTAATGAATTCTGTGGGCAAAGTAATATCTACAGCTATACAGAGTTGTGTTTGGTCGGACAATGACTGCAATAAATCCTCAACTAACTTTTCGTTACGGTAAGGTGTCTCAATAAAGATTTGTGATTGGTCTTTGTCGAAAGACAATTTCTCCAACTGTTTGATGCTTTTCTTTCGTTCTGCTTTTTCTATCGGTAAATAGCCGTTAAACGCAAAATTTTGACCGTTTAAACCTGATGCCATCATTGCCATGACAATGGAAGATGGACCTACCAGAGGCACAACACTAATGTTTTTCTGATGAGCTAATTGAACAATTGAAGACCCAGGATCTGCAACGGCTGGTACACCAGCCTCCGACAGCAACCCCACATTAACACCATCCATACAAACATCTAAATAGTGTTGAATTTCCAAATCGTTAGTAAATTTATCAAGAAGATATATTGTTAAATTGGGTTGTGATTTTCTAGGTGAGATTTTTTTTATAAATCGTCTTGCTGACTTTTCGTTTTCAACGATATAATGATTGGTTCGCTCAATTATTTTTTTCACCGACATTGGTAAAACTTCTAACGGCTCGTTGTCGCCCAATGTGGTGGGGATTAAATATAACTTTCCTTTAGTATTGGCCATTGTTCAATTTATCTGCAATTATGGCACATGCCCTGTTTAGCATTTGATATACATTCTCAAAACCACGTTCGGTATCATGATAGGGGTCTGGAACATCAACATTTTCATTTGGAAAAACTTCGTTCAAAATCATTTTGACTTTAGCTCTGTCGTTTTCATTTCTTGCTAAACTCAAAACATCTTCCTTATTAAAAGCATCCATTACAAAAATCAAATCAAACTCGTCAAAATCTGACTGTTTAAATTTACGGCAACGTTGATCGGTAATATCTAGATTATATTTTTTTGCAACTGCAATTGAACGACTATCGGGCAATTTACCGATGTGGTAACCACCTGTTCCAGCAGAATCAATAAAAACTTTTTGAGAATCGACTTTCGATTTTAAAATACCTTCGGCTAATGGTGAACGACAGATATTGCCGAGGCAAACCATTAATATACGTGTCATTTTTGTGGGATTAAAATGATAGCTTTTTAGTTATGTCATCAACGTATTTTCTGAACTGCTTATCTGTTTCGGTAAGGTTATCAACAGTTTTACAGGCATGTAATACTGTGGCATGGTCTCTACTGCCAATTTGTGAACCAATACTGGCCAAAGACGCCTTGGTCATCCGTTTTGCAAAATACATAGCTAACTGACGTGCCTGTACTATATGACGTTTACGGGTTTTGGATTGTAATGTGGTTACATCCATTTCAAAGTATTTAGAAACTACTTTTTGAATATAATCTATAGAAACCTCACGTTTTGTATTTTTTACAAATTTGTCAACTATTTGTTTTGTTAGGGCCAACGTAAATTCTTTACGGTTAAAAGATGCTTGTGCTATCATAGAAATTAGCACACCTTCAAGCTCTCTAACGTTAGATTTTATATTTTTTGCTATATACTCAACTATATCGTCGGGCATCTCTACTCCGTCTCTAAATAGTTTTTTCTGTAATATCAATATTCTTGTTTCGTAATCGGGTGCCATCAATTCGGCAGATAAACCCCATTTAAAACGAGATAATAGACGCTGCTCAATATCCTGCATATCCACAGGTGCCTTATCTGATGTTAAAATTACCTGTTTTCCGTTTTGATGTAAATGGTTAAAAATATGGAAAAATACATCTTGTGTGCCTGATTTACCTGATAAAAATTGAACATCATCGACAATCAACACGTCGATCATCTGATAAAAATGGATAAAATCGTTGCGTGTATTTCCTTTTACGGAATCTATATACTGTTGTGTAAACTTTTCAGCGGAGATATACAGTACTGTTTTTTCCGGATATTTATCTTTAATATCAACTCCTATGGCGTGAGATAAATGCGTTTTGCCCAGACCTACCCCTCCATAAATCAGTAAAGGATTAAAAGATGTTCCGCCAGGCTTATTGGCAACCGCCATACTTGCAGAACGTGCCAATCGGTTAGAGTCACCTTCTATAAAACTATCAAAATTATAATTGGGATTTAGTTGGGATTCAATTTTAACTTTTTGTATTCCCGGAATAATAAAAGGATTTCTCAGTTCACGTTTATCAATTTCTAAAGGAACTGTAATGCCTTGACTGTTAAATGGTTTTCTATTGGAACTTGGAATTTTTACAGTATGAGGATTTTTACTGCTATATGCGTTTTCCATCCTTACATCATAGACCAGTTTGGCATCCTCACCTAATTCCCTTACCAAAGCAACTCTTAATAGTTTAATGTAATGCTCTTCTAACCATTCATAAAAAAACTTACTTGGAACTTGAATAGTTAACGCGTCTCCAGCAATCTTTACGGGTTTAATTGGTTCAAACCAAGTTTTGTAGGCTTGTGGTTTGATATTATCTTGAATAAAAGACAAACAATTATTCCAAACTGAAGTAGCAGTTTTACTCATTAGTATTATTTAGTTTTGTTGGTTAGACAAAGAGCCTAAAATTGGGATTACGCTCTCACTTATTTTGAGCTACAAAAATGTGAATAATTTTTATTATAAAAAATTCTTTTCCTATTGTTTTTCAATTTTTTTTTACGTAAACTCTCACGCCAAATATAAGAAATTTATGTTGAACCATGAAATAAACATTAGAGTACGTTACGGCGAGACCGATCAGATGAAATATGTCTATTATGGAAATTACGCTCAGTATTTTGAAATGGGAAGGGTTGAATGGCTTCGGAATTTGGGTATGTCTTATAAAAAAATGGAAGAATTAGGTATTATGCTACCCGTAATTAACATGAATATAAATTACCTAAAACCTGCCAAATATGACGATTTATTGACCTTAAAGACCATATTATTGAAAGAGCCTGGGTTCAAAATTGAATTTGCCTACGAACTTTACAACGAAGCCAATGAGTTATTGACAAAAGCAACCACAGCATTGGTATTTATTGATATTGAAAGAAACCGCCCTACCAAAGCCCCAGATTATATTTTGGAGAAGTTAAAAGGTTGTTTTTGAGGAATTAATGAATGGTACTATATTTAATAATAATTATAGAAATTTTACCTACATGCTTAAAATGAAACTATGGAAGATTTTTTAGTTCAATTTTTACGTGACTTGCTTGTTATAAAGTTAGGAGCATTTATAAGGTGGCTTTTCTTAAAAAATAAATATTCTTACAAGGAAGTTTTAGACCAAAACTGGAACGGAAGGGTTGGTCTGATATTCATAACTCTAGTAATAGCTATTATTTTATATATAATTTGATTCGAGACAAACATTACGCTAAATTGAAAAAACTAAAACCTGGCCTTACAATTGGCGAAATTGGAAAGTTTCGGTTTTACAGTGGTGTAATAATCGGAATCGGATATAGTATTGTTCTAAATTTCCTTTTTCGATTTACTCTAAGGGTTTGCAATTTTGGAATGTACATAGACGATTGGAGTTTAGATTATGAAATTACTACCTATAATTATATTTTAATTGCATTTACATCTGTTGGAGTCTCTTTTTGCTTTACTACATATTTGTGGATGAGCAACCCTTTTGTTACTTATAGGAGAAAAAAAATACATTTAAGAATGGCTCAGATAAATCCAATTTGGATTTTCTATGGAACACTTCTGTTTCTATTGAGAATGTTTTGGTTCTTAGCTAGTACCGAATTGACAATTGAAAAAGATTTTCCGATTACAGGTTTTATGATTCCCCTTTTTATATACTTATATTGCTGGAATTTAATATCGAATATTTATAAATCGAAAAAATGGTTCTTAATTTCTTCGTTTATTCTCATAATTATTGGATACATTTTAAGTGTAATATAAAATAAATCTAAACTTCCAAAACCCTCACACTTTTTAACCCTTCAAACGCATCTTTTACTTTTTCTGCTTCACTTTTTCTAATCGCGATTATAAACTCACATTTCAACTCCATTTTTTGCTCTAAAATAGTAGCACCATAAGTTGTAATGGTTCTCATTACGGTATTCATATGAGCATATCCAAATGAAATTTTAAACTGAACATCAATAGTTTTGACAATAACTTTTGAAGATTCCAATGTCATTTGTGCAGAAGTTTTATAAGCATTTACCAATCCGCCAACTCCCAATTTTGTGCCGCCAAAATAACGAACTACCACAACCAAAACATTTGTTAATTCTTTAGATAGAATTTGTCCATAAATAGGCTGTCCGGCAGAATTGTTCGGCTCTCCATCATCATTAACGCGATATTGCACATTTTCGACACCAATTTGCCACGCATAACACCAATGCCGTGCTTTATGATGTTGACTTTTTAGACTTTCTATAATCGGTTTTACTTCGTCTTCATTTTGAATTGGATAAGCATAGCCCAAAAATTTACTGCCTCTATCTTTAAATAGGGCTTCTTCTGAAGGTCTTTTTATGGTTTTATAGGTGTCGGTGTTTTCCAATTGGTTAGCTTTTAACCCCGAAAGGGTTTGGGACGCTTTCAGGGCTAGGTATTTTTTAAAATTTTTAACGAATCAGATTTCAACTTTGTATTTGAAATTTCTACGCCTTTGATGGTAGGGGCTTTTATACCTTCTAAAAATGTAGCGTTACCTTTAAAAATTCTTGCTTCATCCCATAAATTTAAATCTATGAAGGTTTGTAGGGTTCGGGTGCCGCCCTCAACAATTAAGGACTGAATTTCATTTTTATATAAAAAATCACAAATTTGTAGGGGAATATTTTTAGAAAAATCAATTTTAGCATAAATTAGATTACTACGTTCCCTCTGATTTTTCCCAGTAAAAATGATTGTTTTTATGCTTCCATCCAACAAATTGTAATTTTCCGGAATTCTCAGATTTTTATCCAGTATCAATCGTAAGGGGTTTTCACCTGCACAATCCCGCACATCCAATTTCGGGTTATCTTGAATTACTGTAGTTGTCCCAACTAAAATAGCCTGTTCTTCCGCTCTCCATTTATGAACTAATTGACGTGAATATTTGTTAGTTATCCAGATCGGTCGTGCCTCCTCCCCTTGAGGGAGAGGACTGAGGAGGGGGCTAATAAATCCGTCAATTGTCTCTGCCCACTTTAAAATAATATAGGGCCTTTTTTTATTATGGAAAGTAAAAAACCTTTTGTTTATCTTGATACATTCACTCTCTAAAACACCAACAATTACTTCAGCACCTGAACGTTGTAATTTTTCAATACCCTTTCCAGCCACATGCTCAAAAGGATCAACACAACCAACCACCACCTTAGGAATTTTATGTTTTATAATCAAATCTGAACAGGGTGGTGTTTTTCCAAAATGACTACATGGTTCTAAGCTAACATACAGCGTAGATTTTTGCAATAATTTTTTATCAATTACCGAATTAATTGCATTAACTTCAGCATGGTTCCCGCCATAAGGACTTGTAAACCCCTCTCCTATTATTTTTTTATTATACACAATTACACTACCTACCATCGGATTAGGCCTAGTTAAACCCAATCCACTTTTTGCCAATTGCAAACAGCGTTTTATGTATTTTTCGTGTATCTTCACATCGCAAAAATACAGTTTTAATAAGATATGATTATTAGAAAAATAAAACCTTCAGATAATGCTCAAATTGAACAAATTATAAAAGAAACTATTGTTGAATTTGGGCTGCCTACCACAGGAACGGCTTACGAAGACAAGGAAACCGCAAAAATGTACGAGTCATACCAAAGTGATAAAGAAGTTTATTTTGTTTTAGAAAACGAAAATAATATTGTAGGCGGAGCAGGATTAAAAGCTTTAAAAAATAATAAAAACAATGTTTGTGAGTTACAAAAAATGTATTTCAGCCCTGTTGCAAGAGGTAAAGGTTATGGCAATCTTTTAATTAAAAAATGCTTAGAAAAAGCTAAGGAACTTGGTTACACACAATGCTACATTGAAACTGATCCGAGAATGGAAGCCGCCATACATCTATACAAAAAAAATGGGTTCGTTTTTTTAGAACAACCCATGGGAAATACCGGACATTGTTCTTGTAGTGTTTGGATGATTAAAGATTTGTAATAATGACTTTATCAGAACTAAAAACTCTTTTTTTAAATGAATTAATGCACATTTACCCTAAAGAGGAAATTCTAAATTTTTATTATTTGCTTATTGAACATTTTTTGCAGTTACCAAAGACGGAAATTATCTTACAACAGAACCTCAAATTTTCTGAAAAGGATTTTAACTATTTTAAAAAATCACTAAACTCATTAAAACAAGAAAAACCAATACAATATATAATCGGTAAAACCGAATTTTATGGACTAGAATTTAACGTAGATGAAAACGTCTTAATTCCTAGACCGGAGACCGAAGAATTGGTAAAATGGATTTTGACCGAAAACACACATATAAACACGACATTAACTACTATTTTAGACATTGGCACTGGAAGCGGTTGTATTGCAATTAGTCTAGCTAAAAACTTACCGAATGTAAAAGTATCTGCAATTGATGTTTCCACAAAAGCACTTGAAATAGCAAAAATGAATGCACGAGAAAACGAGGTCGAAATAGAATTTATAGAACAGGATATTTTGAGTTTTAATTCATTTCAGAATTCCAAAAAATATGACATTATTGTCAGCAATCCACCCTATGTACGAGAATTGGAAAAGCTTGAAATAAAAAACAACGTGCTACAAAACGAACCGCATCTAGCTTTGTTCGTTAAAGATGAAAACCCTCTGCTGTTTTACGACAAGATTGGTGATTTCGCAAAAGTAAATTTAAAGGAAAATGGTTTTTTATATTTGGAAATCAATCAATATTTGGCTGACGAAACTGTTAATTTATTAGACCTAAAAGGATTTGGATCGATAGAATTACGAAAAGATTTATTTGGCAACAAAAGAATGATAAAAGCCTCTATAAAATCAAATCTTTAATTAACTTTGCCCACTAAATTATTCATCAGAAATGAACAATCTTAAAACTACGAATATATTATTATTGGTTATCGTTATCCCATTGGTTTTTTATTTGCTGAATATATTATCGTTTATATTGATTCCGCTTGTATTCTCAATGTTTATAGCGTTATTGTTTTTGCCGCTAATGCGATGGCTTCAGAAGAAAAAAATACCTAAATCCATTAGTATTTTTATTGTGATATTATTGATAATTGCTGGTTTAAAAATAATTGGGGAATTAATTCAATTATCCAGTAGGGAAATTATTGCTACCAATGATGCGTTTTTTCAAAAGGCACAAATAAAACTATCTGCATTAGTAAATTCGTTAGAAGAATTTTTTGGTGTTGATTATGTAAAAGACGGTAATGTTATAAAACAGTTCCTCAACAAGGATAATTTAATGAACAATTTTGGCACCACTATTAGTTTTATTAGCAATACCGTTACTATGACATTAATGACGGCCTTTTTTGTAGTATTATGGTTAGCAGAGTCCATCAATGTTCAAAAATTAATGAACAGCACAATAATCAAGCAAAAACATACTTCCGTAAAAACTTTTATGAAAATTGAAAAAGATTTAATTAAATTCATAAAAGTCAAGTTTTTAGTGAGTTTGGGAACTGGAATTTTTACAGGTTTGGCGTGTTACTTTTTTGATGTTAGCTTTCCTATTTTTTGGGGGCTGTTTGCTTTTGTAATCAACTTTGTACAAATGGTAGGTTCCTTTATTACCATTATTTTATTGTCCATTTTCGCATTTGTTGAGTTGGATCTAAATAGCATTTTGCTCTTTTTTATTATAACTATTACAGGAGTTCAGGTTTTGTTCGGAAGTATTTTAGAACCTATTTTTATGGGAAAATCTTTCTCCATAAATATAATTACCGTTTTGGTGATGCTCATGCTTTGGGGCTTTATTTGGGGTGTTCCAGGTATGATTATGTCTATACCAATAACCGTATTTATTAAAATTATATTAGAGCAATATCCGCAAACAAAAGTAATAGCCAATATTATTTCGGGTTCTGACAAACAAATTGAATTACCTTTTAAAAAATAAAATTTACACACTTACAACAAAAAATAATATGTCTTCGAAATATAATAAGTGGTATCATCCCTATAAACCTGCAAAAGAATTTAATAAAAAAGTTGCCTATTTTAGTATGGAGTTTGGTATTGACCAAGCTTTAAACATTTATTCTGGCGGACTCGGGTTTTTAGCAGGCTCCCACATGCGTTCAGCTTTTGAACTTAAACAAAATCAGATTGGCATTGGTATGCTTTGGAAATATGGTTATTATGACCAAAATAGAAATGACGACCAAACGTTGAAAGTCGATTTTATTGAAAAACATTTTGATTTCTTAGAAGATTCTGGCCTAGAAGTTGAAATTAAATTACACGACAATCCTTCTGTTAAAGTGCGTGCCATGGTATTAAAACCAGAAATTTTTGGTACCGTTCCTATTTATCTGTTAACGACAGATGTAGAAGGAAACGATCATCTATCAAGAACAATTACCAATCATTTATATGATTCTAACGAAGTAACTCGTGTTTCACAAAGTATTGTACTGGGTATCGGGGGTGCAAAAATCGTTGAAGCTTTGGGCGGTGCGGATGTTTACCACCTTAATGAAGGTCATGCCCTACCCGCTTTTTATTACTTAAGGGATAAAGGTGTAAAAAAGAATCAAATGGCTTTTACAACACATACACCAGAAAAAGCTGGTAACGAAGAACGTGAGGCCCGCCACTTAAACCGTTGTGGATTTTTTGGTAGAAATTTCTCAAATGAAGAACTTGAAAAAGAGGTTGTTAATGGAGGAATGATAAACTACACCGTATCTGCTTTGAGGATGGCAAAAAAATCGAATGCGGTTTCTAAATTACATGCCAAGGTTTCACAAAATATGTGGAAAGACTTTAAGGGTACAAGTAAAATCATTCCGATTACCAATGCTCAAAATCAAAAATTTTGGCAAGATGCCAAGATTAAAAAAGCTTCCGAAACTAAAAACGTAAAGACTTACGCTAAAAGAAAAACTGAATTAAAAAATGAGCTTTTTGCAGAAGTTTTCAATCAAACTGGAAAGCAGTTTGATCCCAATGTGCTGACTATAGTTTGGGCAAGAAGGTTTGCGGCTTACAAACGAGCTGATTTATTACTTTTTGATGCAGACTGTTTTGAGAGGTTAATTTCAAACAAAGATTTTCCCGTTCAAATTATTTGGGCTGGCAAACCTTATCCTTTTGATTATGGTGCTATTGATACTTTTAATTTTTTAGTAGATTATTCAAAACCAAGACCGAATATTACTGTATTGACTGGTTATGAAATTGAACTGTCCAAAAAACTCAAAGAAGGATCAGATATTTGGTTGAATACCCCAAGAATAACAAGAGAAGCTTCAGGAACTAGTGGAATGACCGCAGCTATGAATGGTTCTGTAAATGTTTCCACTAATGATGGTTGGATTCCTGAGTTTGCTAAAAATGGTGAAAACTGCTTTGTTTTTCCTGAAGTAGATTACAAACTTCCTGCTTGGGATCAGGATAAATTGGATAGTGAAAGCCTTTATAATATTTTAGAAAATGAAATATTGCCAACCTATTATAATACCCCTAAAAAATGGCAAGAAATCGTATTCAAAGGTATTGAAGATGTATTGCCCGAGTTTGGGAGTAAACGTATGGCAACACAATATTACAAAGAACTTTATTAGCTAATGGTAGCTTAGTCTTTAGTTGTTAATTAGTTAATGGTCTATTTAGAAGTTAATGCTATTAACTACAAAAAGAAATGCCATAAAAACAAGAGCAAACCATGCGTATTGACATTATATCCGTTTTACCAGAATTAATTCAAAGTCCTTTTGAACATTCTATTATCAAAAGAGCGATTGATAAAAAATTGGTGGAGGTACATTTTCACTATTTACGTGATTATGCTGTCAATAACTATGGTAAAATAGATGACGCTCCTTATGGTGGGGAATCAGGCATGGTTTTGATGATAGAACCTATCGATAAATGTATTTCAAAATTAAAATCCGAGCGGAATTATGATGAGGTTATTTACATGACACCCGACGCGGATATACTAAATCAACAAACCGCAAATACGCTATCCCTTAAAAAAAATTTAATTATTTTATGTGGTCATTATAAGGGAATTGACCATCGCGTACGCGAGCTGTTTATTTCAAAAGAAATCTCCATTGGCGATTATGTGCTAAGTGGGGGCGAATTGGCAGCCGCAGTTTTATGTGATAGTGTAATCAGATTAATACCAGGTGTTTTAGGCGATGAAACTTCAGCACTAAGCGATTCTTTTCAAGACGGATTACTTGCACCGCCTGTTTATACTAGACCTTCTGAATATAAAGGAAAGAAGGTTCCAGAAATATTGTTATCAGGAAATTTTCCGAAAATTGACGCTTGGAAAACTGAAAAAACAATGGAAAGGACTAAAAACATACGACCAGATCTTCTGAAAAAAGATAAAAAATAATTTTTGAAAGTCTTATATTTCTTACAAAATAATTTATTACATTTGCACACTCAAAATCAACCTCTGACGAAAATCGTGAACGTTGATTTTAATTTATTATAAAATCATTAAAAATGGAAGATTTAGTAAAATTTGTACAAAACGAATTTGTTGCAAAAAACGACATTCCTGAATTTGCCGCGGGCGATAGTATAACCGTATATTACGAAATTAAAGAAGGTGAAAAAAAACGTACACAGTTTTTTAAAGGTGTAGTAATCCAACGAAGAGGTTCTGGTGCTTCAGAAACTTTTACAATTAGAAAAATGTCAGGTACCGTAGGTGTTGAAAGAATTTTCCCTATAAATTTACCCGCTATTCAAAAAATTGAAGTAAACAAAAAAGGTTCTGTTAGAAGAGCAAGAATTTTCTACTTTAGAAATCTTACTGGTAAAAAAGCAAGAATTAAAGAAGTACAACGCTAATATATATTGCGTTCAAGATAAGAAACCCCATTTCTACTTAGAGATGGGGTTTTTATATTAACAAATGTTAATAACTGTTGCTCATATCTTCTTGATAACTAAATATATACATTTTAGTGAATCTACTAATTTCTTTGCTATATTTGAAACAAGAAATCTTAATAGTGCTTTCAGATTTTGATATTTTGGTTGGTATTCGTATCAAGCAAAACAATTCAAACTAGCATATTAAGAAATCCTAAAAGAACGTTCTTTTTGTTTTTAATAGTGTTGAACTGATTTAAAAACCAGTTCTAAATCTACACCAAGTGTTTAGCATGAATAATTGGAACTGATAACATTGTTAAGAACATTTTAAAATACAAATGCAAACACAATGTTGTAATTTCGGTTGTAACATCTTACTGATTGCACATGTATTTTAAAGAAATAGTTTAACTGAGTGTACTGTTTTTATAAATGGTCTAGGTGATACTCAAGTAATCACAGACTTGAGTTAACTATTTCAGCCAATAGCCATAATTGAGAGTATTCTCTGTTATGGCTTTGGTTTTTTTAGTGAAACTCTGTTTTTAATGTGATTGATATAACACTTCTTTCAATTACCCTGTCCCCCTTTAATTTATTGCAATTTTTGTAAAGTTTTTTATATTGCATTAATAATTGCATTTCTCAAAATTAAATAGCTAATTAGTTTGTTTTTAGCAGTTTCTCACAATGGTTAATTCTATGAAAAACACGAAAGAAATTTCCCCAACACAAATTACAACGCTTTTAAACATATTAAAAGATCGTTTTGAAAAAAACAAAAATCGCCATAATTATATCGACTGGACCGATGTAGAAGCAAAACTGAAATCCAATCCCGAAAAATTGTGGTCCCTTAATGAAATGGAAGAAACCGGCGGTGAACCAGATGTTGTAGCCTACGATAAAAACTCAAATGAATTTATTTTTTATGATTGCTCTGCGGAAAGTCCTGTTGGTCGTAGAAGTGTCTGTTACGATTATGAAGGTCAAGAGTCAAGAAAACAGCATAAACCAGACAACAATGCTATGGATATGGCAACAGCCATAGGTATTGAAATTTTATCTGAAAAAGAGTACAGAGCATTGCAAAAATTAGGAAAATTTGATACTAAAACTTCAAGTTGGATTAAAACACCTGCTGAAATAAGAAAACTCGGCGGAGCTTTATTTGCTGATTTTAGATATAACAATGTTTTTGTGTACCACAACGGTGCACAATCCTATTACGCTGCAAGAGGATTTCGTGGATTACTAAAGGTCTAAATTTTGTGGAAACCCTTAAATTCATGGAAATTCAACACATTACTTATTCACAATTGTTAATAACCTTTGTTAATAGCCAGTTAAAAAGTTAATATTTACAACAGAACGCCCATTTAGCTAATAATTGTACTTTTAACAACTTGAATCTAAATTCAAAATTAAAATTATCCCTTTTTGTTTTTATTTTGAATAATACTATGAGATTTTAGATTCAAAAAATTTGTTCTTACTTTTTATATTAACATAGTGTTTAGCACACCATAAAATATACTATAAGAACATAAACTTAAAAGCACCTTTTTTACAGAGGTGCTTTTTGCTTTTTACAAGAGTATTTATAAAATGTTTAGCGTTGCGTTTTTTATGCCACAAACCCGCCTGCCGGACGGGCAGATACACGAATAAAAACAAAAATGATTGAAAATATAATTATCACGAATAAAAAATCTTTGGATTTTTTAAAAATTAGAGTTGATTAGTTTTGTTTTAACCACAGTAAAGAAAAAATTAGTGAATTCGTGACATTTTTTATAAAATATGAACTGGCCTTGAACTATTTATAGTATCATATAGAAATTCACACATTTATTAGTAGATTTGCTCTCGCCTAAACAAAATATAATTTATATATTCTCAAAACAACCTTTTACATGTCAAAATCAGCATCTATAGTTTACACAAAAACGGACGAAGCACCAGCATTGGCAACCGCTTCTTTTTTACCCATTGTTAAAGCATTTACAAAATCAGCAGGTATTGAAATTGAAACTAAAGACATTTCTTTAGCAGCAAGAATTCTAGCTACTTTTTCTGATTTTTTAAAAGAAGAGCATAAAGTTCCAGATGCCTTGGCTGAATTAGGTGAATTGGTTACAAAGCCTGAAGCTAATATTATAAAACTACCTAATATCAGTGCCTCTGTACCTCAATTAAAAGATGCCATTGAGGAATTACAAGCTAAAGGTTATGCCCTTCCTAGTTATCCCGACGAACCTAAAAACGATACTGAAAAGAACATTAAATCTCGCTATGATAAAATTAAGGGAAGTGCCGTAAATCCCGTTTTACGTGAGGGAAATTCTGATCGTAGAGCTCCAAAGGCGGTAAAAAATTATGCCAAAAGAAATCCACATAGCATGGGTGCTTGGTCGTCTGATTCTAAAACACATGTGGCAACAATGTCGGAGGGTGATTTTGCCCACAATGAAAAATCGATCACTTTATCTGAAGCTACATCAGTTAAAATTCAACATATTGACAATAACGGAAATACAACCATATTAAAAGATAATTTAGCATTATTAAAAGGTGAAATTATTGATGCAACCGTAATGAGTAAGAATGCTCTTCTACAATTTTTATCAGAGCAAGTTAGGGATGCGAAAGAAAAAGGGGTATTGTTTTCCTTACATATGAAAGCAACGATGATGAAGGTTTCTGATCCAATTATTTTTGGACATGCCGTTCGTGTATTTTTTAAAGATGTTTTTGATAAACACGCTTCTGTTTTAGAAGAAATAGGAGTTGATGTAAATAACGGATTCGGAAACTTACTTTCTCAATTGGACGAATTATCTGAAACTAAACGGGCAGAAATTGAAGCCGATATTGAAAATGCCATTAAAAATGGCCCGGAGTTGGCAATGGTAAATTCCGACAAGGGTATTACCAATTTACATGTACCTAGTGATGTAATTATAGATGCCTCAATGCCAGCGATGATACGTACTTCTGGACAAATGTGGAATGCGGAAGGTAAACAACAAGATACAAAAGCGGTAATTCCTGACAGTTCTTATGCGGGTATTTATCAAGCTACCATAGATTTTTGCAAGAAACATGGTGCTTTTGACCCCACAACCATGGGTACGGTTCCCAATGTGGGTCTTATGGCTCAAAAAGCGGAAGAATATGGTTCGCACGATAAAACCTTTGAAATAGAAAGTACGGGAAAAGTGGAAGTTGTTGACGCCGATGGCAAAGTTTTAATAGAGCACAAAGTGGAACAAGGCGATATTTGGCGTATGTGCCAAACAAAGGATGCTCCAATCCAAAACTGGATTAAACTAGCCGTTGACAGGGCAAAAGCCACACAAACTCCAACTGTATTTTGGTTAGATAAAAATAGAGCTCATGATGCTGAACTCATTAAAAAAGTAAATAGTTATTTACCAAAATACGATACAACAGGGTTAGAAATTAAAATCCTTTCACCAATTGAGGCCACACACTTTACGTTGGCTCGATTAAAAGATGGTAAAGACACTATTTCTGTTAGCGGAAACGTATTAAGGGATTATTTGACAGACCTCTTCCCTATTTTAGAAGTGGGCACTAGTGCTAAAATGCTTTCTATAGTACCATTAATGAACGGTGGTGGATTGTTTGAAACAGGTGCAGGTGGTTCTGCCCCAAAACACGTACAACAATTTTTAGAAGAAAACCATTTAAGATGGGATTCTTTAGGTGAGTTTCTAGCTTTAGCAGTTTCATTAGAACATTATGGAAATGTAAATAATAATGAAAAAGCTAAAATTTTATCGGAAACCTTGGATGATGCTACTGATAAGCTATTGGAAACGAGCAAATCACCATCGCGTAAAGCTGGGGAATTGGACAATAGGGGCAGTCAATTTTATTTAACCTTATATTGGGCTGAGGCTTTGGCAGCTCAATCCAAAGACACAGAACTTCAAAACCATTTTAAAACAGTAGCTGAAACTTTAAAATCAAATGAATCCGATATTATTAAACATCTAAACGAAATTCAGGGGGAATCTGTTGACATAAATGGATATTACAAGCCTGATGATAAATTAGTTAGCAAAGAAATGCGACCAAATGAAAACTTTAACCAGATTTTAAACCAGCTTTGAGATTAAGTCGATAAGTGAAATAAAAGTTAAAAGCTGCTCATCGGCAGCTTTTTTTAATATTTTTACGCTTAAATAAAATACTTTGAACAAACTAAAGTCAATTCTCCTAATTTTATTCATCTTTAAAGGAGTTTTACTATTCTCACAAGAAAAATTTACATTAAGCGGTACTATTTCAGAAGCATCCAGCAATGAAACCCTTATTGGGGTCAATATTATATTTCCTGAGTTACAAACAGGTACAACTACCAATGAATATGGCTTCTTTTCCATTACGCTTACAAAAGGCACTTACGATGTCTTAATAAGCTATGTTGGTTTTAAAGATATTAGAACAAGCATAACACTAGATAAGAACATTTCTACCAATTTCAGTTTGGAGGAAACTTCGCAAACGTTGGAAGAAGTTATCATAAAAGAAAATGTAGAAAAACTGAATATTAGAAAACCCCAAATGAGTGTTAATGCGTTAACCTCTGCCACTATAAAACAGATTCCTGTAGTGTTGGGCGAAGTGGATGTAATCAAATCCATTACCTTGCTACCAGGCGTTACCAATGCCGGTGAAGGTTCTTCAGGGTTCAATGTTCGTGGCGGTGCGGTAGATCAAAATTTGATTTTATTGGACGAAGCCACTATTTACAATTCTTCGCATCTATTCGGCTTCTTTTCCGTTTTTAATCCTGATGCCATTAAAGATCTTAAGCTTTATAAAGGTGGAATTCCCGCTCGTTATGGTGGTAGGGTTTCTTCGGTACTGGATATTTATCAAAAAGAAGGCAATAGTAAAGAATTCCATGCCAATGGTGGTATCGGTATTGTTTCTAGTCGGTTGTTATTAGAGGGCCCTTTAAAAAAAGATAAAGGTTCATTTTTATTAGGCGGAAGGGCTTCTTATGCTCATCTATTTTTACCGTTGTTTGACCTTGATAATGTGGCTTATTTTTATGATTTGAATACTAAATTGAGTTATAAGCTCAATCCAAGAAATAATATTTACTTATCAGGATATTTTGGTAGGGATGTGTTTAGTATTTCAGATAGTTTTGAAAATACTTATGGAAATACCGTGGTTAATTTTAGATGGAACCACTTATTTTCTGATAAATTGTTTTCAAATATTTCTTTGATCTATTCCGATTATTATTACGGTTTAAAACTAAATTTGGTTGAATTCAACTGGAATTCGGGCATTCAAAACTTTAATGTAAAATACGACTTTAAACATTATCTGAACGATAAATTTAAACTGGAATATGGCTTAAACAGTATTTATTACCGATTTAATCCTGGTGAAATTGAACCTTCAACGCCAACTTCTGGTATCAACCCTTTTAAGCTTATTGATAAATATGCCTTTGAAAATGCTCTGTATCTTGATGCCGAACATCAGATTACAGATAAGTTGGCTTTATCTTACGGATTAAGGTACAGTTCCTTTTGGCGGTTAGGTCAAGATGAACTCAATGTTTATGAGAACGACGAAGCTGTTGTCTTTAACGAAGACCTTCAGATTTATGAAAAAGCAGAACCAATCGATACCGAATCCTTTAAAAGAAGTGAAACCATAAAATCTTTTGGCAATTTAGAACCGAGATTCTCTTTGGCATATCAACTGAACGAAGTTTCATCCGTTAAGGCTAGCTATAACAGAATGAGCCAGTATTTGCATTTATTGTCAAATACCAGTTCGCCAACACCTTTGGACGTTTGGGCTCCAAGTGGAAAATATATTAAACCTCAATTACTAAATCAGTATGCCATCGGCTATTTTAAAAGTTTTGACAATGACAGATTTTCTGTTGAAGTTGAAAGTTTTTATAAAGACATTAAAAATCGAATAGATTATGTTGATGGAGCAGATTTAATAGCTAACAATGCCATTGAGCAGGTTATCTTGAACGGGAAGGCCAGAGCTTACGGACTTGAATTTTTATTGCGTAAAAATGAGGGAAATTTTAAAGGATGGCTTGCTTATACCCTATCAAAATCAGAACAGCAAACACCTGGTAGAACTACTTCTGAAATTGGCATTAACAATGGAAAGTGGTATAAAACAGGATATGACAAAACCCATGATATTTCGTTGACAGGAAGTTACGAACTGAATAAAAAATGGACATTTAACTCTAATTTTTTATTTCAAACAGGGCAACCTACTACTTATCCAGATGCCCAATATCAGTATAATGGAATAACCATACCCAGTTATACTGGAAGAAATGAATATAGATTGCCAAATTATCACCGTTTAGACATTTCTGCTGTATATGTACCAAAACCAACTAAAAAGAAAGGTTGGCAAAGCGAGTGGGTTTTTGGTGTTTATAATATATATAATAGAAGAAATGCGGCCTCTGTTAGTTTTGGAACTAATAGTGAAACTGGGGTTAACGAAGCCACTAGGTTGTCTATTTTTGGTATTGTACCCTCTGTTTCTTATAATTTTAAATTCTGAGAAAAATGAAAAGATTATTGATTTTTATAATATTGATTGGTTTCATCTCTTGCGAAGATGTTATTGATATAGATTTGCCTCAATCAGAACCTAAACTTATAATTGATGCATCGATTAATTGGTTAAAAGGCACTTCGGGCAATAACCAACTTATCAAACTGAGTCTTTCCGCTCCTTTTTTTGATGATGAAGTTCCTCCAGCCAATGGGGCACAAGTTAAAATAACTAATTCTGAAAATGCCGAATTTATATTTGCCGAAGATGGAGACACGGGAATATACATAAACAGCAATTTTGATCCTGTTATTAATGAAACTTATCAACTGACCGTGATTTATAATAACGAAACTTATATAGGCGTTGAAACCTTAAAGTCGGTAAGTCCTATTATACGTGTTGAGCAAAGTAAATCAGGAGGGTTCTTAGGGGAGGACTATGAAATTAAGGCCTATACCCAAGATCCAATAGACGAAGATAATTATTACCTACTCGAATTTTCAAATGATATACCTACTTTACCTACATTAGAAGTTTTTAAAGATGAATTTGTGAATGGCAATGAAGTATTTGCGTATTTTTCTGATGAAGATTTAGATATTGGCAATGAAATTAAAATAAGAACTTATGGTACTTCCGAGCGTTTTTACGAATTCATGTTTATTCTATTGCAACAGACAAGCGAAGGCGGTGGTGGTCCTTTTGAAACGCAACCTGCAACTGTTAGGGGCAATTGTGTAAATACCACAAACAAAGAAAATTTTCCTTTAGGCTATTTTAGATTATCTGAAGTTGATGAATTTGTATATGTTATTCAATAATTCTTAAATTCACAATTTCAAAAAAATACGTACTTTTGAATAATTTGTCACTTAACTCATGAACTTTACCAAAACTACCGAGCAAGATTCTAATTATAACCATCTGGAAAAGATGAGTATTAACGAACTGCTTAAAAATATAAATACCGAAGATAAAACCGTACCTAACGCTGTAGAAAAGGCCCTACCGCAAATAGAAAAATTAGTACAACAAGTAGTCTTAAAATTAAAAAATGGTGGACGTTTATTTTATATGGGTGCTGGTACAAGCGGTCGTTTGGGTATTTTAGATGCCTCTGAATGCCCACCAACATTTGGCGTTCCATTTGATTTAGTAATTGGATTAATTGCTGGTGGCGATATTGCCATAAGAAAAGCTGTTGAATATGCCGAAGATTCTACCAGCCAGGGCTGGAAAGATTTGCAAGAACATCAAATTTCTGATAACGATGTGGTCGTTGGAATTGCGGCTTCCGGAACTACACCTTATGTTATTGCAGCACTTGAAAAATGTAATGAAAACGGAATTATTACAGGTTGTATAACATGCAACGAGGGTAGTCCTTTAGCATTGACGGCAAAATACCCTATTGTGGTCGTAGTTGGCCCAGAATTTGTAACAGGAAGCTCTCGAATGAAAGCCGGAACCGCTCAAAAATTGGTGTTGAATATGATTACTACAACTACCATGATTCAGTTAGGGAAAGTTAAAGGAAATAAGATGGTAGATATGCAACTCTCTAACAACAAGTTGGTCGATAGAGGCCATAAAATGTTAATGAAAGAATTGAATATTGACAGACCTTTGGCCGAAGAGCTAATTCAAAAATATGGTAACGTTAGAAACGCCATTAATAACTATACAGTTGAAAAATAGTAAACCTACATTATTTGGAGCGTTAAAATATTTAGGTATTGCCTTGCCCCTATTGTTTTTTGCTCCTATATTAATTACTATTGGTTTTAAAGCTTTAAAAAAAGACGGTAGTTATTTATTTCTTATTTTAGGAATAGCTTTAGGGATTACTGCTATTTTAACCACCGCTTTCGGCTTAATTAAAGTTTCAAGGTTTATTTTTGACAGGGATAAAAAAAATGGCAAAAGCTAAAATTTTCTTCACAAAACTTTTCCATTCCGAACATTGGCCTACTTTTTTATTTTATGTCCCGCTGATTCCATATTTTATTTATAAAGCAATAAGGGCTAGAAGTTTAACTTTCTTTTTGGTTGTTAATCCCGCCATTAAATATTCTGGGATGGGCACTGAATCTAAATTTAAAACGCTAGGTTTATTGCCAGAAGGTTTTATCCCTAAATCTGTTTTAATTTCAAATAAAACGGATTTCAATTCCATTTTGAAATCCATATCAAAAGCGAATATTCAATTCCCGTTAATTGCAAAACCCGATATTGGTTTTAGAGGTTATTTAGTCAAAAAAATTGATTGCGAATCAGATTTGGAAACTTATATCAAAAAGAACGACGTTGATATTATTCTACAAGAATATATAGATTACAAACAAGAATGCGGGTTGTTTTACTATAAAATTCCAGGTGAAAATAAGGGTAAAATCACTTCTATTACCCTTAAAAAATTTATAACGGTAACAGGTAATGGAATTGATAGCTTATCAACTTTAATTTTAAAGGATGAACGTGCTTTTCTATACCATAAAATATTCGAGAAATTACATCAAGAAAAATTTAACAACGTTTTAAATAAAGGGGAAGTTTTAAAACTGACGGCTATTGGAAATCATTCCAAAGGCACTCAATTTATAGATGGCAATCATTTAATAGATAAACATTTAGAACATTTTTTAGATAAATTAACCGCAAAAGTACCTGACTTTTTCTACGGCCGTTTTGATATTAAATATGAAAATATCGAAAAATTAAAACAATCACTAAATTTTAAAATACTTGAGCTTAACGGAAGTATAGCCGAACCTACACATATTTACGATTCTGAAAAAGGAAACTATTTTGCTTCCTTAAAATGTATCTTTAAACATTGGCGGATAATGAATACCATTGCGAGAAAAAACCATGATGAGTTTAAAGTGCCTTATCCAAAACTGAAACCTTATATAAAAGATGTTATGTTTTTGAGAAAATATGCCAAAAAAATTATTAGGCTTAATAATTACTAGAAAGTAAAGCTATCAAAAATTTTCTACTTTTTTTGGTGTTGTTGGGTTATAACCAAAATCGGCATCAGGCAATTCAATACCCAGTTGAGAAATAATATAGCCAATACTAGCAAAATGATGTATGGCGTGGCTATGGGCTTGGGTTAAAATTGAAGCCAATGTATATTTAGTAGTTACCATTCCCAATCCCAAATCGTCAGAAACATCAACGATTTGATCCAAATCGACATTATTTAAACTTCTTAATTTATTGATGATCTCGTCAAAATATGCTAAACCAATTGTAGTTTTTTGTTCAGCCAACTCGTTGCGTTTTCTTTCTGTCAAATTTATTTTTTTTGAATCCAACCCACAAAAAATACAGTCAAACATATCTAAAATATGCCGCATGTGGATACCGATACTAGAATGATATGGCTTTACCGAAGTGTTACTATATTGAGCATCGCTTATGGCGTTAAGCAATCTAACACCTCGTTTTAAATTATTCTCAATAGCATCAATCATAGAAATATTTTGACCTTTAGTCGCAAATATAATAATTAATTTACGGATTGTTTTAGTATAGATTTTTAAAATTATTGAAAGTTATCATTTATCAGTTTAACTTTTTAGAAAAGCGATTATACCCAAAGCTATAAACAATCCGCTTAAAATATAATTAATATTTGTAGCAATAAATTTAGCCTTCTGATTGATTATACCCGCAAAATAAATGTATAATAAAAATACCGAAAATGAACCTAAAACCGAACCAATAACAAATAAGAAAATATAAGGTAACTCCATATTTAACTGACCGTTAACTTTAAAATAAGTGGATACCCCAAAATAAAACGGAATAGCCAACATATTTAATGAAGACATTACAACTCCAATAACAAATAAATTCCCTTTTTTAATTTTACCTTTTACTACAGATTTTTTCCTTGCTTGTATAAAAAAGAAAACAGCCAACATAAAAAATACAATAATGGCAGCAACTCTTAAATTATCTAATATTTTAGGGTTTTTTATAATAAAATTGGCAAAAAACAAGGCCATCGAAGCTTGAACTAACACAACTGAAATCGCTCCGAGAGAAAATACCACTCCTGCTTTTTTACCTTGTTCAATTGTGGTTCTAACGGCGGTCATGTTTAACATTCCAGGTCCTAACAATCCTATAAATGCTGATATAAACCCTAAAAAAAGATGAGAAATAAGGTTCATATTATCGTTTAATATATTTATTTATCAGCGTACTAATGTCTTCGGAAATATGCAATCTATGTATTAAAAAAATATAAATAACACTTATCAAAACAGATTTCATTAGCATATTTATTATGGGATGAAAAGGGAAGTCAACAAAATAAAACACAAAAAATAATATTAAAATTACAACTAAAATTAACCATGTTTTTTTTGTAAAAGGTTGCATATTCATTTTCATTTGAACATATATAATTTTAATGGTACTGAATACCAGTACTACGATTAAGGTGGCTAACGCTGCCCCATCAATACCAATTAATTGGATCAACCATCTGTTTAAAAAGATTACACTTAATGCCATAGCAATTGAAAAATAAAAAAACACTCTGTAGTAATTAGAATTGGTTAAAATTGCTCCATTGGTGCCTAAAGCCAACTTATAGAGTTCGGAAATTGAAATCATCAGAACAATCAGCCCTCCTACTGCATATTCAGGTTTATTAATAAGTGCATATAAATCATTTATATTCAAATTTATCAATAAAAAAAGTAAACCTCCTGCCACCAAAAGCGTTATGGAGCTTTTTTTATACAAATTTGAGACTTCTTTTAAATTATTGTTATTAAGTTCTTTAGCTGTAAGCGGATTAATAATCTGTTGCATTGCCCTTGAGGGAATAGCAATAACCGAAGCAATATATATACCTACTGCGTAATAAGCAACCTCAGCAATTTGTTCCAATTGTGGAATCATAAACTTGTCTATGTCCAATAAAATTCCACTTGCCGAACCTGCCAAAATAATATAAAAAGAATAGGACAGAATTTCCTTGCTGTTTTTAGGAAATTTAAAAATAAGCTTTGGTGTATATAATCTAAACGCTGAAAACAGCATAATCAGCATTCTTAAACCATAAACAACAACTATGGCATAAATAAATTGTACATCGGTTATCAATTGAAAATAAACAGCGATTAACAAAAAAGAAGTGCAAATTCTTGAAAATATTTCTCTTAAAAAATTACCAAAAACGGATTGGTATTGTATCTTGCTAAAAGCATAAAATACCTCAAAATAGCCCATAAAAATGGCTGTCAAAAAAATAAGGTACGTGTAAGGTTTTATTATGGCATTTTCTTTAGAGAGCCAATTGGCAATAGATTCATAAAACAAACTCCCCAAAACTGCCAATGGAATAATAATAAATAACGGCAATAGTAAAGAGGTTGTCAAAAATTGATCTTGCTCATATTTGGTTTTGTATGAGGTAAAAAATTTAATGATGGTATGCTGCATACCTAACACTAACAAGGGCATTAAAATATTAGCGGTAGATAATAAAAAAGTATTTAATCCATAATAATCTTCGTGTAAAAAATGGGTATATAAAAACAGGACATTAATGCCGCCAATGGCAAAACCTAAAAAAAGGATAATAGTATTTACAAATGATTGTTTTAAAACTACACCCACATTTAACTTGTTTGATGGATTAATTTTTTGGTTAAATAATTAAATCGAATATACAATAATATTCCCGAGGCGGTTAAGCCAGCCAATAACCCTAACCAAATGCCAACACTTCCATACATATTTTCTTTTCCTAAAAAGTAAGAAATCGGAAAACCAATCATCCAATAAGAAATAAATGTTATTAACGTTGGTATCTTTACATCTTGCAATCCTCTTAACGCTCCCAAAACGACCACTTGCAATCCATCTGAAATTTGGAAAACCGCTGACACTAATAATAATTTAGCAGCTATACTGATTACCTCAAAATTATCTATTTGATTGAGAACATCAGTTTCATCAACATATATTCTTGGCAGTTCTTGATTGAATATTAAAAATATGAATGCAAAAATAATATCTAAAAAGAAGGTCAGCAAAAAAATAGAAAATGCAATTCGCCGAAGTTCTTTAAAATTTTTTAATCCTTTTTGATTGCCTACGCGAATCATAGCGGTTACGCTTAGCCCCATAGCTACCATAAATGTCATTGACGATAGGTTCAAGGCAATTTGATTAGCTGCTTGCGGATTCTTGCCCAAAACCCCACTCAACCAAATTGCAGCTGTAAATATCGCGACTTCAAAAAACATTTGTAAGGCCGAAGGAAAACCTAAGTTGATAATTTTTGTTAAGATGATTTTTTTGATATTTCTAAAACTAAATCTTTCAAAATAAGGTTTAAATTTTTCTTTGGATTTTAACAGCAACCAAATATAAGCCAACATAACCACCCTAGACGCCAATGTACCAATAGCAGCACCGATAATACCCATTTCAGGAAAACCGAATTTACCAAAAATCAACACATAATTCAGCACTACGTTTATCACATTTGCCAAAATAGTAGCGTACATGGAATATTTGGTTTGTGACAAGCCGTCCGCAAACTGTTTAAATCCCTGAAACATAATTAAAGGAATAAGGGAAAAAGCTACTAAATTCAAATAGGGCATGGCCAAATCAACCACTTCTGCGGGCTGATCCATGTGGTACATTAACGGCTTTATAGCCAATATCATAAAAAACAAAACAACACCTAAAATAGTGCATAAAAAAAGACCATGATTAAAGGCTTGTTTCCCTTTTTCAATACTATTTTCACCATCCGCTTCGGCAACCAATGGTGTAATGGCTGTAGAAAAACCGATACCCAAGCTCATAGCAATAAAAATAAAACTATTGCCCAAAGATACCGCCGCCAACTCGGCAGTACCGATTTGACCCACCATTATATTGTCTATAAAACTGACCAGAGTATGACCTATCATGCCCAACATTACGGGGTATGCCAATTTTAGGTTATAACGAAATTCTGATGTGTAGGTTTTAAGGTTCAAGAAAGTTTTATTTTTAATGTGGGCAAAGATACTGGATTTTGAACCAAGAGAAATAGAAAGAAGAAAAATTGCTTTTATTTTGATGAACGATTGAAAATCATTATTTTGGTGTCATGGATTCATTAAAAAAACAACAAACTTTTTCAATAATAAATTCCTTGTCAGTTTTAATTGCCATAGGGGTCAATTATTATTCACAGGTTTATAAAATTAATGGAAATACAGTTGGTAGGTTGAGTGATGAATATGCTAACTTATTTACACCCGCCGGTTATGCTTTTTCCATTTGGGGACTTATTTATTTAGGTCTGATTGTCTTTAGTACTTTTCAGATTTACCAAACATTTAAGCTCAAAAAAAAGGTTGATTTTATAGTTCAAACTAACTATTGGTTCGCATTGACCAATTTAGCCAACGCAGCATGGATAATAGCTTGGCTTAATGAATATACCTTGCTTTCTGTATTAATAATGTTTGTGATGCTTTTTTCGCTCGTAAAAATTATTTTAAATACAAACATGGAACGTTGGGACGCTCCAAAAAAGATAATTGCATTTTATTGGTGGCCTATTTGCTTATACTCTGGTTGGATAGCTGTGGCTACTATCGCCAACGTTTCAGCCTATTTGGCTAAAATTGAATGGACTAGGTTAGGCCTTTCAGAAATACAATGGACAATCATAATGATTTTAATAGCAACGTTCTTAAATATAATTATGATTTACAAACGCAATATGCGAGAGTTTGCCGCCATTGGCGTTTGGGCGTTATTGGCTATTTTTGTAAGGCATCAGAGTGAATATCAAAATATTGCCTATACTGCCCTGTCTGGGGCGATTATTCTTTTGGTATTTATTATGTACCATGGATTTAAGAATCGGAAAATGAACCCATTCTTTCCAAAATAAGAGTGCCAAAATATTTAAGAAAATTATCTTTTTTTACCCGACATAAAGTATAGAACACCCAGAACAATATCTCCAATTACCCAAATTATTGCCATCATTGATCCTCCTAAAAAAGTTGATTCTTCAGCTATATTTTCACTAACTGCCGTGTTGGCTCCTTCTACCAATTCTGCCGAACCCCCTATCCCTGATAATGCCCATGCAAGCATTAAGACATTAAAAAGAATTAATACAAACAGTATTACTTTTTTATAAGATCGATTAGAATCTTGCAACGATGTTCCACACTCTGGACAATTTTCTAAAGCGTCTTTTACCTGAGCACCGCATTTGTTACATGTTTTAATAGTCATAATTTATTATTTATAGTTATTTTTTTGGTTTTTCAAATTTCCAACGTTCGCCATCGTCCCATTTTTTCACCGAATTTCCGTAATTTGGGTATCCTTTATTTTCTTTAAGTATTTTAGCCAAATGCAATAGATTATAAGTCATAAATGTTGTATTTCTATTGGTAAAATCATTATCCGCAGCATTTGAACCTTCATCAAGATAACTTGGACCAGGACCAACCTCACCTATCCAGCCACAATCTGCTTGTGGTGGAACGCTGTACCCAATATGCTGCAGGGCATATAAAATACCCATGGCACAATGTTTTATACCATCTTCATTACCCGTAATTACACAACCACCAACTTTTCCGTAAAATAAGTACTGACCTTTGTCATTGGTTTTAGCACTCATGGCATATAATCTTTCTATCAATTTTTGAGCAATTGACGATTTTTCTCCCAACCAAATCGGTGTTCCAATAATTAAGATATCCAAATCTATAATCTGCTTGAACAACTTTGGCCATTCATCTTTATCCCAACCATGTTCAGTCATATCAGGATAAACACCATTTGCAATTTCATAATCTATAAATCTGATATTATCAACATTAACACCCTCTTTTTCCATAATGTCTTTGGAAACATCCATCAAAGATTGTGTATGACTCTTATCTGGAGACTTCTTTAATGTACAGTTAATAAATACGGATTTTAGTCCTGAAAAATCGTTCATGATGACTTAAACTTTTAAGATTAATGATAAAACTAACAAGATTTATACTATTAAAATACAAGTATCACTACTTTTTTTAACTCAAATGACATTTGGTTTTTATTCAAAAAATTAAGTTAGTAGGTATAATTCTCCAAAGTGCATTACATACTAAATTTGATGTTTTTTAGTTATATAGTTAACTAACTATAAGAACTTATACCCATGAAAGCACTGCTGAAATATAGTTTTGTACTATTGTTATTTGTATCTATTTCATCATGTTCTGAAGATGATAGTGATAATATGATTGTTGAAATGAGCATGACCGATCAAATTTTCACACTGGTAAACGCCCACAGAGAGAGTAACGGTTTAGAAAAACTAACAAGAAACACTACAGCCGATAATTTAGCTATTGAGCACAGTAGATATATGATTGAACAAGATAAAATCAGTCATGATAATTTTAAGTCAAGAACTGAAAACTTAAAAAGAAACGAGAATGCAAAAGGAACGGGCGAAAATGTAGCTTATGGCTATAATACGGCCGAAAAGGTTGTAAACGCTTGGCTAAATAGTTCTGGACATAAAGAAAATATTGAAGGTAACTTTACGCATACGGGGATTGCTGCCGTGCAAAATGCTGAAGGTACTTATTTTTTTACGCAGTTATTTTATCGTTAATATACTAAAATCAAAGTTTTGCAGTTATTATAGTGCAACAAAAGAAATTGACCCAGCTAAATACTTATTTATAATTTTCTGATACTAATCAGAACCAAAACCAAAAAAATCCCGTTTGAACTTCAAACGGGATTTTTTGTTATTACGCTCTCTAAGAGAAATTAATCTTCCTTTACTTCTTCAAAATCAACATCTTGTACATCGTCACCTTCAGTGGCCGAACCTTCAGCTCCAGCGGCATCTCCCGCATCAGCAGTAGCTCCACCAGTTTCTTGTTGTGCTTTGTACATTTCTTCAGAGGCTACTTTCCAAGCTTCATTAATCTTTTCCATGGCAGCATCTATTTGTGCCAAGTCTTTTGATTCATGTGCTTTCTTCAATTCCTCTAAAGCAGATTCGATAGGTTCTTTTTTATCTGCAGATAATTTATCTCCAAACTCTTTTAATTGTTTTTCTGTTTGGAAAATCATCGCGTCAGCACCATTGATTTTTTCTGCTGTTTCTTTAGCTTGCTTATCAGCTTCGGCGTTGGCCTCAGCATCAGCTTTCATCTTTTTGATTTCTTCTTCTGATAATCCAGAAGAAGCCTCAATACGAATGTTGTGCTCTTTACCAGTACCTTTATCTTTTGCCGAAACGTTGATAATACCGTTGGCATCAATATCAAAAGTAACTTCAATTTGAGGTACGCCTCTTGGTGCAGGTGGAATTCCATCTAAATGGAAACGTCCAATTGTTTTATTATCGCCTGCCATAGCACGCTCACCTTGCAGCACATGTATTTCTACCGATGGCTGATTGTCAGCAGCAGTTGAAAACACTTGCGATTTTTTAGTAGGTATTGTGGTATTGGATTCAATTAATTTAGTCATCACATTACCCATAGTTTCAATACCTAAAGATAAAGGTGTAACATCTAATAAAAGAACATCTTTTACATCACCAGTTAAAACACCACCTTGTATAGCAGCACCTACAGCAACTACTTCGTCTGGATTTACACCTTTATGCGGTTCCTTACCAAAGAATTTTTTAACTTCTTCTTGAATTCTTGGAATACGTGTAGACCCACCAACTAAAATTACTTCGTCAATATCTTTGGTAGTTAAATCAGCATCTTTTAATGCTTTTGCTACAGGATCCATTGATCTTTTTACCAAATTATCCGCAAGTTTTTCAAAAGCGGCTCTGGTCAATGTTTTTACCAAGTGCTTAGGGCCACTAGCAGTAGCCGTTACATACGGTAAATTGATTTCGGTTTGCGTAGCAGAAGACAATTCAATTTTGGCCTTTTCCGCTGCTTCTTTTAAACGTTGCAATGCCATCGGATCTTTTCTAAGATCAATATCTTCTTCCTTTTTAAACTCGTCCGCTAACCAATCGATTATAACTTGGTCAAAATCATCTCCTCCTAAGTGGGTATCACCGTTTGTAGATAATACTTCAAAAACACCATCACCAATTTCTAAAATAGAGATATCAAAAGTACCACCACCTAAATCATAAACCGCAATTTTTTTATCTGCTCCTGTTTTATCAAGACCATAAGCCAATGCCGCAGCAGTAGGCTCATTAATTATACGGCTAACTTTTAAACCTGCAATTTCCCCTGCTTCTTTAGTTGCTTGACGCTGTGCATCGTTAAAATAAGCAGGTACGGTAACTACAGCTTCCTTAACCTCATGACCTAAATAGTCTTCAGCCGTTTTTTTCATTTTTTGCAATATCATTGCAGAGATTTCTTGAGGCGTGTACATTCTGCCATCAATGTCAACTCTTGGCGTATCGTTATCTCCCTTAACGACTTTATAAGGTACACGTTCTGCCTCTTTTTTAGATTCAGAATACTTGTTACCCATAAAACGTTTTATAGAAGATACTGTTTTTGTAGGATTAGTTACTGCTTGTCTTTTAGCAGGGTCACCAACTTTACGTTCGCCACCTTCAACAAATGCTACAATAGAAGGTGTTGTTCTTTTACCTTCTGCATTAGGTATTACCACTGGCTCATTTCCTTCCATAACAGAAACACATGAGTTGGTTGTTCCTAAATCTATTCCTATAATTTTACTCATAATATATGTATTAAATTTTTAGATTATAATTTTTGATTATTGATTCTAAATAGTCAATCATTATGCCAACGCCAATTTTATTTGATTTTGACAGTATTTTTTGACAATTATGACAGAGTGGCAGATTTTGAGGGAGCTAGAAGTCAGGAGATCGAAGACCGGAGCTTGAAAGGATTAACGATTTTTGAACTTTGTCATTGCGAAAGCATTCGCGTATTTTCATTATCAAATAACACTTTTTTATATGCCTGTGGCAATCTCATTAATGTTACAACAAGTTGTATATTGAAAATTTTGGTTTATTTGGAATTTGGTTTTTATGATTTGTTTTTAAAATTCGGTCTCCCGACTTCGGTCTTTTTTAACTATTTTTGATTACTCTAATAGTTAAGCTACCGTATGGAATGTATTTCAGTTTTTGATATGTTAAAGATCGGTGTGGGGCCTTCAAGTTCGCACACGTTAGGCCCATGTCGTGCAGCGGAACGTTGGATAAAAGAACTAAAAACCGCTAATAAATTCGATAAAGTAGAAAAAATAAAAGTAGATTTATATGGATCTTTATCCTTGACGGGAAAAGGTCATGCCACGGACTACGCCGTGCTTTTAGGGCTAAGCGGTGCTGATCCGGAAACGATACCTACCGAGAGTATTGAAACCATTATTGCTACCATTAAAAAGAATAAAACCTTAACTTTTAACAATGAAAAAAATCTGGAGTTTGATCCCGCAACAGATATAGTCTTCAACAGAAAATTTCTTCCTTTTCATGCCAATGGAATGACTTTTACAGCTACCATTGATGGCAAGAAAAGTCGTTCTACCATGTATTCAATAGGTGGCGGATTTGTGGTTAAAGAAGAACGAAAAAATTCAAAACGAAATAAACAGATATTTCTGAACACTTTTCCCTATCCCATCAGATTAGGAACGGAATTACTGGCATATTGCAAAAATTTGAATTTATCCATTTCCGAAGTGGTTATAGAAAACGAAAAATCCATAAGAACTCCAGAACAAATAGACCATGAGTTCAATCGTATTTGGAAAACAATGTTAGAGTGTATGTACACTGGATGTCACACAGAGGGAAATTTGCCTGGTGGGCTTAATGTACGCCGTCGTGCTTTTGATATGCACAAAAATTTAATTGGTGTTTCTTCGTACAATAATCCTCAAGAATGGTTGGAAGCCATTAGAAAAACAGAGGTTAAATTTAGGCAAATACTAAAATGGGTAAGTTGTTTTGCTTTGAGTGTGAACGAAGTGAATGCCTCTTTGGGGCGTGTGGTTACTGCTCCTACCAACGGAAGTGCTGGTGTAATTCCCGCGGTTTTAATGTATTATTTGGTAATTGAAAACCACGATGCAGGTTTTGAAGAAATAAAAAAATTCTTGTTGGTGGCAGGCGAAATTGGCAGTATCTTTAAAAAAGGAGCTACCATTTCTGCAGCTATGGGTGGTTGCCAAGCAGAAATCGGAGTATCCGCAGCCATGGCGGCAGGAGCATTAACGGAATTACTAGGCGGTTCGCCCGATCAGGTACTTATCGCTGCTGAAATTGCAATGGAGCATCATTTAGGATTAACTTGCGACCCCATTGGCGGATTGGTTCAAATACCGTGCATAGAACGAAACTCTATGGGAGCCATAAAAGCGATCCACGCGGCCGAATTGGCAATGGATACCGATCCTAAAAATGTAAAAGTTCCTTTAGATAAAGTGGTCAGCACCATGTGGGAAACTGCTAAAGATATGAACACCAACTATAAAGAAACGTCAACAGGTGGGTTGGCGGTTAATGTTGCCTTATCTGATTGTTAAAGAGACCTCACCCATAATTGCTGATATATCAGTTATGACCTCTCCGAAGGAGAGGTATAAGAACAATTGAATTTAGTTTCAGAAAATGAATAAAAAGATATTTTACCTAACAGTTGTTATTTCATTTATAACAAATTTACTTTTTGCCCAAAACATCAATCACGAATTTAGAGGGGTGTGGATTGCAACCGTTAATAATATTGATTGGCCTAGTGAAAAAAATTTAACGCCTGTTACCCAAAAAGCAGAATTGATTCGAATGTTGGACAAATTCAAGGATTTAAATTTTAACGCAGTTATTTTCCAAATCCGACCTACTGCAGATGCTTTTTACAATTCTAAATACGAACCTTGGTCGGCCTATTTAACGGACAGTATTAACAGTCCGCCAAACCCATATTTTGACCCTTTGGCATTTGCCATTGCAGAAACCCATAAACGCGGTATGGAATTTCATGCGTGGTTAAATCCTTATCGTGTATTGATTAATTACGACAAAACGACAACAACTCCATTAGCTCTGATTAAAGAAAAACCTGAATGGTTTTTAAACTATGGCAATACCACATATTTTAATCCCGGTGTGCCAGAGGTTAGAGCTTATACCAATAAAGTGGTTGCGGATATCGTCCAAAATTATGATGTTGATGCCATCCATTTTGATGATTATTTTTATCCCTATAAAATTGAGGGAGAAGCTTTTCCCGATGAAGAATCATTCAAAAATTATGGTGGTAAATTTTATCCGGATCAACTTGAGAATTGGCGAAGAGATAATGTAAGTACTGTCATTAAAGAATTGCATACTACCATAAAATCCATTAAGCCTTGGGTGCAATTTGGCATTAGCCCTTTTGGCGTTTGGCGAAATAAAGCCGATGATCCAACAGGCTCAGATACGGATGCAGGACAAACCAATTATGATGACCTCTATGCCGATGTTTTACTTTGGTTAAAAAACGGATGGCTGGATTATATTTTGCCCCAGATTTATTGGCATATTGGGCATGACAGAGCCGATTACAAAACTATAGCCGAATGGTGGATAAAAAACAATTACAATACCAATTTATATATCGGACAAGCCATGTACAGATTGGGTGATGATGAGCAAGACGAAGCATGGACGAAACAGGATAAAACAGAAATTGAAAAACAATTAGACCTCAACAAAACTTATAAAAACATAAAGGGGACTACTTATTTTAGTGCTAAAAGTTTTAATAAAAACGCTTATGGAATCAACGAGATTTTAAAAGAGAAGTATTACCAATACCCTACGTTACCGCCATCAAGCAACCATAAAAAAGAGTTTATTCCTGAACCTGTATCAAATATTAGGCTGGATAAAATCAAACGAAAAAACTATCAATTGTCATGGAATACAATGCCCGAGAACACAGAAAAGGAAGCTGTAAAATTCTTAATTTATAAATTTGACCGAGGTGAATCCATGGATATTAATAATCCCTCAAAAATTATTGCTTTAACTGGAGAAACCCATTTTAACATTCATAAAAAAGTGAAGAAAAGAACCGCTTTTGTAATTTTCCCTGTGAGCAGAAATAATAATATAGGAAAGGGTGAAGTATTTGTGAGGTAGAAGCCCACCCCGACCCTCCCGAAGGGAGGGGGATTTTACCGCAACACAAACTGTAATCACATACGAATCATGATTTTATAGTTTAGTAATTTTTCAATAATGATTAGATTTTAGTAATAAAATAATTGAAATTTTAAAAGTATTTGAATTTTTAATTTAGATAAAGAAACATTCAATTTTAAACTAATCTTAACCCCCTCCCTTCGGGAGGGCTTGGGTGGGTCTATTATCTCGTAAAAACCAACTCATTTTCCGAAGACATATTGGCATCAAAAGCATAGCCCTCGGTATCAAAACCCTTTAAACCTTCAACTGTATCTATATCATTATCAATAATATAACGTACCATATATCCTCTTGCCAATTTAGCATAAGTCATAATGGTTTTATATTTTCCGTTTTTTAAATCTTTAAACACGGGCGTAATAATGGGCGATTTTAATACCTTAGGTTTTATGGCTTTAAAATATTCTGTACTTGCTAAATTGATTACCGGTTCGTTATCCTCTAGTTCTTCATTTAAAGCTTCGGTTATGGAAGTATCCCAAAATTTATAAAGGTTATCTTTTCTGCCAATTTTTAGTTTTGTACCCATTTCCAATCGGTATGGCTGCATCAAATCTAAAGGTTTTAGCAAACCATATTGACCAGATATTATACGTAATTTATCCTGTAACTGGTCTAATTTTTTGGTAGGCAAAGTAGCCATGTCCAACCCTCTAAAAACATCGCCAGTAAAAGCATAAATAGCTTGCTTTGAATTTTTAGTAGTAAATGGCAAACTCCATTGTTGATTGCGATCATAATTTAGTTGCCCTAAATTATCAGAAATATTCATCAATTTTGACAGTTGTTTTGCACTTTTCTTTTTTAGAACTGTACTCAGCTTTTCCGCTTGTTCCAAAAAAATAGGTTCTGTATATTTTTTAGTGGGTACTTCAGATTCAAAATCTAAAGACTTTGCAGGAGATATGATTATTTTCATTTTATTCAGATTTCTTGAGGTGTAAAAATACAAAGCAAATCTGACTATTCAAATGGTTTATAAGTTAAATATTTATGCCGATATAGATACAACTTATAAATCTGACAACTGTTTTTTATTTAAACAGTTGTGCACTTTGACTTTTTGATTCTAAATTCGTCAACATAAAAAAGTTGGAGGTATTACCTACCGGAAAAGTGGTGTAAAGATTAGTTAAGAATAATATATGGATTATTAAACGTTATAATTATTAATATATGAAAAACAATATTTTACTATTAATCTTAATACTTTCCATTTCTTGTACTTGTTTCTCACAAGAAAATAAGGTAGAAAAGCATAATTCCAAAAGTGCAAAGAACTGTAAGGATTTTCTATTGAACGTTTATATAAGTGACCCTGATGATGAGACTAATCTTAGAAAAAAGCCCAATGGAAAAATAGTACTTAAATTAAAAAACGATAATTACGGTTATACAATACAAGTAACGGAATCAAAAAAGGAATGGTTTAAAGTTAAAACTATTACATCTGTAGAAGGTGATACCATTGAAATTCCTGGCGGAACGGCATGGATTCACAACTCTTTAACTAAAGCGGGTACAAGAAAAGATATAAAACTGTTAGATACACCAAAAAATGGATCTGTAGTAGGAACTGTTAAACAAGAAAATGAGGTGCATATTTTAGAAATATGTTCAGATTGGGTTAAAGTTAAATACGATGGAATCAGTGGGTGGGCATCATCGGAATGGTTATGTGGCAGCCCAGTTACAACGTGTCCTTAAAAATTATTACAGTTTTTCTAATAAATAATTAACATAGTTACACTTAACCACCAGAAAACACAAAACAACTCCTATAATAATTTTAATTGTCAACCTTAATTCCGTTTTATTTAGTTTTATTTTAAACATTTTTTTTTCTATATTTGGTGAGTAGTCGCTAAATAAGACCCCTACTCTAACCTCTCGACGCTTTGGGACAGTATTCTTTTCTTTTTAGCTTCTTAATTAAGAAAAAAATAGTTATAGATATAACCACAATGTGGTTATACGGATGTTGCCCAAAATTTGAAAAAACATTATGAATATAAAGAAATTTACAGATGAATTAATTGACGAATGGAGAAAATTACCACAAAATCAACGTGGTTTGGCAGGAGTAATTGACAACAAAGAAAGTGGTTTAAAAGGAGAAAAATCTGCTATAAATAAATTGAGAAATGAACTATCTGATTATAAATTTACTCTAACGCCAAATAGCTGGAGTCCAGCAGACATTATTGGATTCAAAAAAAGTCCAGATTACTGGCATTTTGCATTATATCAAGTAAAAACATCTCTCAATGAACAAACGTTGACAAGTGAAATTATTGAAAAAAATACTCTGCCAGTACTAGCTAAGTTATTGAAAAGTATTTATCCAAATTCTGACCAAACTAAATATTATAAAAGCAAACCAATCTATATAACTTTAGGATATTTAGGTTTACTTAATAAGAATGGCAGGAATACAATTGTTAAAAGAGTTCCATATCAAAAAGATTTTACGATGAATAATTTAAATCTAACATCTAGCCAGAAAACCGATATTAGAAATTTAGCTCATAAATAATTATGGAAAACTTTGATTTTTCTTCTCTAATCACAGTATTTATTTCTGGAATTTTTGGAGTTATTGTTGCAATTGTTACGTGGAGACTTGCCAACAAAAGAGAAAAACAAAAATTCAATTTGGAATTCGCAAAAACCGAATTGAAAGCCAAAGAGAACTTTATATTTCAATTTTAGCATCTATTGATAAAACAGTCAGATATACAACAAGAGAAAAAGATTATTCAGATTTAATTGATGAAAACACAATTATACTTGCGAAATCAAAACTTTTAGCGACTAAAAAAATAAATATCAAATTAGAAGAAATACACGATATAATCCAAGTTTGGTCATCTAATTACAGACAGAGTTTACCAAAAAGAATTGATGGAATAGAAATGGGTATAATCACTTCTGAAGATTCGAAATACCGTAAAAAAGCTGAAGAATTGATTCCTCATCTACAGAAAACAATGGGAGAATTGGTTGAGGAAATAAAGTCTGAATTAAATAAATTGAGTGAGGAAATAAAGAAAAATATATAAAAACGGTAGCTAAAAAAGAACTAAAAACAAACTTAAGACGTATATAATTAATTGCCTTGGCAAGAGAGTACTTGGAAAATTCCGTTGGAATTTTCTCGCGTTCGTTTTTGTTTAGGTGCAATGTAGCAAAACGGTTATAGGTAAGCTGAAAAACTCACTCAAATTGATAAAAAAAATACTAATTGGAATTATTTTACTTGGAATTATAGCCATAATCGGGTTTTTCATTTTCATGGCAAACTTTGATATATTTGGAGAATCAATTGAAACGGAATTAAAAGCAGAATGTGATAACAAAGGTTTAAGGAAAATAATATTGACTAAAGTCGCTGGAAACGCTACAATGAATCCTGGAATGACAATTTATGCGACTGATTGTAAAAATGATAAAGAGAAAGAACCTGAACCAATATTTGTAACGGACTTATCTTACCTTAAAAATTCTGATGTAAACTTTGAGTGGAAAAACTCTGATACAATAATTATAAAATACAATAAAAAATTGAGGATATTCAAACAGGAAACGGAATCTAAAACTGTAGATCCGAAAATTATATTTGAATATATAGCTGAATAAAAAAGCCAATGTACAACAAAGAACTGAACTAAAAACAAACTTAAGACGTATATAATTAATTGTCTTTGCAAGAGAGTACTTGGAAAATTTCGTTGGAATTTTCTCGCGTTCGTTTTTGTTTACTAAATTAGTTGCTTAAACATGCTTTTGAACATAAACAAAAGATAGTAAACTATCTCCCCTTTCTTTATAAATATTTAGCCAACGTACCATCTGGCTCCTCACTAATATTGGTCTGCTAGACCAATATTTCACGTTCGGTCCTCCCTTTGTACAAGAGAGGAAACCAGATAACATTTATATTTTAGAGAATAAAATTATAATTTTTACTAGTAACTTTATTTAGAACCGCCTCCTCCTCCCGAAGCATCGGGACAAAGGGAGATCCTGTGCTGAACTTATTTAAGTATGTCCACGCTCTTTGGCGTGGACGGAGGGATAAAAAAAAGTCATCTCTACTCCTTCTGATGCACGGTATAATTCCGCCATTTTTCAATGGCCTGTTGCATATCTGAGGGAAATTAAAATTATGCCTTATAAATATATTTCGTACCTACGGCACGAGGATGTGATCTGGGAATTTTTTTCTACCAATGTGTAATCCCGCTGGGATTGTTTCTATTTAAAAACTGTTGTAACCCTGTCCCGTTAGGGACAAAATATTGGTAGAAAACATTAATTTCACGGATTTCTTGTGCCGTAGGTACAACATATAAATTCTTTCTCTTAAAAATCCTATCTTTATACAAATCATAAATTATGGCTAACACCTACACGCAAATACATATTCAAGCAGTTTTTGCTGTACAAAATAGAATTTGTTTGATTCAACCCTCTTGGAAAGATGACCTATATAAATATATGACCGGAATTATCCAAAATAACGGTCACAAAATGCTTCAAATTAACGGTATGCCAGACCATATTCATATTTTAATTGGAATGAGACCGACACAATCTTTATCCGATTTAATGAAATTTGTCAAACAAGATTCTTCAAAATGGATAAATAAAAATAATCTTCTAAACAGCAAATTTTCATGGCAAGAAGGTTTTGGGGCATTTTCTTATTCTAAATCTCAAGTACCTCAAGTAATCAATTATATAAAAAATTAAGAAGAACATCATAAGACGAAAACATTTATGGAAGAATATTTAGAATTCCTTCAAAAATTTGAAATTGATTATGATGAAAATTATATTTTTAAAAGCGTATAATATATTTCGTACTTACGGTTCGAGGGTTTTGTGTTGGAATTTTTTTTCTACCAATGTTTAATCCCACTGGGATTGTTTCTATTTAAAAATTGTTATAACCCTGTCCCGTTAGGGACAAAATATTGGTAGAAAAAATAAATTGAAAGATTTTTTGTGCCGTAGGTACAACACCTTAGAGAAAGAACCTTTTGAAAATCAAAATATCATTCCTTCTGATGCACCGTATAATTCCGCCATTTTTCAATGGCCAATTTCATATCTTCTGGCAATTCAGAGTCAAATTGTAGTTTCTTTTTGGTTATGGGATGTGTAAACCCTAAGGTTTTGGCATGTAAAGCTTGTCTGGGTAACAGCTTAAAACAATTATCTACAAACTGCTTGTATTTGGTAAAGGTGGTTCCTTTTAAAACGGCATTACCACCATAACGTTCGTCATTAAACAAAGTATGGCCTATATGTTTAAAATGGGCTCTAATTTGGTGGGTTCTACCCGTTTCCAATTTACACTGTACCAAAGTTACATAACTAAAACGTTCCAACACTTTAAAATGTGTAATTGCAGGTTTACCATGGTCACCATCAGGGAAAACATCCATTTGCAATCGGTTTTTAAAGCTTCTGCCAATATGGCCTTCAATAGTGCCTTCATCTTCTTTTAAATTGCCCCAAACCAATGCAACATATAACCTTTCCGTTGTACGGTCAAAAAACTGATTTGCCAAATACGACATGGCGAATTCTGTTTTAGCAACTACTAATAATCCGCTTGTGTCTTTGTCAATTCTATGCACAAGACCGGGACGTTCATTAGAATTTGAGGGTAAATTTTCAATGTGGTGAATCAGTCCATTTACCAAAGTGCCACTATAATTTCCATGTCCGGGATGAACGACCATTCCCGCAGGTTTATTAACTACTAACACTTCATTGTCCTCATAAATAATATCCAATGGAATATCTTCGGCTACCAATAAATTTTCATGTGGTGGATGTGCCAACACTATTCTGACAACATCCAAAGGCTTTACCTTATGATTAGCTTTTACGATGGAATCATTCACCAATACATTCCCAGCTTTTATGGCTTGTTGAATTTTATTTCGGGTTGCATTTTCAATAAAATTCATTAAGAATTTGTCAACCCGCAACGGTTCTTGACCTTCTGCAGCTTTTATATTATGATGCTCATAAAGATCGTCTTGTTCTGAATCAATTTCTTCGGCTGACATATAGTTTTGGCTATTCTGATTTAGATCCGTCGCCCAACACCAAATCTATCGATGAGTTTTTTGGTACTAGGTCGCCCATTTCCAACTCTTTGCCTTTATATTTCATTTTACGGACAACATCCCGGCCCAAGTCAGGAATATATTGAATTTTCCCAATTTTAAATCCAATAGAGGTAAGATGGGTTTCCACCTGTCTTCTGGTTTTGTTCAACACATCGGGAATGGCAATTTTTTTATAGCTAGAAGGATTTAACGTTAAGTAAATTTTTCTATTTTCCTTGACAAAATCACCCGCTTCAGGATCTTGGTCAATCACCGATTTTGGTGGGTATTCAGGATTAAAACTTGCAGAGTCTTGTATTACAAAATTCAAATTCAAATTATCCAATGTCTTTTCTGTATCTGCCAAAGACATTTTTTTCAGATCGGGTACCAATATTTTTTGGTCATGATTTGTAGTATATGCCAACAGGGCTTTTAAAATAAAAACAAGGGCAATTACAATAACCGCCATTGCAATAATCGATCGGATAAAATATTTACTTTTTAAATACTGAATAATTTTCATATCTATAAATTAACCCTACAAACTTACGCAAAAAAGAAAAAAAGCTATCTGTTTTTTTGATACTTTTGTTTTTGGATGATCTGAACTCATTTTCTCAATGAAAAATATAGCAATAATCATGGGAGGCTATTCCTCCGAAGTTGAAATTTCTTTAAAAAGTGGCAATGTTGTTTTTAACAATTTAAATAGAAAACAGTATAAACCATATCGCGTTCATATTTTAAAAGAAAAATGGGTTGTCTTAGATGATAATGCTTCTGAATACCCAATTAATAAACACGATTTTTCTACTGAGATTGATGGCAAAAAAATCACTTTTGATTGTGTTTTCAATGCTATTCATGGAAATCCTGGGGAAAATGGAGTTATTCTAGCTTATTTTAAATTATTGGGCATCAAACATACCTCTGCCCCTTTCTATCAAATGGCATTGACGTTTAACAAACGTGATACCTTAAGCGTTGTAAAAGCGTATGGTGTTAAAACGGCAACTTCGGTGTATTTGAATCAAGGTGACGCCATTGACCAAGATGCCGTAATTGAAAAAGTAGGGTTACCATGTTTTGTAAAGCCGAATAATGCCGGTTCTAGTTTCGGAATTTCAAAAGTTTCTGAAATAGAACAATTAGCCGCTGCTTTAGAGACTGCTTTTAAAGAAGATACAGAGATTTTAATAGAATCTTTTTTGGACGGTACAGAAGTTTCCATCGGTGTTATTCAATATGAAGGAAAAGTAAAAGTATTACCACCAACTGAAATTATTTCAGAAAATGACTTTTTTGATTACGAGGCTAAATATTTAGGGAAAAGTCAAGAAATTACTCCAGCAAGAATATCAGAAAAAAAATTACAAAACTTAAACGCCGTAGCTGCCCAAGTTTATAAAATCTTAGGTATAAAAGGTTTTTCTAGGGCCGAATATATTTTTATTAGTGATGAACCTCATTTTATTGAAATAAATACCGTACCAGGTTTAACAAATGAAAGTTTGTTGCCTAAACAAGCGAAAGAAGCGGGTATTACATTAGAAGATTTGTTTGGTAATGCTATAGAGGGGGCGTGACCCCTCCGCCCTTTATATTTAATTTAAAATTTACAATTCTATCTGGGCACCTCCACCTGCCCGACCAGTAGGCAGGCTTGAAAAAAGGGGAGGGACTATTCGTATTTCATTTTTAAACTTTAATTTAATAATTATCGCATTTAAATTCTCCTCCTTTTTTCAAGGAGGAGTGGATTTATGCGTGCGACAGCAAAGTAAAAAGACGAGGTGGTCTTTTAACTTACATAAATATTTCTCCCCAACTGTAACGAACTCACCAAAAAATCAACCAATAGTTACTATTCGCTAAGAATTTAGTAATTTTAATAACTTTAAACTTAAAAACTTCAACTAACATGACATCACATGAAATAGATTACACCATTTACGGAGAAGAAATGCAATTTGTAGAAATTGAACTAGACCCACAAGAAGCCGTAGTTGCTGAAGCTGGAAGTTTTATGATGATGGATAACGGCATTAAAATGGATACCATTTTTGGTGACGGATCTGGCCAAACAAAAGGTGTTATGGGTAAGCTATTCTCGGCCGGAAAACGTTTATTAACGGGTGAAAGCTTATTTATGACCGTTTTTCTGAATGTTGAACAAGGCAAAAAGAAAGTCTCTTTTGCTTCGCCTTATCCTGGTAAAATTATTCCGCTTGACCTTACCCATTTTAACGGAAAATTTGTGTGTCAAAAAGATGCTTTTTTATGTGCCGCAAAAGGGGTTTCCGTAGGTATTGAATTTTCAAAAAAATTGGGTAGAGGCTTATTTGGTGGCGAAGGGTTTATTATGCAAAAATTAGAAGGTGATGGCATGGCATTTATGCACGCCGGTGGAACGGTTTCTAGCAAAGTATTGCAAGCTGGAGAAAAATTAAAAGTAGATACAGGCTGTTTAGTAGGTTTTACACAAAATGTAAATTACGATATTGAATTTGTAGGTGGCATTAGAAATACCGTATTTGGTGGCGAAGGTTTGTTTTTCGCCACATTAACTGGCCCAGGTACAGTATATGTACAATCTTTACCATTTAGCAGATTGGCAGGTAGAATCATTGCTTCGGTACCAAGAACTGGCGGCAAAAGCAAAGGTGAAGGCAGTATTTTAGGTGGAATTGGTGATTTGCTGGATGGAGATAACAGGTTTTAATAAGATGTGAGATAGCAAAGTATAAAGGTGAGGTAGTTAAGAATTAATTGCTCTTCTTACGCTCCGCTACAAATTCGTTCAGTATTTTGCCGTATTTAGACTCTTTAATTTCTGGAGTAAGGCTATTGTTAACACTATCTATCCAAACTAAATTGGCATCGTTAAACTCTGTTAATGCCACAAAAGGTGCCACTTCTTTATCACGGTTTGTTATGGCAAAGTTTATTGCATACCTATACCTACTTTTAAGTAATTGATCTATGGCATTTGCAATAGAGTCAATTCTTATGGTGTCATTATCTCTTTTTGCTTCAAAATCAGCTTTAACCAAATCTAAACGTTTACCTGTGTACTTACTTTTAATTTTGTTGTATTCATCTAATAACTGTTGATTTGTTAAGCCATTTATTTTAGCTGCAAATTGAAATTTATCGAGTTTGGTATTTATGGTTATTGTTCCTTTTTCACCAAAAAAAGCTATTTCCTTGCTAGGCGATTTATCCAAGGACAAATAATACATTTCAGGGCTTTCCACTTCAGCTTTTAAGATATAAGTATCTGTGCCATCCAAAGCAACTGAATCGACCGTTACCATTAATGAATCATTCTGTTTTTGAAGGTATAACGTACCTTTTTTAAGGTCTTTAATAGTACCCTGAACAATCATAGTATTTTCAGAGTCCTTCCCACATGCAATAGTAATTAGACCAATTAGAACGATAACAATTATTTTTTTCATTGAAAATAAATTATAATTTAAAAATGCAAATATAACGGTCTTTGGTTAATGTTGAAGCGTATTAGTTAGAAAGTCTTAAGACAATATTTTTGTACACAGAATTTAAAAATTTCTTGGTAAATCAAGAGTGCTTTTGGAAGCGAAATTTACAAGTAAAAAGTTTGAGATAAAACCAAACAGGGTAAGAATATAAATTATAATTATCAACCAATAATAACTCATGTATTAGAATGCAAGGCTACCCTGTTCCCTTCGGTATCTAAAAACAGTGCCATAAATCCGTAATCTTCCGAAATTTGGGTTTTGGGCTGTAAAATTTTACCTCCTGCGGGTTCTATCCTACTCAACTCATCTTCCAGATTACCTGTTCTGGAAGAGAAGTATATCAAAACTCCCATATCTGAAGAGGGTTTGTAGGCATCTTTATGTAAAACCAAGGATCCGGCAGCCCCAGGTCTATTTTGATCTTCAGTGAACGGAAACCAACCCATTGTTAATGGCCCCAGTTCATGTATAGAAATTTCAATATTAAAAACTTTATTGTAAAACTTAACCGCCCTATCCATATTCGTTACTGGTAACTCAAACCAGCCCACCATATTTCTTTCCATAATTATTGATTTTCTAAAGTTGCTTTTAATTTGGCCAATCCTTGTTCAAAATCGGATCCAACGCTTTTATCCATATTCATAAACAGCATCATAATATTAATCGGAAACTTATTAAAACCCGAAAATCCCCATGTTACTTTTGTGCCACCATCAACTTCATTTACTCGCATATACGCATCTGATGTGGATTTGAAGGGTTTTAAAAAGCGTAATTGAGTTCTCAATTCTTTATTTTTATCGATTCCAGTAATTTCTTGTTCTCCTGTACCCACTTGTTTATGGTTACTTTCCCAAGCAGAAATAAATCCAACCTCACCATCTGTACCCGTAAACGTTTTTTTCATGTTCGGATCTCTTTCCGCCCAAGGCGACCAATCTTCTTGATTTTTTAAATACTTTAAATAGTTAAAGACTTCGGAAAGTGGTTTGTTAATAACAATACTTCTATTTACTTCGTATGTTTTAGGAGCAATGATTCCTAAAATAAGTACAAGTAAAACAATACCCAATAAAATATACAATATTGTGACCATAGTTAGTTAGTTTTTAGTTAGTTGGGTAAAGTTATAAAAAATAATTATAAAATCTGTCCTAATCCGAAAAGTACGGAAAAAAGAAAAGTACTTAGAGCTAATTTCTTAAGTTCCGGGTCTAATTTTGTAGTATCATTATTTATATAGACCGTAAATAAATGTTTGAAAATAGGAATAAAGGCAATGATAAATATGAATTGCTTTGGTGAATTGTAATGCAGGAAATTATATAAAAAAGCCGCTAAAAAAGCTGTAATCAGTAAAAAATAATGATAGTTTTTCGCGGTTCTCTCACCAATCTTTACCACAAGCGTTCGTTTATTTGCTTTTTCATCAGAAATTCTATCTCTAAGATTATTCAAATTAAGAACTCCCACACTTAATAAACCTATTGAAGTGGCCGGAAGAAAAATAGTCCAATCTAACTGTTGGGAATATAAAAAGTAACTACCTACTACACTTAACCAACCAAAAAAAAGAAAGACAAAAACATCGCCAAAGCCACTATATCCATAAGCTTTTTTGCCCACGGTATATTTAATAGCTGCTGCAATACTTGCCAAACCCAACATTAAAAATAGTAAAAAATAAAGGAGATTATCTTCACCAAAAGAGATATAGAGCAACAGAATTGCAATTAGAAAAGTGACAACGCCAGTTACTATCATGGCATTAAGCATTTCTCTCGCCGATATAATACCGCTCTGCAATGCTCTTTGTGGGCCTATCCTTTCGTGGTTGTCCGTTCCTTTTATGCCATCACCATAATCATTTGCAAAATTTGATAATACCTGAAACCCAACTGTGGTCAACACAGCCAAAAGACAAATTCTCCAATCGAAAAATCCATTTGCATAAGCTAGAAAGCTACCTACTATAATTCCAGAAATCGACAAAGGCAAGGTGCGTAAACGTGCAGCATTTACAAAGGTTTTGGGTTTTGAGCTCAAGGTTTCGGGTTGGGAATTCAAGATTTAGAATTTGACAAATGTTTCGAGTTCTTTTAGCGATACGATGATTTATAGTTGATTTATCACTTAGCGATTATGAGATCCCGAAATTTCCTGTGGTCATTCGGGATAAGCGATTCACTAAAATTTTGAAAAACAAAATTTTGTTCTCTGCTTATTTAAGATATTGTGTTTCTTCGCTTAGTTCCAATGCCTCTCTAATATTTACCGGATCTCCGTAAGATTGGGCAATAATAAAACAATCAATAAAACCCAATCTTTTTAAATCTTCTTTTAAAACCAAAGCCTCGGCATAAGTGACAAAATTACCAATGGCATATTTGTTTAAACCACCTTCTTCAAACTCTTTCATATGGGCTAAATCGTCAGAGAACAACTTTGCTTTAAAGTTAGCAAATGCACCAATTTGAATGCTATAAACAATGGTTTCACCCACAATGCCTTGTGCATTTCTCTTAACTTCAAATGCAATCTTTTTTGCTTCTTTTAAATCGTGAAGCGTATCATTATTAATCAATGATAAATTATTTTTAATTAAATATTTGTTATCTATTTTATTAGATTTTGGTAAAAAAGACCATAAAAAAAGTATTAATGCCAATAAACCGAAAATTCCTAAAATAATTCTGTGTTTTCTTAAAATAGAATTATTCTCCTCTTCCTCTTTGAGCAACTTATTCAATTTATTTATGGTTTGGTTTGCCTTGTCAACCTCCTCATAAATATTAACTAAATTTTTGTCTTTAATATATGGCATAACTAGGTTAAGTTTTAATTATAGATCTTGTGCATTTGCAATAAGTTCTACAATATCCAATACTTTTATATCATTTTCTTTTTCTTTGTTTTTAACACCGTCTGTCATCATTGTATTACAAAAAGGACAACCCGTAGCGATAATATCGGGTTTAGTTTCCAAAGCTTCTTCGGTACGTTCAACATTTACATCTTTATTCCCTTTTTCTGGTTCTTTAAACATTTGAGCACCACCAGCCCCGCAACATAAACCATCGCGTTTACAGCGTTTCATCTCAACCAGCTCAACTTCCAGTTTTTGAATCAAATCCCTAGGAGCTTCATAAATTTCATTGGCCCTGCCTAAATAGCAGGGATCATGGAAAGTGATTTTTTTTCCCTTATAAATCCCTCCTTCAATGGTTATTTTACCTTCATCAAGTAGGGATTTTAAAAACTGAGTATGGTGCATAACTTGGTAATTACCACCTAATTGTGGATACTCATTTTTAATAGTATTAAAGCAATGTGGACAAGCCGTAACTACTTTTTTAATTTCATAGGCATTCATGACCTCAATATTGGTCATAGCTTGCATTTGGAAAAGAAATTCATTGCCGGCACGTTTAGCGGGATCTCCAGTACAACCTTCTTCTGTACCCAAAACCGCAAAATTAACCTCGGCCTTGTTCAAAATCTTAACAAAAGCCTTGGTTATTTTTTTAGCTCTATCATCAAAACTACCAGCACAACCCACCCAGAATAAAACTTCGGGCTGTTTGCCTTGAGCTGTCAGTTCAGCCATGGTAGGTACGTTCATAATATATTATTTAGAGTTATTTTACCCCTATACAAAATTGCCAAAATTGGCAGTTTTGACCTTCTCATAAGAGGTAGATAAAATTCCAACCATTTATTATAGTTGGAATATTCTTTATTTAATGTTTCCCGTCGTCAAAAACTTGAATGGTTACTTCTTTTTCAATCAAGTCTGTAAATTTACCTCTATATCTGGTCGCTTTTACCAAATGATTATCGATCCAATGGTAATTACCACCTCTTGGTTTACCCATTAACAAGCTATGGTATTTAAAACCATTTTCCGCCAACCATCTTTCCGTATAATCTCTATGGTCTTCCGTTCTTGATGTAAAGAAACAAATAATATGACCTTCATCATACCATTTGTTTAACGTAGCTAGTGCATCAGGATATACCTCTGCAGTTAACATACGCTCTGGTTCTTCATTCGGAATATCGTCACATACGGTTCCATCTATATCAATTAGGTAATTTTTAATCCCCTCTCCTAGTTCAGGGCTTAATAAATTTCCGTCTTTGTCTCTTAACTCTTTTAATTCTTTGTCAAATTTACTCTTCATTTTTCCAGTTTAATCTATCTAATTGGTTATACTGCCATGGTGCAGCGTTGTTTTCTATGTTAGTCATCATAATGTTCAATTCCTGTGGAGCCGCTGATTTTTCCATAACCAAAAATCTACGCATGTCCATAATTATCGATAACGGATCAATATTCACAGGACATTCTTCTACACAGGCATTACAAGTTGTGCATGCCCAAAGTTCTTCGTGTGAAATATAATTGAACAAATTTTTATCATCACTTTTAAATGTACCGTTTTTATCAATATTTTTTCCTACTTCTTCTGCCCTATCCCTTGTTTTCATCATTATTGCCCTTGGCGATAATTCTTTTCCTGTAATATTAGCAGGGCAAACAGAAGTACATCTACCACACTCAGTACATGTATAAGCGTTCAACAACTGCACCCAATTCAAATCAAAAACATCTTCAGCTCCAAATTTTTCGGGCATACTTTCATCAATTTCACTTCCAGTATTTTCTGGTGGACTAGCAAACGGATCTGCGTTCGGGTCCAACATCAATTTCACTTCGTCCGTAACCGATTGTAAGTTATTAAATTTTCCTAAAGGATTCAAATTTGCATAATAAGTATTTGGAAAAGCCAATAAAATATGCAAATGTTTAGAGTAATATAAATAATTTAAGAACACCAAAATACCCGCAATATGCAACCACCAGGCGGTTCTTTCAATAATATGAATTGTTTCTGGACTAAAGCCACCAAACCAAGGTGCTATAAATTGACTTATAATATTTCCTGAATTGGCTTGTTGAAATGGAATATCAGTTGCATTCATGGTCAGAAACAGGACCATCAAAACCATTTCAAAATACAAAATATATAGTGCATCGTTTTTAGGAAAGCCTTTCATTTCCTTGTTCCAAAACCGAGGAATGCGAAGTACCATTCTACGAATCCAAAAAACAATTACGGATATTAAAACCAAAACGGCCAAAATTTCAAAACTACCAATTAAGAAACCGTAAAAACCGCCCATAAAGGACAATACCCTGTGTGTGCCGAAAAGTCCGTCTATTATAATTTCAAGTACTTCAATATTGATAATAATAAAACCAGCATACACAATAATATGAAGCAAACCGGAAATGGGCCTCCTTACCATTTTGGATTGACCCAAGGCAATATTGACCATATTCTTTAAGCGTAAACCAGAATTATCACTTCTATCTACCGATCTGCCCAATTTAATATTACGAATCAACTTTTTTATGTTCTTAGCAAAAAAACCGATACCAATAATCAATAAAATGGTAAAAAGTATGTTGGGAATATATTGCACTTAGATAGTAATGTTGCTTTATGAATTTTTATTTTATAGTTAAAATGTCAAAAAAACAAGTGCAAAAGTTCAATAAACTGACACCTTAAAATATAACATTTCAAGATTAAAATATTGAATATCAATACCATAAGTATTGATTGCTCATGTATTCAACACATAGTAAAACTAAGGAATAATATTTATGATATATGGTTTGCTGTCAATTAGTTATTAACCGAAAGTTAATAACTTTTAAAGCAACTAAAAAATCATCAAGAACCTACATAAATAAGTAGAGTATTGTTGCACAATTCATTAATTATCCATTAGAGGAACAATGAGTACAAGGATTGCCATTACTCTTTAACCTCTTCTTCCTCTTCGGGTTTATAAGGTTTTGGTCTTTTCCCAAATAATGAAAAGTGAACAAAACGTTTAGGGTTTACTTTTAATTCAAAAAGCAATTCTTCCATTTCCTTAGAGGCCGCTTCTAAATTATCATATAACCCTTCGTCTTTGAGCAATTTTCCAATAGTTCCATCGCCATTTTCAATAGTGGCTAAAATACCGTTAAATTTGTCGATTGTACCTTGTAACCTTTGGACGGTTTCTTTAATTTGAGATTCGTTAAGTGAATCTGTCAGGCTCACTAAATTACGTGAAGCGAGAGTGGCATTACTCAAAATAGAATCCACTTTACCATTATCAGCCAACATATTGTCTAATGAAACCGAAGCAGTTTTAAATGTAGATAATGTTGTATTTAACGAGGCAATCGCATCTCGTAAATTACCTTGAGTCTTTTGATCAAATATAGCGTTAACACCTACCAATAAGGTATCTGCATTGGTCAAAAAACTGGTAACCTTAGCTTGCAACGGGGCAATTTGATCGTTTAAGGCACCTAGAATTCCCGCTTCAATTTTTCCGTTTAACGTATCGCCAGAAACCGCATTGTTACCATCAAATGCGGGAAGAATTTTAATGGACTTTCCACTAATAAAATCAGGACTATAAATTTCCGCAATACTGTTTTTTGTAAATTTAAAATCGTTTTCCAACGAAAAATTTACAACAAGTACACCTACTTTTTTTGGGTGAAAATATATTTTGTCAACAACTCCCACCTTTAAACCGTTTATAGTTACCGGTGCGGAAACAGAAAGTCCCTGAACGTTTTCGTATTCTACATAAAAATGCCTGCTGCTGTCAAAAAGATTAGACCCTTTTATAAAACTAAAACCCCAAATAAAAACTGCAATGGTAAGTACTGCAATAATTCCTGTTTTTAATTCTCTAGAGATTTTTGCCATAGATTATTTTATAAGTAGCAATATTACTAATTATTTCCGTGAGTAGAAAGTTATTGTGTTTTTTACTTAGATGCCAATGCATCCTTAACCGATATTTTTCTTTCGTTTTTAAAGGCCACAACAAAGGCTCCGGCAAAGCCTTTTGCCTTGGCTTCCTTTTGCAGCTCTTTAATCTTCAAATAATCAGAAGTTTTACCATAGTAATATTTATGGTGTGCCCCTATTCTTACTCTTTCTACACCTTTTAAACCTTTAAAATTATAGGATGCCGTATTTACTTTTTTAGGACTTGAAGAAATCTGCACCTTAAAGTCAATTCCTTTTACTATTCTGGTTTTTGGCGTAGTATCTTCTTTGGGTTTTTCTTTCGGTTTAACTTCAACTACGGTATTGGCATCCATTTGTTTTTTATAAGACTTAATGGCTTTATAAATTGATTTAGCAATTTCTTGCTGCCCCTTTTTAGAGTTAAGATAAGCTCCCTCTGCCTTATTTGTTAAAAAACCTGTTTCGACCAATACACTTGGCATAAAAGTATTTCTTAGCACCAAAAACCCCGCCTGTTTCACCATTCTGTCTTTACGTTTTAAATCATTAGCAAAATTGGTTTGAATTAAACTTGCTAAAGTTAAACTTTGATCTAGATATTCTTCTTGCATTAAAGTTAATCCGATAACCGCTTCTGGTGAATTAGGGTCAAAACCATCATAATTTTCTTTATAATTATCTTCCAAAAGAATTACCGAGTTCTCTTTTTTGGCAATTTCAAAATTCCTGTCATTTTCATGAAGTCCCAATACAAAAGTTCCTGCACCATGTACACTTGATTGTCCAAAAGCATCGCAATGTATAGAAACGAATAAATCCGCTTTTGATTTTTGGGCTATAGTACCTCTTTCGTGCAATTCTATAAAAGTATCATCATCACGAGTATAAATTACTTCAATACTTTTATCTGCTTTTAGCAACTTACCCACTTCCAACGCAATTTTTAGCACTATATCTTTTTCAAAATAACCATTTCCCAAATTGCCAGGGTCTGTTCCGCCATGTCCAGCATCAATCACCACTTTAAACTTTTCTTGAGCGGAAACCGTAAAGGATTGCAGTCCTACAATTAGGAGAAACGATAAAAAAAATAACTTTTTAATTGTTATTTTACACAGCAAAGTATTCATAAAAATATTAATTATTAACTATTCTTTAGCTTATACCACTTAAAAAATATATGTAAGTTTGTAATTTCAAAAACTAAGCCAAATTTAACATTTACAAAAATACTGATTATAGCATTGCAATCAAATTTTAAGTATATAGTTTTTGTTTTCCTTTTTTTAGGGATTGGTTGCCTATCAATAAATGCACAAATTACAACGCAAAAGAGAGATTCGCTCGAACCCGTTACAAATAAAATTATTGGTTTAAAAGGTTTTTCTTTTAACGATACCATCCAGCTTCCAGATGTTGCCAACCTAAAACCCATAGACACTACAAAAATAGACTCCATTACTCCCAAGGAATTTTTAGATGCTGAAATAATAAAAAAAGCTACCGATTATATTAAGAACGATTTTGTTAACAACAGAACGATTTTATACAACAATGCCGAAATTTACTATCAAGACATTGAGTTAAAAGCCGGTATTATTGAGATAGATCAGGATAAAAATCTGGCTTATGCCAAAGGTATTATAGACAGTACAGGTGCTTATATTCAAAAACCGCAATTCAAACAGGCGGGACAAGAAAGTGAGCAAGATTCTTTGGTCTATAACTTTAAGAATGAAAAAGCAATTATTTATAATACTAAAACGGTACAAGAAGGTGTAATTGTAAGAGGTGAAATAACCAAACGTGAAAACGATTCAGTTTTTTATCTGGACAAAGCCCATTTTACAACCTCGACCAAAGAAAAGCCCGATTACGAAATTGTTACCAGAAATATAAAATTAGTACCGGGCAAAAAGATTGTGGGCGGACGCTCCCAACTAAAATTGGCAGATGTTCCTACACCTGCCATCTTGCCGTTTTTTTATGTACCGTTGACCAAAGAGCGTTCCGTGTCCGGATTTTTGATTCCCACTTGGGGCGAGAACAGTAACCAAGGCTTCTTTTTGCAAAATGGTGGTTATTATTTTGCTATTAACGATTATGTAGATCTTGCCGTTTTGGGAGATGTCTATACCAACGGGAGTTGGGGAATGCGATTTGAATCCAATTACGCCGTCCGCTATCGATTTTCTGGAAATTTCAGCTTACGTTTTGAAAACCTGATTACTGGGCAACGAGGATTCAGTAATTTTAACAAAAGAAATAATTTTTATGTCAGATGGTCGCATAGCCCGTCACAACAAGCATCTCCAAACTCGCGTTTTTCAGTATCTGTAAATTTGGGAAGTAGTAAATATTTTCAAGAATCGTTAAATGAATACAACATCTCACAACAAGTTACCAACACTTTTAATTCTTCCATAAATTATTATAAAAAGTTTGTGGGCACCCCATTTAATATGAACATCGGTCTGACCCACAGCCAAAATACAAATACTGAAAAAATTGACATGACCTTACCTTCTTTGCAAATAGGTATGGACAGAATTTATCCTTTTGCCCCAAAGTCGGGTGCTAAAAAAAATCCTATCCAAAGTATTGGTTTAAGCTATAATTTTGATGCCCAGAATAGAATTTCAACTGATGACGATAAATTTTTAAAACCTGGCATGTTTAAAGATGCCCGTTCCGGTGCAAAGCACACCGTTTCTGCCAGTACAAATATGAAAGCCTTAAAATATATTACTCTTTCACCATCTGTAAACTACAATGAAGTTTGGTATTTAAAAACAGTTGACCAAAGATATAACGACGAGCTTGACCAAATAGAAAGAGACACCATTAATAAATTTGACGCTTTTAGGGAATATTCTGGTGGTGTTTCTGCTTCTACTACTCTTTACGGAATGTTCAATTTTAAAAAAGGAAGGTTACAGGCCATTCGCCATGTGATGCGTCCGTCCGTATCATTTAATTATAGGCCCGATTTCAGTTTTTACTATGACGAAGTGCAACAAAGTGATGATCCCAATGACTTGAGAGAATTCAGCCGTTTTGACGGTGGGGTTTATGGTGCACCCTCTAGGGGATTATCAAGTAGTATCGGTTTAAGTCTTAACAATACTTTTGAGGCCAAAATGATGTCCAAGGATTCTACCGCCACCGAACCCGAAAAAATTAAGTTATTAAATAACCTTAATTTTTCAACCAGTTATAATATTGTTGCTGATTCTTTAAATTGGAGTCCCGTTAGGATGACCGCAGGTACAACCATTTTAGACAATAAACTAAGTTTAAATGCCAGTGCCACATTAGATCCGTATGCGTTGAGTGCCAGTGGTAGAAGGATAAACACCTTCAATGTAAACAATGGAGGTAGTTTATTCAGGCTTACCCAAGCCAATATGTCCGCTAGTTATTCTATATCCAGTGATATTTTTGCAAAAAAAGAACCTAAGGATAAAAACGCTGCAAGTTCCAGTGGTACCGAAGGTGACGAAGAAAGTCTTTTTGGTAGCGATCTGACCACAAGAAATACCGCCGACGACCAAGACGAAAGCAAAACGAAAGTGGCAAAGTTGTACGGAGCAACTTTACCTTGGAAATTAAGTTTACGTTATAATGTGGGGTATTCAAATTCTACAAGACAAAATGAAATTTCCAATAATTCACTTCAGTTTTCAGGCAATGTAGAGTTATCACCTAAATGGAGCGTCGGTCTTTCTTCTGGATACGACTTCAAAAATAAGGGCATTACCTTTACCAACCTGAGTTTTGAACGTGATTTGGACAGTTGGCGAATGAGCTTTAACTGGGTGCCTTTTGGCAATAGCACTACCTATTATTTCTTTATCGGGATAAAATCCTCTGTATTGAGCGATATTAAATATGACAAGAGGAAGGTGCCGGATAGGAGGTTGTTTTAGTTGGTTCGTTTTATCCATGTACTTGATTCTTAAAAATTTTAACGATATTCGATTAATATCAGATTAAAAAATATAATGTCAATTTTCACTAAGTCATTGGAAACAGTATGAAAAAAATTATTTTACTACTTTTCTTATTGCTATACTCATGTCATTCTAACAAATCATATATCAATAAAGCTATAGATATTATGGAGGAAAACTCCATTAAAAAAGACTTAGTGGATTGGAAAAAAATGAGAACACAATCTTTAATTGAAATAAAGAAAAACAACACAAGAGAAAATGCATATCAAATAATTAGAAAAAACCTTTCCTTAATACAAGACAATCATAGCATGTTTTTAACAAAAGAATCTTTACAAAAAATTTATAGTAAAGATAATGCCCCTCCTGATTTGAACTATGATAAAATTAAGGATAGTATTGCATATATATCTATTCCTTCATTTCTTGGAAATGAAAAACAAACTATTGATTTTGCTCAACAAATTCAAGAAATAATAAAAATTTTAGATACAGAAAAAGTTGAAAAATGGATTATTGATTTAAGAAATAATAGAGGTGGAAATATGTGGCCAATGTATTTAGGGTTAGCTCCAATTTTAAGAGAAGGAGTTTCAGGATACTTTATAAACTCAAAAGGGAATTACTCAGAATGGGTATTTAAATATAATTCTGTTTTTGAAGGGAAATCAAAAATGTTAGAATTAAAAAACTCATATAAAATAAAAGCTAATAAGACTAAGATAGCTGTCTTAATAAACTCAAACACTGGTAGTTCTGGCGAAGCAATTGCTGTAATGTTTAAAAAATTCCCAAATACTTTGTTTTTTGGAGGAGATAGCTATGGAGTTTCAACTGGAAATAGTACTTATGACATGAATGACGGAGCTAAACTAGTTTTAACAACTGCCGTATTTGCAGATAGAACAAAAGAAAAGTATGGTCAAAAAATAAAACCTGATGTTTACAGCTTAGATCCCAGACAAAGTGCCGTAGAGTGGTTGGAAAAAAATTAACATGGTTTCATTAATTATTAATTCAAACCCACTTACAAAACTTAATCAAAAAACAACTTTTTACTATCTTTCAAAATATTATCTACTTATCATATCCTTAAAAAAGAGTAACGTAAACACCTTTTAAAACTTGACTTTCTAAAAAATAATACAGACCTTCGGAACATATAACATGGAGGAGCTTAAAAACATAAAAAACTTTTACAAACCTATACAGCCTACCGTAAAGTATGATGATAAAGAAATTTTGTATCGAGAACTACAACCCGATAACGAAATTGAAAATTTTGTGTACAGCTTTTGGCAACTAAAAACACTAAAAAAATTAAAAACTCCTTTTCTATATAGGGTGGTTTCCGATGGTTGTATCGATATATTTTTCGACCATAAAAAGCCATCCGAAAATTTTGTGATGGGGTTTTGCAGAAAATACACTGAATTTGCTGTTGGTAAAGATTTTGATTATATCGGTATTCGGTTTTTGCCTGCAGCTTTTCCCCTATTATTTGGAATTAATGCTAAAACACTTATCAACCAATCGCAAAAATTAAAGCATATATTGCCCAAATTTTCAAGCTATATAACTTCTGAAATTAAAACATCGCAACCTTTCGAAAAAGTTATAGAACTTTTAACCAATGGATTAAAAGAGAGTATCAATATCAAGGTATTATATTTTGACCCACGCTTATTTAATTCCTTAAAAGTGATATTTCAAAAAAAGGGTTTTTTAGATATTGAAAAAGATATAGATACGGGCGTAAGCCCTCGTCAACTTCGGCGAATTTTTAACTATTATATTGGTACAACAGCGAAGTCTTTTAGCGATGTTGTTCGTTTTCAACATATTTTAAATGCAACTACCTCAAATCAAAATTTTAAAGAAAATAAAATATATTTTGATGTAGGTTTCTACGACCAAGCCCATTTCACAAAAAATTTCAAAACTTTTTATGGTGTTACGCCGTCCGAAGCTTTTCGGTAAAGTTGTCCGATTTTTACAATTTTTGAATATTAACGCAACCTAAATTTGTATTGTTAAAATAAGTGACCATAAAAAATAGTATTCATCGCATTTTCCCTAGCCCTTGGATTAGGATATGCACAAACACCTAAAAAATGAAATTAAACGCAGGAATTATTACCGACAAACTTCAAGAAACTAAAGAATTCTACACAAAAGTGTTAGGTTTTGGAATTAGCTTTGAAAACGAATTCTATCTATTGCTACACACCCCTAGCAAATCAGAAGAAATTAGTTTTTTGTTACCAAACCACCCAAGTCAAAAACCCATTTTTCAAATACCTTTTAACGGTAAAGGCGTGTATTTAACCATTGAGGTTGAAGATGTGGACAAGATGTACAAAGAACTAAAAGACAAAGGCGTTGCAATTGAAATTGAGATTAGAGATGAAGTATGGGGCGACAGACATTTTGCTATTGTTGACCCTAACGGAATAGGTATTGATATTGTAAAATACTCAGCACCAGAATAAAAAATTCTTGAAACCGACTATTCTCTAGATAGAGCCGTCAGGGAATTATTTAGATTAAAAAAGAAAAACTATTCAAATGGAAAATAATAAAAGTATAACCGAACATTTTGGTACGTCTTTGGCCATTTTATTGTCTGATAAAATCAAGGAGGTGTATCCAGAGTTTAATTCTGAAAATTTTATAAAATCTGTGGATGCTGGTGTGGTAGATAAATCGTACACTAAGAGAATCATCTATATCGCAGAACAGCTTCACCAACAATTACCAAAAGATTTTGAGGAAGCCATAAGAATACTCGTAAGTATTTTAGGCGATGAAAATCTTGAGGAGACGGGAATGTTCACAAATTATTGGTGGGTAATGCCCATTGGTAAATTTGTAGAACTTTATGGAATAGACCATTATGAACTTTCAATAAATGCAATAGCAGAAATCACAAAACGAAATACTGGCGAGTATGCCATTAGACCTTTTATTAGGAAATATCCTGAAAAATGCTTGAAACAAATGAAAGAATGGGCATTGTCAGATAATTTTCACCTGAGAAGATTGGCAAGTGAGGGATTAAGACCCAAGCTACCGTGGTCAACCAAACTTGACACATTCAACGATAGACCTGAACCAGTTTTTGAAATTCTGGAACTACTAAAAGAAGACGAAATAATGTTTGTCAAAAAATCTGTAGGTAATCATTTAACCGATTGGCTAAAGGTAAACCCAGAACCCACCAAAAATTTAATACGTAAATGGAGAAAGTCTGATAACAAACATACACAATGGATTATTAAAAGAGCTACACGTAAAATTAAAGTTTAAACATATTGTTTTAATAACGTCCAAAATAAAATTGTTCAATTTTACATTTATAAAAAAAACCTATTGGTAAGATCAGGGTAAGACTAGCTTAAAAATCTAAAGTAATGGTCAACAAAAATATAAGTAATAACTACGTCCTTAAAATTTGCATTAACTCGCTCATTTCTGTGAATATTGGCACTTCAACACCCTGCAAAGTAGTCTTGTTGCTTTCATTTTGAAGTGCGTAAACATCAAAACCACCAGCTTTGGCTGCGATTACTCCCGGTAAACTATCTTCAATCACCACACATTCATTAGATTTAAAACCCATTGTTTCAGCCGCATATAAAAAGATATCGGGTTCAGGTTTCCAACTATTTATTTCGTAACAGCTAAATATGTTGTTGTCAAAGTATTTCAATAAATTGGTGATCTTTAAATTCAGCTTTATTTTATTCAACGGTCCACTGGAAGCCACGCAATAAGGAATGGTGAGTTTATCCAATAACTCGTGTACTCCCTTAATAGGTTGTAAATCACGTTGAAATGCCTCAAAAGACAGTTTCCTGTAAGTGGCTTCAAAATCTTCAGGCAATGTTCTGCCCAATTCTTTTTCTACCAATTTAAAATTATCTTTTAAGGCTAATCCCGTAAACAAGTCAATGGCAGTTCCTATATCAATATGGTAATCGACTGTTTTTAGTAAATCAACCATTATTTGCGTGGAAATAGCTTCGCTATCTACCAAAACACCATCACAATCAAAAATTATACATTTATATTTCATAGTCTAACAACACCCTTCCTTCACCGTTCTATAGACATCTTCATATTCAGGTAAAATCTCGTTAATAATGAATTTTTTGGCATTGTTGTAGGCATTATTTTTGAATTCGGTCAATCTATCATTATCTTCTAAAATATAAATAGCGTTTTTTGCCATTTCGTCAGTATCGCCCACATTGCTCAAAAACCCTGTTTTACCATTTACATTCACTTCTGGTAATCCCCCAGAATTTGAAGAAATAACTGGTGTTTTTGCCGCCATGGCCTCCAACGCCGCCAATCCAAAACTCTCGGTTTGTGAGGGTAGCAGAAAAAGGTCCGTTAAACATAATATTTTAGCAAGCTCAACACTATTGCCCAGAAATTTAACATGTTCTGCAATACCCAATTCCATTACTTTTTTTTCAGCACTGTCCCTTTCAGGCCCATCACCTACCATTAATAATTGAGCCTTTATTTTTTGTTGCGTTTTGTAAAAAACTTCAATTACATCTGGTATACGCTTTACAGGTCTGAAATTACTGATATGCGTTATAATACGTTCATCTTCGTTGGCAAGATTGCCTCTTAAACAGGGTTCTTTTTCTAACGCATCGTATTTTTCAAAATCAATAAAGTTATAAATCACCTTGATTTCTTTCTTGATATTAAACAATCGTAACGTATCTTTTCTTAGACTTTCAGAAACCACCGTTACTGCATCGGAATTGTTAATACTAAATTCAACCGCTTTTTTATAATTAGGATGGCTTCCCACAAGGGTAATATCCGTACCATGAAGTGTTGTCACAAAAGGAATTTCTATGCCATCTGCTTTTAACATTTGTTTTGCCATATATGCGGCATAAGCATGGGGTATAGCGTAATGTACATGTAACAATTCTATATTATGAAGTTTTACCATGGCAACCAACTTACTAGATAAAGCCAATTCATACGGTTGATAATGAAACAGCGGATATTCCTCAACAAAAACTTCGTGAAAATGAATATTACTTGACAACGCGTTTAGCCTAACGGGCTGATTATAGGTAATAAAATGTACTTCATGTCCTTTTTTCGCTAATGCGATTCCTAACTCGGTTGCCACTACTCCACTACCTCCGTAGGTAGGATAACATACTATACCTATTTTCATATATAAATCGTAATTTTGAACCGTAAAGCTATAAATTTTAATGGACTTCAACTTCTTTTTAACACAAATAAATAAACTAAAAAAATTACCATTGGGCGGTCAGGAATCCCAATTTAAGATGGCTCCTGAGTTGAGAAAACAATTTTCGTTAAAAGATGTTGAAAATAGAAATCCAAGACCATCGGCAGTATTGGCTTTGTTCTATCCCGACGAGAATAATAACACAAGGTTTTTATTGACTTTACGATCAACTTACAAAGGTGTACATGCAGCACAAATTAGTTTTCCAGGGGGTAAAAAAGATAAGGTCGATGTGGGTCTGGTGGATACTGCACTTCGTGAAACCGAAGAGGAAATTGGTGTTGATAAAAACAATATTACAATTTTAAGGGAAATGACAAAGACCTATATTCCGCCCAGCAATTTTTGGGTATATCCTTTTATGGGCTATACAGATAAAACACCCTCTTTTGTGAGCAATTATGAAGTTGAGATTTTAATTGAAGTTTTGGTGAGTGATTTAATTAATGAAAAATCTTTAAGTACAAAAAATTTAACCACTTCGTACATGGAAAATATAGATGTACCTTGCTTTAAACTAAATGGTTACATAGTTTGGGGAGCAACTGCAATGATGTTAAGCGAGATTAAAGACTTGTTTAAAAGTATAAAATCGTAATTTCTTTTGTAAATTTGATTTTCAACAACCTATGGAATCTGAATGAAACTTTTTAAACAAGACCCTTTTGGCAATGCGTTATTTTTAAAAAAGTTCTTGATAAGAGTGCTTGGACTGGTATCGCACGGACGCTATCAAGGGTTTAATAAATTGGAGATAGAAGGTTCTGAAATACTTCGAAATTTACCTGAAACAAATGTTTTATTTGTCTCAAACCATCAAACCTATTTTGCGGATGTGGCGGCAATGCTCCATGTTTTTAACGCCTCTTTGAGTGGTAGGGATGATTCCATTAAAAATGTAGGATACATTTGGCAGCCCAAATTGAATATTTACTATGTTGCCGCACTTGAAACTATGAAATCAGGTATTTTGCCAAAGATATTTGCTTATACGGGATCTATTTCTATAGAACGTACTTGGAGAAGTAAAGGAAAAGATGTGAAGCGACAGGTAAAAATGTCCGACATCAGTAATATTGAAAAGGCACTTAACGACGGTTGGGTAATTACTTTTCCACAAGGTACCACAACTCCTTTTAAACCTATTAGACGGGGAACCGCTTTTATAATAAAGGAAGCAAAACCCATTGTAATACCTATTGTAATTGATGGATTTAGAAGAGCTTACGACAAAACAGGATTGCAGCTCAAAAAACGTAACATCTTACAGTCCATGGTTATAAAACCACCAATGGAAATTGATTATGAAAACGACACCGTGGCCGATATTGTTGAAAAATTGGAATATGCTATAGAACAACATCCGTCGTTTTTAAAGGTTTTACCCGTTCCTCCAGAAGAATATGCAAAGCAGGAAGCGGCGTTAGATAAAAAAAGAAAATTTTGGGATTATTAAAATAAGTTGGCAGTGTTCAGTCTTCAGTCGGCAGTAAAAACTGCCAACTGCTACTGAATGCTGTCTGCTGAAATTACCCAAGCCAAGCTTTAAACATCCAAACAGTTTTTTCCTGTTCCGAAATAAAATCGCTCATCATGGCATTTGTACCTTCATCATCGGCTTCAGCTGATTTATCTAAAATTTTACGCTCTATTTGTATTAATTCTTTTAGAGATTTAACTACCAAATTTACTGCTTCAACATCTTTTGAAATATTCTTACCAACAGGTACTTTTGAATGGTTAGTATAATCTTCAAAAGTATGTAAAGGCGTACTTTCCAATGTTAAAATACGCTCGGCAATTTCATCGATTTTCAATTGAGAATCATTGTATAATTCTTCAAATTTTTCATGCAATTGGAAAAAATTTTTACCTTTAATATTCCAATGTAGTCCTCGCAAATTTTGATAATATACTTGGTAATTGGCCAATAATTCATTTAAATCAGTTGCCAATTCATTTACTTTTGTTTCGTTTAATCCTAATACTGTTGTCTCCATCACTAATAATATTTTTAATTTTTATTTCTATTTTTCAATTGTAAGTCTAAGAAGTTAAATATTAACCACTTAACTCAATACAAATTTACTTTAACTTAATTGATGATTACTATAAAATTGATTGATAGTTTTTATATTTTTATAGCCAAAATTTATACATAATATAAATAATTATTAATGACTATTACTCAACTTACTTACGTACTTGCAGTGGCTGAATATAAAAATTTCACTTTGGCTTCTGAAAAATGTTTTGTTACTCAGCCAACGTTAAGTATGCAAATTCAAAAATTAGAAGAAGAATTGGATGTTACCATATTCAATCGAAAAAAGAAGCCCATTGCGTTAACCCCAATTGGTGAAAAAATAATTGAGCAGGCTAAAATTATTATTAATGAAAGTAATAGAATTACAGATATAGTAGATCAACAAAAGGGATTTATTGGGGGCGAGTTCAAACTGGGCATTATACCCACGGTAATGCCAACCTTACTGCCTTTATTTTTAAAGACATTTATAAAAAAATATCCAAAGGTTAATCTAATAATTGAAGAACAGACCACAGAGGATATAATTCAGAATTTAACCGATGGTCATTTAGATGCGGGAATAGCGGCAACTCCATTAGAAGTTCATGCTATTAAAGAAAAAGTACTGTATTACGAACCTTTTGTTGGATTTTTAAATAGTAACCACAGACTTTTTTCACATAAAGATTTATCTGTAGAAGATTTAGATATTGACGATATTTTACTGTTAGAAGACGGACATTGCTTTAAAGACAACATCATTAACCTTTGCAACAATTTAAAAAAGGAAGATCCACATAATTTTAAGCTAGAAAGTGGAAGTTTCGACACTTTAGTGAAGCTAACTAAAGAAGGTTTGGGAATGACGCTACTGCCCTATTTACAAACTTATGATTTAAAAGAGAGTGATAAAAAATCCGTAAGATCATTTAAAAGTCCAACACCGTCACGCGAGGTGAGTATTATTTACCATAAGTCTCAATTAAAAATACAATTAATTGATGCTCTAAAAGAAGTAATAGATGGTGTAATTAGGGGTGTAATAGCCTTTAGCGACGTTAAAATAATAAGTCCGCTTAAGAAATAATTTGGAAAAAGAAATTACTTTTTGGGGTTGACAATATGCATACATACATACAGTTCGGGCTTATTAGCCGTAAACTGTTGTAACCAAATTTTTAATTCGTCAATCTCATAAGGCAATAATCTGTTTAACGCTTTTTCCAGTTCTTTGCAAAACAATTCAACATTAAAACTTACTTTTTTTAAGACCGTTTTAGTGTATTCGAATATTGCTCTAGCCATGTTGGTTATGGATTAAATTTTAAGATAATTACCATAAAGATAAATTGGTAATTAACATTTTTACAACGCTAAAGTTAAAAAATTATTTTGTCAAGATGTGTTAAAATTTTTCTTAATTTTTTTAACCATCTGACAGTCAGATTTTATAATTTTTGAATTTTGCCTAAAAGAGCTTCGCCTTTTGTTTGAAGTTCGGTTTTTACCGCTCTAAAATGAGCTTTTTTATTCTCTACGTCTTTTGTATTTACTTTTACAATAAGTTCATCAAAAGTTGCAATAGCCTCATCAATAATCTTTTCAGCTTTATCCACCTTTTTTGGGTCGTCTTGTTCTAATTGCCAATCATAACACTCTTCAATAATGTCAGATAAAACGTAATTAATATCTTTTTTTAAGTTCTTTACACTTGCCATAATTCTAATTTTTTAAGATTTGCAAATTTACGCTAAAAAGCAATAGGATTTGCGATAAATGTTTATTTAATATATACTTCTAACACTTCAGCTTTTTCATCTGATTTTAAGCTGAAATGCGTCAGACATGCTGGCATTAAAATCGTTTCGCCTTTGTTCAACCTTATTTCTTTATCATCATTGTAATTAAAGACCACATTACCTTCTACTGACATATAAATTACAAAAGAGTCTTTGTAGGAATTATCAATTGCTACTTTTCCATCCAACTCTATAATGTTTGTGGTAAAATATTGGCAATCCACAATAGCTGCACTTTTGTTCAATTCAGATTTATAATCTGTGGTGTATTTATCAGCCGCTTTGTAGTCAATCGCATCTAAGGCCAGTTCGGTATGCAACTCCCTTCCATTACCTAGATCGTCTTTTCTATCCCAGTCATAAATTCTATACGTTATATCACTAGTTTGCTGAATTTCAGCCAACAAAACCCCGGCACCAATGGCATGAATTCTTCCTGTAGGGATAAAATAGACATCACCTTTTTTAACCTCGTCAACATTCAGGATTTCCAACAGCGATTTATTTTCTAAATGTTTTAAATATTCTTCTTTGTTAGAATCTTTTTTAAATCCAACTATTAAATTTGCCCCTGCATCAGCCTGCATCACATACCACATTTCGGTTTTTCCGAATGAATCATGGCGTTTTTTGGCTAAGTCGTCATGAGGATGCAATTGAATGCTTAATGCTTCTTTGGCATCAATAAATTTTATTAATAAAGGGAATTTCTTTCCAAACCGTTTATGCACTTTTTTTCCGAGCAAGATGTCTTTATATTGATCTATTAAAAACGCTAAAGACCGACCTTTAAATTTCCCATTGGCAACCACCGATACATCACCTTTCACATCAGAGAGTTCCCAACTTTCACCAATATTTTCCTTATCCGTTTTTTTATTTAAAATCGTATTCAGTTTATTTCCGCCCCAAATTCTTTCTTTTAAAATCGGTTCAAATTTTAATGGGTATTGTACGCTCATCTTTAGATCTCTTTTAGTTTTGACAATGCTTCCGTTATGTGTTTTTCAGCTCCAAATTGACTATTAAAAATATGGATTATCGTTCCTTCTTTATTTACAACATAAGTAACACGACCCGGTAATAAACCCATCATGCTTTTAGGCACACCGAACAGTTTTCTGACTTCATTATCAACATCCGCCAAAAGCGTAAAAGGTAAATTGTGTTTTTTCGCAAAATTTTTGTGCGATTCAACATCATCGGCACTAATTCCTATTACTTTAACATTCAAATCGGTAAAAGTTTCAAATTCATCACGGAATTTACAAGCTTCTTTGGTACAACCTGGCGTATCATCCTTTGGATAAAAATAAATCACCATTGCTTTTTTACCAATGTAATCTGTAATATTAACTTCGTTATTATTTTGATTTTTTAACGTAAATGATGGAACCGAGTCACCAATTTTTAACTTCATTTTTTGAGGATAGATATATTGAATGACAAACAAAAGCAAAACGACAATGATAACGCCGGTAACAATTTTTTTTATCATATTACAAATATCGTTATTTTAGGATAGAAACTAAAATTTGTTTTAACTTTGAAAACCAAGTTTGTTTTTTGCCTAACCCAGAATTGCTTTTTGCAATTCTAACCCTTCTAAAGGAAAGGTAAAAGTAAACATTTATAAACCTTTATTTTTATTGACAGGAATACTCAAACCGAAATGATTGATTTTATTAATAATTTACCTAAAGCTGAGTTGCATTTACATATTGAAGGTACTTTAGAACCTGAACTGCTTTTTGCTTTGGCCGAACGCAATAAAATCAAGTTAAAATATAATTCCATTGCCGAATTAAAATCGGCCTATCAATTCGACTGCTTGCAAGATTTTTTAGATATTTATTATCAAGGAGCTGCGGTTTTAATTACTGAAGCCGATTTTTACGATCTGACATACAGTTATTTTATAAATTGTGCAGAGCAAAATATCAGACATACAGAAATTATGTTCGATCCGCAAACACATACCGAGCGTGGTATTGCATTTGAAACTGTAATAAATGGAATTTCAAAAGCATGTAATGATGCCAAAGAAAAATTAAACATTTCTTCTTTGTTGATTATGAGCTACTTAAGGCACTTATCTAAAGAAGATGCTATTAAAACGCTAAAGCAATCGTTACCCTACAAACATTTAATAACTGCGGTGGGATTGGATTCTTCCGAAAAGGGAAATCCACCTTCAAAATTTCAAAATGTATTTGGGGCATCAATAGAAGAAGGATATATACCACTAGCCCATGCTGGTGAAGAAGGTCCTCCAGAATACATTTGGGAAGCATTAAATCTTTTAAAAATTAAAAGGATAGACCACGGTAATAATTGTTTGCAAGATGAGCTTCTTGTTGAAGAAATAATTAAAAGGGATATGGCATTGACGGTTTGCCCACTTTCCAACACTGCGTTGCAAGTCGTGGACGATTTAAAAAAACATCCATTAAAAAAAATGATGAAATTGGGATTAAAAGTAACAGTAAATTCAGACGATCCAGCTTATTTTGGCGGACAACTCAACCAGAATTTTATTAAGGTACAGAAGGCTTTAAATTTGACCAAAAACGACTTATATGAGTTAGCCAAAAACTCGTTTCAATATTCCTTATTAAAAGATGAAGAAAAACAAGTTTACCTTAACGAATTAGAAAAATACTATGCAAATAAACGATAAATCAGGAATTATAGAATATAGGGCATCCTCCAAAAGATATGATGCCATGAAATATAATAGATGTGGTAAAAGTGGTCTACTGTTACCAGCTATATCATTAGGATTATGGCATAACTTCGGCGGTATTGATAGTATGTTTAATGCTCGGAATATTTTACGAACTGCTTTTGATTTGGGTATTACCCATTTTGATCTGGCCAATAACTATGGCCCACCTTTTGGCTCTGCGGAAGAAACATTTGGGCTGATTTTAAAAAAAGATTTTAAACCATACAGAGACGAACTTATTATTAGTACCAAAGCGGGATACGATATGTGGCCTGGTCCTTACGGAAATTTAGGCTCACGAAAATACCTGATTGCCAGTCTTGACCAAAGCTTAAAAAGAATGGGCTTGGATTATGTCGATATTTTTTACCATCACAGACCTGATCCAGATACCCCTTTGGAAGAAACCATGATTGCCTTGTCCGACATTGTTCGTCAAGGAAAGGCATTGTATGTTGGTATTTCTAATTATCAACCCAGAGAAACTGCCGAAGCTGCAAAAATATTAAATGAGTTGAAAGTACCTTTTGTATTGCACCAAGCGAGATATTCGATGTTTGACAGATGGGTGGAAAATGGTTTATTGGAAACTTTGGAAAATAATGGTGTGGGTTGTATCGCTTTTTCGCCATTGGCTCAAGGAATGTTAACGGATAAATACCTGAATGGCATTCCCAAAGATTCAAGAGCTGGCAAAAGTTTAACCTATTTAGACTCTGAACAAGTCCAAAATAATTTGAATAAAATTCAGGAGTTGAATAAGATAGCCGAAAATCGTGGACAAAAACTATCGCAAATGGCAATTGCCTGGCTTTTAGTTCAACAAAATGTTACTTCCGTTTTGGTTGGTGCAAGTTCCTCTGAACAGTTGAAGGAAAATGTAAAAGCGTTAGATGAATTGGAGTTTTCAGAAAAAGAATTAGGTGTAATTGATGATGTTTTGAAATAGAAATGTTCTTTCTTTTATATACATAAACTTTTTTACCCCTCCGCCGTCCCGATAGCTATCGGGACGGCATCTCCCCTTGAAGTAAGGGGAGAACTCTCTCTATTTATTCATGATGATATGGTTCATTTTTTAAAATGGTAAATGCCCTGTACAATTGTTCTACCATAAATAATCTAATCATTTGATGCGAAAATGTCATTTTTGACAACGCAATTTTGCCATGTGCTTTTTGGTAAACAGCATCTGAAAATCCATAAGGGCCACCAATGACAAATACCAACTGTTTAATGCCCGAATTCATTTTCTTTTGTAGAAATTTCGAGAATTGAATAGATCTAAATTCTTGTCCTTTTTCATCGAGCAAAATCAATTCATCGGTAGCAGACAAACGCTGTAAAATCAATTCGCCCTCCTTTTCTTTTTGTTGATTTTCAGTCAGGTTTTTTGCTTTTTTTATATCGGGAATAATTTCCAACTCAAAATTGATATAATGCTTTAGCCTTTTTTGATAGATAGCGATTAACGCTATTAAATTTTTGTCATCCGTTTTACCAATGGCAAGAAGTTTTATTTTCATAGTGCAAATTTAAGGATAACAATTAATTCTATTGTTATATCGATATTTTCTGAGATTAAAAAAAGTTTCTCGCAAAATCCGCAAAGAGAAAATACGCTAAGACCGCAAAGAAGTAATATTTTGCAACACTTTCCTCTGTGCATCTCTTGTCAATTTTGTAATTTCTCTGAGAATCTCTGTGTAATAGCTTTTCACTTTGGTTTCCCGTCTTCTGTATTTCGCTTTTTTAAACTCTGAACTTCATAACTCCGAACTCATAACTATTCATTTATAATCTATACTTTTGTTTTCAAACTTCAATACATGATAAGCGAACAACAATTTCAGAAAGAACTGGATATCATCATAAAAAATGCCATTAGAGAAGACGTAGGTGATGGCGACCATAGTTCTTTGGCTTGTATTCCTGCTGATGCTAAAGGGAAGGCAAAATTATTGGTAAAAGATGAAGGTATAATTGCAGGTGTTGAGTTTGCCAAAATGGTCTTCGAATATGTTGATGCTGATTTAAAGGTTGAAACTTTAATTGATGATGGAAGCTCCGTAAAGTACGGTGATATTGTTTTTTACGTAGAAGGGAGTTCACAATCTATTTTAAAGGCAGAACGACTGGTATTAAATGCCATGCAACGGATGAGTGCGATTGCCACTAAAACAAAATCTTTTGCCGATTTATTGGAAGGTACAAAAACCAAAATTTTGGATACGCGAAAAACCACACCCGGTATTAGAGCTCTCGAAAAATGGGCGGTAAAAATTGGCGGTGGCGAAAATCACAGATTTGCTTTGTATGATATGATTATGTTAAAAGACAATCATATAGATTTTGCTGGTGGACTTACAAAAGCTATCGAAAAAACAAAGCAATATTTAAAAGATACCAACCGTGATTTAAAGATAATTGTTGAGGCAAGAAACCTGCAAGAAATTGAAGAAATATTAAAATCAGACGGTGTTTATAGAATTTTAATTGACAACTTTAACTATGAAGACACTCGTAAAGCGGTTGAAATGATTGGCGATAAATGTTTAACGGAATCTTCAGGCGGTATTAATGAAAATACGCTTAGAAAGTATGCAGAATGTGGTGTAGATTATATTTCTTCTGGTGCTTTGACGCATTCTGTTTATAATATGGATTTAAGTTTAAAGGCGGTTTAATGATATATCAGATTAAAAACAATTAAAACTATGAAATGCCCAGCTTGTAAAAAAGAATTTGAAACTGAAATAGATAAATGTACTAGATGCAATTTCCCTTTTAATGGAACAGAAAAAGAAAAAGGAATACACATTGGGGAATTTATAAATAAAAAAGGTGTTTCCTATGATTTGGATGATTCCTTAGGCAGAAGTCAAAAGATACTTTATTTTATCGCAGGACTGAATGCATTATTTATAGCGGTAATTTTAGTTAATGGAAATTATGATAGTATTGGGTTATCTCTTAGTATTTTATTTACAGTCACAATTTTGTTATCAGCATTTTTCTTAAAAAAGAACCCGGTCCTCTTTTCAATAATTCCTTTAGCCTTAATTATTGGAATTACTTTATTTAACTATTTAATAGATCCCAACACTCTAATCAATGGCATTGTCTTAAAAATCATAATAATTGGAAGTTTAATTTATACCATATATCTTTCTGTTCAATCGAAAAAGTTCTCAAAGAAATATTCAGAATGAGTAGGATAATTAACTTTTTAAATGAATTGGATGATATTGAATTAGCATATTTTGCAAAATTCAAATACAAAACTTATATGAAAGAAACTCAAAAAATCATCCTAGAGTACTTATTAGTTAAAGACTTGACAAAGTCTAAAATTGACCAACTTATATCAAGCAATAAAAAAACTAGAATTAATGATGGGAAAAAACGATGCCCAAGATGTTTTTCTGACAAAATTAGAAAAGACAAAGTCAAATGGACAAATACTAGCGGTGCAATAGGTCTTAGTGACGAAATAGCTATTTTGGACGGTTTTATTGGCAAGGTTACCTATAAAAATGAAGTTGTTTGTAATGTTTGTGGGTTTTGGCTTGAAGATCCAAATGAAGAAAAATCCTAACTTATTTTAATTTATATTCGTATATCTTCGAACGTTCTTACAAAAGTATTGTCTTGTTTCTAGTATCTTACCGTCTTAATTCTATCTTCCACTTAGATCAAATATTTTTACGACTAACGACCACAGACTATTTCGCACTCTCCTTCAGCATAGGTACAAACCTGAACTCACCAAACTCGTGTTTTTCGAATTCTTTTTCGGCTTTTCGAATATAAAGTGTCATCGTTTGTACATCATCACCAACAGGAATTACCAACCTACCTCCTACTTTTAATTGACTTAATAAAGGTTTTGGCACAAAAGGAGCACCCGCCGTTACTATGATTTTATCAAAAGGAGCAAATTCAGGCCAACCTTTATAGCCATCACCATATTTTAATTTTTTAGCAACATAGCCGACTTTAGGTAAGAACTTTTTTGTTTTTTCAAACAATTCTTTTTGGCGTTCTATGCTATATAATTCAGCTTTAAGTTCTATCAAAACAGCAGCTTGGTAACCGGAACCTGTTCCAATTTCGAGTACTTTATCATTAGGTTCTATTTCTAACAATTCCGTTTGAAAAGCAACAGTGTAAGGTTGCGAAATGGTCTGGTCAGCCGCAATCGGAAAAGCCTGATCCTTATAGGCGAAGTCAATAAATCCTGAATCCATAAACAGATGTCTGGGAATATTGGAAATCGCATCAAGTACTTTTTTATCTTTAATCCCTTTGCTTTGCACCACTTTAACTAGTTGGTTACGAAGTCCTTTATGTTTTTGGGTATCTTGCCTCATGGTTTACCAAAGTAAATAAATATTCTTGTAAAAAAACAATTAAAAAAGCTAAATATAAAATTAAGACAAATTTTATATTTTACCTCACCCACAACTTCAAAATGAAGTTATGACCTCTCCGAAGGAGAGGTAAAATCGAAACCCCAATGTGAAAAAACATCGGGGAATTATTTTTAATTGTTACCTTTGTTCAAAATCTTAATTTATGCTTAAAGTTGGCGTGTTAGGTGCTGGGCATCTAGGAAAAATTCATTTAAAATTATTGCAACAATCCGAAAAATATGAATTGGTCGGTTTTTATGATCCAGATATAGACAATGCAAAAAATGTGGAAAAGGAATTTGGATATAAATCGTTCCATACAGTTTCAGAATTGATAAATGCCGTAGAAGTTGTAAACATTGTTACCCCAACACTTTCACATTTTAATTGTGCCGAAGAAGCCATAACCAAAGGAAAGCACATTTTTATCGAGAAACCCATTACACATTCGGTAACAGAAGCTGAAGCTATTAGAACATTGGCCAGCAGACATCATGTAAAAGGACAGGTTGGTCATGTTGAGCGTTTTAACCCCGCCTTTACCGCAGTTAAAGATAATATTCAGAACCCAATGTTTATTGAGGCACACCGTTTGGCAGAATTCAATCCACGTGGTACCGATGTACCCGTTGTGCTTGATTTAATGATACACGATATTGATATTATTTTGAGTGTAGTAAACTCTGAAGTAAAAAATGTCCATGCCAGTGGCGTAGCGGTTATTAGTGATACACCAGATATTGCCAATGCCCGAATCGAATTTGAAAACGGATGTGTTGCCAATCTCACTGCAAGTAGAATCTCTTTAAAAAATATGCGTAAATCACGATTCTTCCAGAAAGATGCTTATATCTCGGTTGACTTTTTGGAAAAGAAAAGCGAAGTGGTTAAAATGAAGGATGTACCAGAAAATCCTGACGAATTTGCCATGATTTTACAAAATGCGGAAGGCGTAAAGAAGCAAATCTATTTTGAAAACCCTGAGGTTGAACCGAACAACGCTATTTTAGATGAACTAGAAACTTTTGCAGATGCCATCGAGAACGATAAAAGACCAGTAGTAAGTTTAGGGCAAGGAGCAAAAGCGTTGAGAGTTGCTCAGATGATAATCGATAGTTTTACTAAAAAGTAGCAAGTAAAGGTTAAATAACTGAGTAACTCAATAACCCAATAACTTAAAACGAATGAAAAATATAGCAGTTATAGGAGCTGGAACTATGGGCAACGGAATTGCACATACATTTGCCCAATTTGGATATCAAGTTAATCTTATCGATATATCACAAGCTTCTCTTGAAAAAGGCATGGCAACAATTTCCAGTAATTTAGATAGAATGCTGGCCAAAGAAAAAATCAGCATAAAGGACAAACAGCAGGCATTGGCTAATATTAGAACATTTTCTACATTGGAAGAAGGTGTTACGGATTGTGATCTGGTAATTGAGGCTGCTACTGAAAATGTAGATTTAAAATTGAACATCTTTAATGAGTTGGATGCACTTTGCGATGAGGAAACCATATTGGCAACCAACACTTCATCCATTTCTATTACTAAAATTGCTTCCGTTACCAAAAGACCTGACAAAGTAATAGGTATGCACTTTATGAACCCCGTACCTATTATGAAATTGGTGGAAGTTATTCGAGGATATTCAACTTCTGACCAAGTTACCAACACAATTATGCGACTTTCTCAGGAATTGAAAAAAGTGCCTGTTGAGGTTAATGATTATCCCGGGTTTATAGCTAACAGAATCTTAATGCCCATGTTGAACGAGGCTATTTATTCTCTTTATGAAGGCGTAGCCGGAGTTTATGAAATTGACACCGTGATGAAGTTGGGAATGGCCCACCCAATGGGGCCATTGCAATTGGCTGATTTTATAGGTTTGGATGTTTGTTTGTCCATATTAAAAGTACTTCACAACGGATTTGGAGATCCGAAATACGCTCCTTGTCCGTTATTAGTCAATATGGTAATGGCTGGTAAATTTGGAGTAAAATCGGGCGAAGGTTTTTATGATTATTCTGAAAGTAGAAAGGCTGAAAAGATTGCAAAGCAGTTTTTGTAACCACCCCGCCCATAATCTTTTCCTGAAAATTTAAAATTTTGTTTAAGGGTACCCCTCCTTAAAAAAAGGAGGGGAATTACTACGATTTTTATCTTTCGTAAAAAAAAACCTCCACTTAATTAAAAATGGAGGCTCTCGTTAACTAAAACTATTTGAGTTAGTAATTTTAGCTATTTTCTGGCTCATCGTCTTTTTTAGCCATTTTATTCCAAACTTTAAGTTCGTCATCCGCAGTTATTCCACTTAAAATTTCAACATTTATACCATCTGAAATACCCGTCTTAATATCTCTTCTTTCAAACTTGTCTTCTCCAGTTTTTACTTCAACATAAGGTTTTTCCGTTTTCTTATCAAATTGCAATAAGGCCTCTCTTATAGAAAGTACACTGTCTTTTTCCTCTAATATAATTTCGGCATTGGCACTATATCCTGCTCTTAAAAAATAAGAGTCATCTAATGTCACATCTGCTTTAATGGTAAACTGCACCGCTCCACTTTCTTCGGTACCTTTCGGGGCAATAAAGGTTAATTTTGCAGGAAATTTTTTGTCTTCAACTGCACCTAGTGTAATCTCTAAATCAATATCTTTTTTAATTTTACCAACCTCGGCCTCATCAACTTGGCCTTCAAAGATCATTTTGTTCATGTCGGCAATAAAAGCAATGGTAGTCCCTGCATTAAAATTGTTACTTTCTATAACTTGATAACCTTCCTTTACTGGAACCTCAAGTACCATACCTGAAGTTGTAGCCCTAATATTTGTATTGGCTGCTCCGCCTGATCCCGCATAGCCTTTTCTTATGATTTGGTAATCATTTTGTGCATTTTGTAAATCTTGCTTAGCTTGATTATAGGCCAATTCAACGTTTTCAAATTCAGACCTAGAAATAACGCCTTTATCATATAATCCTTTATTTCTGTCATATGAGATTTTCGCATTGTTCAATTGAATTTGAATACTTCCTATTCTTCCCCTTGCATTACTTAACGATTGTTCGTTAGGAACAACCCTAACCTTTGCTATTAGGTCTCCTTTTTTAACTTTTTCACCCTCCTCAACAAAGATTTTGTCAATAATGCCTGAAATTTGAGGTTTTATCTCTACTTCTTCAAGTGGAGTTACCTTACCTGTGGCGACAGTCTTCTTTACGATATTGGTTTTAAAAGGCTTTTCAGTATCAAATTCGATAACGGATTTGCTATTCATTTTACCGAACCAGATTAAAACTGTCACAAACGCTAGAGCGATTACACCAAATATAATTTTTTTCTTCATTTTTATTTTATTTTCAGTTGGTTGATTATTTATACTTATTTAAATTTATTATTCTTCTCTTAAGGCTTCAATAGGTCTAATACTTACCGCCCTCTGGGCAGGTATCATTCCTATGAGCGTACCAAAGGTTACTAAAGCTACAACCGCTCCAATTGCTATTGGGATATTTACAGTTGGGTTTACAAACGGAAATCCATCGCCCCCAGCTAATGTGCTGTTGATTATCATTAAAACAAATCCGGCAAAAATAATTCCTAAAATTCCCGCTATTAGAGTTAAAAAAACAGATTCTAACACAATTTGCCCTTTTACTTTGCTTGGAGTAGCACCTAAGGCTCTTCTTATACCAATCTCTTGAGTTCTTTCCTTAACGGTAATTAATAAAATACTACCAATAGCAATAACCCCAGCAATTAAAGTTGACAAACCCACAAACCATGTTAAAAATTTTATACCTTTTACAAAACCCGTAATTTTACCAAACATTTCCCCAAAATTGAACGAACCAAAAGCTCTATCGTCTTCTTGGTTTACATTATGTCTTCTTCGTAAAACTGTTTTTACAGCTTCTTCAACCTTAAGAATATCAGCATCTTTATGTGCGGCAATTACCATCCAACCTATATTGTCTCCTGTGTTATTTATCTTTCTAAAAGTTGAAAAAGGCATGTATATGGAATCATCACTTTCAAAGCTGCCTCCAGTTCTTTCTTTATAAACACCAATTATTTGAAAAAAGCTTCCATTAATCTCTATAAAATCACCAACCGCTCTTTCATCATTTTCAAATAGCTCATCAACTACTTTTTCTCCGATAATGCAAACCTTTTTTTCTTTTTCAATGTCATTTTTATTTATAAACCGGCCATCTAATAACTTAACTTTATTAACCTTGTCCAAGATGGGATAATCTCCGAAAACTTTATAGGTTTTTGCATTCGCTTTTCTTTTTACCTGAGCGGGCGGCCCTCCAAAAACACCTTGCACATTACGCGGTGCTACAAATTCAATTTCAGGTACTTGTTTTTGAATTGCTTCGGCATCTTGTATTTTTAAGCGTAATTGCCTGCCTCTTTGAAACCCTTTGTTTGGCATACTTGTACTTTGAGCCCATAAAAAAATACTATTAGTAGCCAGGTTGCTAAACTCTCTATCGAAGCCATTTTCCATACCTCTAGCAGCCCCCAATAGCGTAATAAAAAGAAATATACCCCACAATACACCTATTACGGTAATAGCAGTTCGCAATTTACTTTTCTTTATAGAACCGAAAATTTCTTGCCAAGTATCATTATCAAAAATAAACTTCATTTTTTCTATTAATTCAAATTAGTCGTCACTCAATGCCACCACCGGCTTAATTTTTGCAGCTCTTCTCGCAGGTATATATCCGGCTAAGGCACCAACAAAAATTAATATAACGGTTGCCCAAACAATTGTACTCGTATTTACTTGTGGGTTGGTAATAAAATAATCTTCCAAATTATTCCCCATTCTACTCAAGGCAAATATTGCAATCAAAATTCCTATATATCCTGCAATGGCAGTAATAAAAATGGACTCTTGTAAAATCAACCCGACAATAGAACCGGGCGTTGCACCCAAGGCTTTACGTATTCCTAATTCTTTGGTTCTTTCTTTTACAACAAAAACCATGATATTTCCAATTGAAATTGCCCCCGCAAACAAAGTTCCGATACCTATCCATAATACTATCATTTGCAGCACGTTGGCAAGCTGCATATTTTGTTGGTAATTATCAAATACGGAACGAACAAATATGCCACTTCTATCGTCTTGGGCAATAAAATGCTTTTCTTTTAAAATGCGAGTTATATCTACTACTACTTTTTTAGCACCCGATACACCAAGAGCCTTATTAAATGTTAAAACAATCTGATCAATATCATTAGTGTTTTTATGTATGAGCTGTATTGTTGAAACTGGAGCATAAATGTTCCTTTCTTCCTCGTCACTACCTTCATCTTTAAAAATACCAACAACTTTATAAGTTATTCCGTTTAGTTCTAAAAATTTACCAAGTGCATTCTCTTTTTTAAATAAATCTTCTTCAACCAACCTCCCAATTACAACAACCCGAGTTTTATTTCTAATATCGTTACCATCAATAAATCTTCCAGATGTAATTATAGTATTCTCAATAAACTGATGATCGGGATGCACGGATCTAATAGTATAAGCACCAGATTCGTTTTTATTTCTAGCTTGAACGCCTTTATAAACTCTGGCGGATAAGTATTCTATTCTATCCCCTAATTCCTTTTCTAACAATTCTAAATCTTCATTTTCAAATTGAATTCTTCTGCCTTCTTTAAAACCTTTATATGCTTTTGAAGTATTTCCAGGGCTTATAAAAATGGTATTAGTTGCATCATCAGAGAAAAATTTATCAAAAGTATTTTTTAATCCATTACCCATACCAAAAAGTACGGTAAAGATAAAAATACCAAGAGCTACGGTAAACGCCCCTAGAAACGTTCTAAGCTTATTTTTATTAATTGATTGAAAAATTTCTCGCCAACGATCTATATCAAACATGATTATGCGTTTTGCAATTGAAGTTCATCACTCATAATTACACCGTCCTTTAACCTTACAATCCGTTTGGTTTGTTCGGCAATATCTTCTTCATGGGTAATTACCAAAATGGTCATTCCTTCGTTGTTAATACCTTTAAGTATTTCCATAACAGAACCCGAAGTTGTAGAATCTAAGGCACCAGTTGGCTCATCTGCCAAGATAACCTTAGGATTGGTAACTAATGCCCTTGCAATAGCCACACGTTGTTTTTGTCCACCAGACATCTCACTAGGTAAGTGATTTGCCCAAGCACCCAATTCCACTTTTTCCAAATATTCCATTGCTATCTTTTGTCGGTCTTTTCTGCCCACACCTGCATAATATAGAGGCATTGCTACATTTTCTAACGCCGATTTATAATTAATCAAGTTAAAAGACTGAAAAACAAAACCTAAAAATTTATTGCGTAAAACAGCGGCCTTTTTTTCATTAAGTTTTTGAATTAACTGACCATCTAAAATATATTCGCCCTCATCATGCTCGTCCAACAAACCTAAAATATTCAACAAGGTAGATTTTCCAGAACCTGATGAACCCATAATAGAAACGAATTCCCCTTCCTTTATAGACAAGTTCAATCCTTTTAATACATGCAATTTATCTTTACCTATAGGATAGGATTTATGAAGATTTTTAATTTCGATCATTTGGTTAATTTTAATACTAAATTAAGAAATCGGTTAAGCAATTTCTGCCAATGTTTCGTTAAAAGACGAATCTAAATTCATTTTGTAACTTTACTCAATGAAATTTTTAGAAAATAAATCAATTGTTCTATTTGATGGTGTTTGCAACCTGTGCAACAACGTTGTTCAGTTTATCATTGAACATGACAAAAATAAGCATTTTTTATTCGCTTCTTTACAATCTGACGCTGCCCAAGATATTTTGTTACACTTTAATAAGAAAAATTCTGATTTTGATTCTGTTGTCTTAATTGAAAATGAGAAAATATTTGAAAAATCAAGTGCTACTTTAAAGATTGCCAAGAGATTAAGTGGTATTTGGAAATATAGTTATGCCTTAATAATAATTCCAAAATTTATTAGAGATTTTTTTTACACAATTATCTCACAAAACAGATATAAATGGTTTGGTAAAAAAGAGGATTGTATGATGCCTACTGCCGCCTTAAAGGCAAGGTTTCTGGATTAAATTCAAACTATTTCTCAATCGGTAACTCATGCAAGCTCCCCCATTCTGTCCAAGATCCATCATATACGGCTAAATTCTTATAACCTGCAACTTCAGCTCCTAAGGCTAAAATACAAGCCGTAATACCTGAACCACATGAAAAAATTATTTGGGGCTTCCTCCCGGTTATCAAAGAATCAAATTTCCGAGTTAAATCCTTCTTTGGCAACATTTTTTCATCATTTAAGAGTTTGTTATAAGGTAAATTCTTTGAATTAGGTATATGCCCGCTTCTCAAACCTGCCCTAGGTTCTGGCCTTAACCCTTTGAATCTATCATCAGAACGGGCATCTAAAATGAGTTTATTATTATCTGAAATAGCATCTAAAACTTTGCGGTAATCGTAAATATAACTTGGCTGATAGTTAGATTTAAAATTCCCTAATTCGCCCTTATAAGCTTTAATTTTCTCACAAGGATAACCAGCGTTTTTCCATGCGGGGAGTCCGCCATCCAACACAGCAATATTTTTGTGACCCATAGTTTTAAACAACCACCATGCACGTGGACTTGAATATATGCCATGTTGATCGTAAACTACAATAGCACTATTTTTATTTATACCTAATTTTCTCGCTTCTATTTCAAAAATTTTTGGACTCACTAAAGTATTAGGGAAAGGTGCCTTATTATTTGAAAATACATTTTTTATATCAAAAAAACGAACATTTTCAATTCCATCATTTCTAGATAGTTCAGTCTCCTTTTGCCCCACTTTTGGGATAGTGGCATCTAAAATAACCAGATTTGGAGCTAAACGGTTTTTATATAACCATTCTACAGAAACCAACGGTTTTGTTATTTGTAATTGGATATTCATAATAAATATATCTCACAGATAAAAATAAGACATTGAGCCTGTAATAAATACTAAGAACACAATTGTTCCGTCCAGTTTACCAGAGCAACTCTGAACTCAAAACTCTGAATTCAGAACTACTTTTTAGGATAATCATCATCCCAATCTTTAACCTCTGGGTCACCCAATTTATCAACGGATTTAGCTACGACCATAGCAACAGTAGCGTCACCAGTAACATTTACAATAGTTCTGCACATGTCTAACGGTCGGTCAACGGCAAAAATCAACGCTAACCCCGCTTCTGGAATCCCAGCTTGTGCCAATACAATAACCAGCATAACCATACCAGCACCTGGAACGGCGGCACTTCCTATTGATGCTAAAGTTGCCGTAGCCACAATACCCAATTGTGTGGCAAAATCTAGATCCATACCAAAGGCTTGGGCAATAAAAACAGCCGCCACAGCTTGGTACAAACTGGTTCCATCCATATTAATGGTGGCTCCTATTGGCAATACGAAACTAGCCACCTCTTCTTCAACCCCAATATGTTCGGTAACACGCTCCATTGTAACTGGTAAAGTGGCTGCACTTGAACTTGTTGAAAAGGCCAATAATTGTGCTGGAGCCATATTTTCCATAAAAGATTTTGGACTTCTTTTCGTATAAGAAAACATAATAAGATTATACACCACTATCATTAAAGTTAATCCGGCCAAAACAGTAATGGCATACCAACCTAAAGCTTTAAACAAATCTAAACTCGGCGATTCCACTACCAATGCGGCCAGTAAAGCAAAAACACCATAAGGAGCGGCAAGCATTATAATATCTATCATTTTTAAGATTACCTCATTAAAGCCATCAAAGAATTTTTTAACAGGTTCCGCAGTTGCTTCTGGTATTAGAATCAATCCTATTCCAAAAAAGATAGCAAAAAAGATAACTTGAAGCATACTGCCATTATCGGTTGTTGCTTTAAAAATATTGTCCGGCACTAAATCTTCTAATGCCTGTAAAGGACCACTTTCCTTTTGTTTTTGAGCATTTTCTTGTACTTTGGCAGCATCACCACTATAATTTTCCACCATTTCCAATCTGGTTTCTTCTGTGATAGAACTGCCCGGTTTTATTAAATTAACCAAAACCAACCCTATAGATACAGCAATAACAGTAGTTACTAAATAAATCCCGATGGTTCTCCCTCCCATTTTAGAGAGTTTAGAAATATCTTTAAGGTCAGATACCCCTTTAATTAACGACCCTAAAATCAAAGGCACCGCAATCAATTTTAAAGAGTTGATAAACATATTGCCAAAAGGTTTGATCCAATCTTGAACAAGTTTACCACCGCCTTCAATATTTGCCATCATCCATCCGAAGGCAACGCCAATTACCATCCCTATTAATATTTGCCAGTGCAATGCTATTTTTTTCATACGTGGTTGGGTTTAAAAATTTTTGAAAGATATAAAAAACTAAGGACAAATCTAAAATTAGCTTCTGTAATAAAGACCCTCTAAACACAATTCAGTTTTTAAATTTGTGGTTAGATAATAAATTGTATATTGTAAACCAATTTTTAATAACCAATTAAACAAAAAAATGGCAAACTTATTAGATTTATTAAACAGTGATTTAGGCAAGACCTTAATCAATGGTACAAGTCAGCAAATTGGTGCTGATAAAGGTAAAACAGCTTCTGCTATTAGTGCGGCATTACCTTTAATTTTAGGGGCAATGAAAAATAATGCTAAAACACCTGAAGGAGCATCTGGCCTTCTAAATGCACTTAACAATGATAAACATAGTGGCGGAGTTTTAGATAATTTAGGAAGCATATTAGGTGGAGGTGGAATAGATGATGATGTGTTAAATGACGGTGCGGGAATTTTAGGTCACGTATTCCGCGGAAAAGAACAAAATGTGGCAGGTGCGGTAAGTAAATCAAGCGGTCTGGATATGGGTTCTGCAATGCAAATATTAAAAGTTGCCGCTCCTTTTATAATGGGTGCTTTAGGTAAGCAAAAACGCCAGCAAGGTGTGTCGGATACAAATGGCCTAGGAAATCTACTGGGCGGAATGTTAGGTGATGACGATCCACAGGAACAAAGTATGATAGAAAAATTGTTGGATGCCGATGGTGATGGAAGTGTAATAGATGATGTTGCCGGGATGATTTTAGGCGGTGGAAATAAAAAAAGCGGTGGAATTGGTAGTATCTTAGGAGGTCTATTCAAATAATACCAAAAACAAATTACAATTTAAAAGCTGAGTTTTGACTCAGCTTTTTTTATTTGTTAAATATCTACTTTACTGAATTTTTAACCATTAATTTTGCGGTTTAAAAATTTTCAAGAAAACATGTTCGATAAATTAAAAAAACGTTGGGGTATTTCTTCCAATTTACAAATAGTAGTTATACTTATTGTATTTTCAATTACCGGTTTCACCTCTTTGTTTATTGCAAAACCTATTTTAGATTTAATTGGCTTACCTCAAGAAACCACTAACCCATGGATATATAGACCTTTGAGAATTTTACTAATTTTTCCCTTTTATCAGATACTGATTTTAATTTTTGGGTGGCTGTTCGGCCAATTTGATTTTTTTTACAATTTCGTAAAGAAGTTTTTAAGTAGAATAGGGTTCAAATGGTTGTTTAAGCAATAAAAAAAGCCTTCTTTTCAGAAGACCTTTAATGTGTTTTGTTTTTAAATTCTTAGCTCAATTCTTTTTGAACCATGTAGTAAAAAGCAACCCTATTCTTTTGTCTGATACCTGACATTTTATCAGCTACTTTGCTTACTGCAGCTTCTCCTTTACTTTTATCGGTTATTCCTAATTTTTTTTCTACAAAATTCTTTCTAACCGTCTCTAATTCGGCTGGATCGGTACCTGAAACTAAAATAGCATCTTTATTATCAACAATTAATTTCATTCTTCCTACTAAATCATCTAGTAGAGCGTTGTCAATATTAGAAACACCTGATTCTTTTAATTGAGACTCCGCTTGGGATTTTAGTTTAGCTAACTTTTCTGCTAATTCACTCATAATAATATAAATTTTTGGTTATTAAATTGGTTTGCGTAAACAAACTTTATTGCACTATGCAATTAGCTTACTAAGTTAAAAAAAATATTGTTAATGAAATTGTAAAGTTTAAAAAATTTAAACTTAATCCTTTTTGATTACATATTTATAAATCCAAGTTAACGTAAATGTGGGGATAAAATCCAACCCGGGAATAATTTCTTCTATAAAAGATACCATACCTCCAATTTTTCCAACTGCCCCTTTATACATTTTATAAATTAACATTGCGGAGATAGGTGCCCAAATAACATCACTGAACTCTCCAATTAAAGGCAAGGTAAAAGATAACATTCCTATCGCGTCGAATAAAATACCTAGTGCTAATAAGCGATATTTGCCTGATTGACTTTCGTCATGGGCTTGCGGTTCTATAATTTCTGGTTCTATTGTGTTCATAATTTGTTTATTTACTATTGTTATAGCAATAAAAATGCCAAAGATAGTCGGTGGTCTTTGGTCGATGGTCAGAAATTCTTTTTAAATAAAAAATCTTTTGTCTTTTTTTTTGATTAAAATACAGAATATCATTATTGTAGTAATATTTGCAAATTATAAAGTTGTTAAATTACGACAACTTAGAACTTATCAATTTTAAAAACTCATTTCTAGTTTCCATATTCTTAAATGTGCCCCTAAATGCTGAAGTTGTGGTCACCGAATTTTGCTTTTGTACACCTCGCATCATCATACACATATGTGAAGCCTCAATTACAACCGCCACTCCTTGTGGCCTAAGAACGTTGTTAATCGTATTTACAATTTGATCGGTCAGTCGTTCTTGAACTTGCAAACGTCTTGCAAAAATATCAACAACACGCGGTAATTTGCTCAGTCCTACAATTTTACCATTAGGGATATAAGCAATGTGAGCTTTGCCAAAAAAAGGCAAAATATGATGCTCACACAATGAATATAGCTCAATATCTTTTACAATAACCATTTCGGAATAATCTTCATCAAACAAAGCTGATTTTAAAACTTCTTCCGCATCCATTTCATATCCAGATGTTAAGAATTGTATTGCTTTTGAAGCCCTTTCAGGTGTTTTTAACAAACCATCCCTACCAACATTTTCTCCAATACTCGTAATGATGGATTGATATTTTTGTTTTATTTCTTCCGTTGTTTCTATATTATCTTCTTCAAATGTACCGTTTGGCATGAGTCTAAATTTTTGAAATGGAAAGATATAAATAATTAAATGATTGAAAAATTAAAATACAGATTTGTTTCAACTAAACTAACAACTTCAGGGTATGATTTCACTTATTACTTAACCGTTGAAGATTCCACCATGCAGTCAGTGGGATTATCCCGATGGCTATCTGGACGACCAACAAATTTCAACCAGACTAATACGCTCTTGAAAAATCCAATTTAAATGATAATGAGATCCCGCTATGCAGCGGGATTAGTTCGACTAGCAAACTTAAATTCACAGCTTCGCTGTTTTTAAGTTTGAGTCTCACTAAAAAAGAAAGATTTGCCAGAAACGAGTCCCGACAAATCTTTCAAACCAAAAATCAACCAAATTTTTTAACCTTTTTTGAGCTTATCTTTATATTGCTTTTTAAATTTTTCTAATTTCGGATTAATAACCGCTCTGCAATATCCTTGATTTTTATTGTTATTATAATAATTTTGATGATAATCTTCGGCTGGATAATAATTATTTAAAGCCGTTATCTCCGTTACAATTGGGTCATCAAAAATATTTTCTTTTTCCAAGGCTGCGAGCATAGCTTCGGCAGCATTTTTTTGTTCTTCATTATGATAAAAAATAGCCGATCGATATTGTGTACCCACATCTGCTCCTTGCCTGTTCAATGTTGTGGGATCATGCGTACTAAAAAAAACTTCCAATAATTCGGTATAAGAAATAACCTTAGGGTCAAAAGATAATCTGATTACCTCAGCATGACCCGTTGTACCTGTAGTAACTTCTTTATAGGTTGGATTTTTAACTGAACCTCCAGCATATCCGGACTCAACTTTGCTGACACCTTCCAATTGCTGAAAAATAGCTTCTGTACACCAAAAACATCCATTACCAAAAGTTGCCAACTCATTACCTTCCATAGCTTCATGATTAATAACTAATTTTGGATCTTCTTTTTTTTGTTCCGCTTTTATATTACACGAAAAAAAACTGATTATAAAAATTAATAAAACACTCTTGTTTATCATTTAGTAAATTTATTAAGTAAGACGACACTGAGTTAGTAACATTACAGCCTTAAGAAAACTTTAACATTAGTCTCTTCCGATTAATTTATTAGGGAATTGCACTAAACTTTCCGCTCCGTTTTTACCCACACTTGCAACACCAAATAAATAGTTGTCAATAACAATATTTTTTAATGTGTAATCAGTTAGTTTGCCAACAAAACGACTATGTTGCCACTGGGGTGATGTAGTATCTCGCCAATACACTTTATATCCCAATAAATTATCATCTTCAACGGCATCCCATTGCAACTGGGTTGAAGGTTGAACCGCTCCACCAATTTTTAGATTTTCAGGAGCCAAAGGTGCAGACGCCAACGAAGCCAACGTTAGAGCGTTTACCGCAGTGAGTTTAGCGGCATAATCAAAATTTACGGATTCTATAACATCTCCGTATTTTATACCGTTTTCAGTACGTAGGTCTTGATGTTGCTCGTTATAATTTTCATGGGTTTCCATAATCCGTACTCCTGTAAATCCGGCATCGTTAAAAGGTCGGTGATGTCCGCCCCTACCAAATCTATCTAATCTGTAAATCATAATAGCATCTAAATTGGTCATATAATCATCCGTGATTTTATCGATATATCGTGCCAATTGTCGTGATGGACCATCAACTTCACCACCATAATAACGCATCGCAGCTCTTTCTCTGTCGGTTGTTTCCATGGAAATGGCCTCAGAAAAAACCCTAAACGTACTGTTGTCAACAACACCGTCAATGCCTTTAATATTACCGATCATGTCGTTATTTATTACTCCAATAATATTCCAACCCTCATCTTTGGCAATTTTTGCCATGTGCTGGCCGCCATATAAACCCTGTTCCTCACCAGAAAGCCCCGCATAAATTATAGAAACGGGAAATTTGTTGTTGGTCAAAATCCTAGCCGCTTCTATAGTTCCTGCCATTCCAGATGCATTATCGTTAGCTCCTGGAGAATCTGAAGTAAAATTGTTGGCATCCGAAACACGTGAATCAATATCGCCAGACATAATTACATAACTGTTAGGATATTTTGTACCACGTTGAATTGCGAGGACATTAACTATCTCGACATCTTTAACAATTCTCCTGTCGTTCTTCGGCACCAGATTACGTTGATAACTAACCTCCAAACAGTTATTACAGTCTTTTGAGATATTATCAAATTCCGATTTTATCCAACGTCGGGCGGCACCAATACCACGGGTTTTTGAAACGGTATCTGACAAAGTATGTCGCGTTCCAAAATTGACCAATGTTCTAATGTCCTTTTCAATGCGTTCCGCGGATGGTGCAGTAGCAATTTCAGTTAATAGTTTGGAAATATCGCTTTGGGCGGAAGATAACGTTGAAATTAACAATACCATAATGGGTAATAATGCTTTCATAATATTATTGATTGAAGTTGTAATTATTTCGTTATTTTCGTAAAAATAATTTATTTTCTTATGAAAAGGATACTCTTTACTTGTTTTCTATTAACATCGGTTTGCTTGTTTTCCCAAAATGACGATAAACCCAACTTTTGGGATAATGTGCAGTTTGGCGGTGGTTTAGGGTTGAGTTTCAGCAATAACTACACAACTATAGCTATTGCCCCGAGTGCGGTTTACAATTTTAATCAATATTTTGCTGCGGGTCCAGGACTAAGTTATTTATATGCAAAAAATAGAGATTTAAATTTAAAGTCAAATGTTTTTGGAGCGGGATTAATTACTTTATTTAACCCGATCCAAAATTTACAGCTTTCAGCTGAATACGAACATTTATTTGTCAATCAGAAACAAGGATTCGACAAATTCAGCTTTGATTATCCTGCACTCTATGCTGGTTTGGCCTATCGCGTGGGGAATTTCTCCGCAGGATTGCGATATGACATTTTGTACAATGCTGACAAAACTATTTATGCATCCGCTTTTTCACCAATTTTTAGGTTTTATTTCTGATCAAGCTCTTTTCACTACAAAATGTTTTAATTGCTAAGGATATTATAAAAATTAATACAAATACCATTTCATACGTAAATTCAACAATCTCACTCGAAAAAAAACCAACTATAAAGACCAAATCCAAAATTATATCAAAAAGGCTTGGTAACTTAAACTCTAAATTATTTTTAAAAAAATCATAACAAAGAAATACAGCAAACGTCATAGAAACAATAAAAAATAAATACTTAGTTATACTAACTTCCAAAAAGAATGTTGAGCAAATCCATATAAGCAAACTTATAAAAACATAGGCATATTTTGTAAATTTCATTGTCATACTAAAACTTTAAATCAGCGAATTTATTTATTAGTCTATCAACTATTTGGGCAGTTATATCCAAATGAAAAACCATCCGTAATTTACCTTCTCCCATTCCCGTAATTAATATATTTTCTTTTTCCAATCTATTGACAAAGTCCACATCATCAATATCATCATTGGTATAAAAAATAATAATATTGGTTTCTACTGGCTCTACTTTTTTGATGTATTCGGCAGCCACAAGGGCAGCCGCTACTCGTTTGGCATTTTTATGATCTTCGTCTAAACGCTCCACATGATTATCTAAAGCATAAATACCAGCTGCGGCTAAATAACCAACTTGCCGCATACCGCCACCCATGGTTTTTCTGTAACGTAAGGCTTTCTGAATATGTTCTTTTGAACCCAACAACAACGAACCTATAGGACAACCTAAGCCTTTAGATAAACAAATTGAAATCGTGTCAAACAATTCTCCATATTGCTCGGGTTGTTCATTTTTTGCTACTAAAGCATTGAACAATCTAGCTCCATCCAAATGAAAAGCCAAGTCGTTCTCTTTACAGACTTGTCTTATTTTTTTGAGTTCTTCAATATCCCAACACGCACCACCCGCTTTATTTGCTGTATTTTCAACGGTTACTAAGGTTGTAATTGCTTGATGGATATCATCTCTATTACTTATGTTTTCTAATATTTGCTTAGCGGTAAACATTCCTCTATCCCCATCAATTAATTTACAGGACACGCCCGAATTAAACGCCGGTCCTCCGCCTTCATAATTATACACATGACTCCATTTATCGCATATAATTTGTTCTCCAGGTTGGGTATGGATTTTTATGGCGACTTGATTTACCATTGTTCCCGAAGGAAAAAACAATGCGGCTTCCATTCCAAATAATTTAGCAACCTTTTCTTGTAATTTATTTACCGTAGGGTCTGCATTAAAAACATCATCACCAACTTCGGCACTAAACATAGCTTCAAGCATACCTTTGGTTGATTTGGTAACAGTATCGGATAATAGGTTTATGGTCATTGTTGGGCTGTTTGTGGTTTATGGTTTTTCTGTACAGAGTTCAAGATTCCTAGTTCGATGTTTAAAAACTCTGAACTCATAACTACGAACTCATAACTACTTTACTCCATCCCAATAGGTGAACCATCAGGAATTTTTGGAGCATCAATTCTTTTGAAATCTAAAGGGTTCTTTTTAAATTTTTGAATATTATTGATAAGCTGTGTGTTTACCATTTTTTGCATTTCATCTGATTTTGCTGAGCTTAACCAACTTTCTATTTCACTAAGTTTAGCATTTACAATAGCGGTAACTTGTGGATAATTATCCACATCCGACGCTAATCCAAATAGTTGGTTCAACACTTGGGCATTAACTACATTTTGCAATTCCTGATGATAGCTATTTTTATATTGTATTTTAAAAGAATTATCAATTACTGCATCAATCACCTCTACTAACCCCAATTGACTATCATCTAAACTTTTATGTTGAACTAATCTCGAAGCCCTCTGTGGATGAAATAAAAAACTCAAAGTCATTTCTGATGCCGTTTCTACCGCTGCGAAAGGATCAAATGCTACACCATTTTTACTTTTAAATGATTCTCTACTTCTTCCGTAGCCCATAGCTCTTGGCGGAAATAAATCCAATAATTTTTCGGGTATGGCAAGGTGTTGGACATCTATAGTTTTTAATAAATTTTTTAAAGCTTTACGTTCGGTATTTCCATCTATTCTTTTGACAATTTGTTCATTACCATTTTTAATAGCATAACTATAATCTAACCCTCCAATCATTTTAGCAGCAGCCTCTGTCTGATAACGATGAAAGAAATACAACGGCACAAAAACATCTTCTAAGACAGAATATGGCTCATCTGATTTTATATTATCTTTAGAAAAATTATCAATTGCTTTTTTCCGTATTACCAACACTTCTTCCAGTTCATTGGCGGGATTTATTCCATTATCCCATAAATGAGCATAGGCATGTGCACTTCCAGCGGGACGAGCATCTTGATTAGAAATATAACGCAACCCATTCATAAAAGCATTGTTTAAAATTTGAGGCAACATCAAATCTTCGTTTTGATGTTGTGGAAAATCTTGATAAGAATAAGCGACCGTAACTTTATCCCAATCACCAATACCAACGGCATACGCATCGGAAAAATCAATTTTGCCGTCTTTTAACTTTATTTGGGGATGCGGATAATCCATGACCGAAGCCCTATTATTGGCACTAGCCGCAAAATTATGAGCAAAACCAATAGTGTGTCCTACCTCATGGGCTGAAAGTTGTCGGATTCTTGCCAGTGCCATTTCTAACGCAAAATTATCATCTGTATCATTATTAGCATAAGGAGCTTGCAGGGCTTGGGCAATTAAAAAGTCTTGACGGATTCGTAAAGAACCCAAGCTCACATGCCCTTTTAAAATTTCACCAGTACGTGGGTCGGAAATACTACCGCCATAGCTCCAACCTCTTGTGGAACGGTGTACCCATTGTATCACATTATAACGTAAATCCAGCGGATCTGCACCTTCGGGTAACATTTTAACCTGAAAAGCATCTTTATATCCAATAGCTTCAAATGCGTGATTCCACCACCTTGCACCTTCCAATAAGGCAGAACGCACAGGTTCTGGTGCACCTCTATCTAAATAATAAACTATTGGCTCTTTAGCTTCACTTACAGCGGCATTTGGGTCTTTTTTCTCTAAACGATGACGATAAATAAATCGTTTCATTATGGACTGATTTACTGGCGTAGCATAATCCATATAACTCATGGGATAGGACCCAGAACGCGGATCGTATTTTCTAGGTTTGTAATCATCATCAGGCAATTCCACAAAAGAATGGTGCTGACCGACTGTAACAGATGAAGAATTCGGAGTAACACTTCTGATATTGTATCCCTTAGCTTTTCCTTTAAACGTGAGCATTACATCAAATTCTACATTTTTTGGAAAGGCTTTGGTACGTTCCAGATTAAAAGCACTACGACTTTTATCAAGACTATAGTTTCCTTGATTATTGCCTTCCAATCTATTTGCTACACCATGAGCGTCACGCATTAAAAAATCAGTAGCATCTACCAAATAAGTATTGTTTTTTTGCTCTTTAATTACAAAACCATGCAAAACTGATTTTGCAAAAGCTTCTTCAATGGATTTTCGTTCGTCCTCATTATCCGTTATCGCTCTATACGATTGATTGGGTTGAATCAATAAAATTTTGTTCCCCGCTTTTTTAAACTTCACCACAACGCCATCACCCAGTTGTCCTCTATCCAAACCAATATCATTTGAACCTATGCCCTCTGATAATGCATTTACATAAAGCAGTTCTATATCTAATTTATCAATTTCTAGGTATATTTTATCTTCACTTTCATCATAGTAAAAGTTAATGTATCCGTTGAATTTCGTTACACTTTTATTGTCTTTAAAGAATTGTGAATGTCCTAGTTGGAAAAAAAATAGAAATAGAAAGGCTAATGTTAGTTTTTTCATATCGTTAGAATGTGATTAACCCCGAAAGGGTTTAAACCCTTTCGGGGTTAAATTCATTGGCATAAAACTAAGAAATAAGTCCGACAATTTCAACACATACTAATTTTAGTTTATTTTTGCGATAAAGGAATTTATTAATGCAGTTTAATTTAAATTTTAAAGAGCTAAATTTTAAAATTCCTCTATTTTACCTCACCCAGAACTTCATAAAGAAGTTCTGACCTCTTTCAAGGAGAGGTATATTTGAAACCCTGATGAAATTATCAGGGAATATTAAAAAAGTATGATTACACAAGATACCATAAAAGATATTGACGAGCGAATTGGTAAGCTAAAAGGCTATCTACATATCGATCAAAAGTTGATTGAAATTAACAATGAAGAAGAAAAAGCATCCAATCCCGATTTTTGGAACAATCCAAGGGAAGCAGAAGTTTTGATGAAATCTTTACGTGAAAAGAAGAAATGGGTTGAAGATTATAATACGTTGATTACCAATAACGAAGAGCTTCAAATTTTATATGATTTTTATAAAGATGGTGAATCATCTCAAGAGGAAATTATGAAAACCTTCCGTAAAACCAACAACCTTTTGGAGAGTTTAGAATTTAAAAATATGCTTTCCGATGAAGGTGACAACCTAAGTGCTGTACTACAAATTACAGCAGGTGCTGGTGGAACTGAAAGCTGTGACTGGGCAGCCATGTTGATGAGAATGTATTTAATGTGGAGCGAAAAACAAGGTTTTAAGGTTAAAGAACTCAACCTACAAGATGGTGATGTTGCTGGAATTAAAACAGTAACCTTAGAAATTGATGGCGACTATGCTTTTGGCTATTTAAAAGGAGAAAATGGAGTACACAGGTTGGTTAGAATTTCCCCTTTTGATAGTAATGCCAAACGGCACACCTCGTTTGTTTCTGTGTATGTATATCCTTTGGCGGACGATAGCATTGAGATTGATATTAATCCCGCAGATATTTCGTGGGATTTTGCCCGATCTAGCGGTGCCGGTGGGCAAAATGTGAATAAAGTGGAGACCAAAGCCATTTTAACGCACCACCCTACGGGAATAGTAATCCATAATTCCGAAACGCGTTCGCAATTAGAGAATCGAGAAAAGGCCATGGTAATGTTGAAGTCGCAATTGTATGAACTAGAACTACAAAAACAACGTGAAAAACGCGACGAAATAGAATCCAATAAAATGAAAATTGATTTCGGTTCGCAAATAAGAAATTACGTAATGCACCCTTACAAATTGGTAAAAGACGTACGCACAAGTCATGAAACTGTTAATGTTGATGCCGTAATGGATGGTGATTTGGATGGTTTTATCAAGGCGTATTTGATGGCAGCGGGGCAAAACCAGTAGGGTGCGACCCTCGTGGTCGCCCGAACCTTAAACCAAAACCAATTAGCCCGATAATAATTCAAATTAAATAACGGAAAATAAAAATATTTAAAAAGGCGACCACATGGATCGTATAAACAAATAGCAAAAAGGCGACCACGAGGGTCGAATAAAAAAATAGCAAAAAGGCGACCACGAGGGTCGAATAAAAAAATAGCAAAAAGGCGACCACGAGGGTCGAATAAAAAAATAGCAAAAAGGCGACCACGAGGGTCGCCACAACGGATGAAACGAATTCGAAAAATACATAATCGAAAAAACATCAGATTAAAAGGTTATGATTACGCCCAAGAAGGATTTTATTTCATTACGACATGCAGTTATAATCGGAAATTATTATTTGGTGATATTTCAGAAGGCAAGATGGAATTGAACGATGCAGGAAAAATGATTGAAAATGAATGGCTGGCGTTACCAGAACGTTTTAAAAATATAATTTTACACGAATTCGTTGTAATGCCTAATCATTTTCATGGAATATTGGAAATCGTAGGGGCAACCCCCGCGGTCGGCCTAATCCAACAACAGGAACAAAACCAAGAACAAGACCAAAACCCAGACGGTAAAATCAAAATAAACAACGGTAACAATCAGGGTATTATTCAGAATGATATCAAAGATAATGAAAATGAATACAGTAAAGGAAATAGCGATTTTTACAAAAAGGGTAAATTTAAAAAAGGGCGACAAGGGTTCGCCCCAACAGGTAAAAAATTAGGGGAAATGATTGGGGCCTTTCTCTCTATAACAACAGTAAAATATATAAATGGGGTAAAATCAAGCAATTGGAAACGATTTGAAAAAAAATTATGGCAAAGAAATTACTGGGAACACATTATTCGGAATGACAAATCGTATCAAAACATATCCAACTATATCAAAAATAATCCCACAAAATGGGATGAAGATAGACTTAAAAATTAGCCGCAAACTGTTATCAATTATGAAAAATATATATCTGACCCTTGTCATAACACTATTTTTAATCTCATGCTCTAAATCAGAACAAAAACAAGAAACTACTGAAAACAAGGTATCAGAAACTAAAAAGAACTTCAAGACCTATTGTAATCCACTTGATATAGATTACACGTATATGTCGCATTATAGGGCCAAGAACAATGTTTCCTACCGTTCGGGTGCTGACCCTGCCATTGTCAATTTTAAGGGTAAATATTACCTTTTTGTTACTAGATCACATGGCTATTGGGTTTCTGATGATATGAGCAACTGGAGATTTATCAGACCTCAAAGTTGGTATTTTAACGGCTCCAATGCTCCTGCCGCAGCAGTTCATGGCGATAAAATAATTTTATTGGGCGATCCATCAGGACGCGGAGCAGTAATCGAAACCAGCAATCCCGAATTGGGCGACTGGACAACCAATTATGCCGTAATCAACGTAAAAGGCGGGGTGCAAGACCCTAATATATTTGTAGATGACGACGGTAAAGTTTATCTTTATGAAGAATCCTCTAACAAATGGCCAATCAGAGGAATAGAATTGGACGCTAAAAATTATTATATCCCCATTGGCGAGCAAACGGACTTGTTTAATTTGAATCCCGAAAAGAATGGCTGGGAACGTTTTGGACAAGACCACAACTCCGATTTAAAACCGTTTATCGAAGGGCCATGGATGATGAAACATAATGACACTTACTATTTAGAATATGGAGCCCCAGGCACACAATGGAACGTATATGCCGATGGGGTTTACACGAGCAAAAACCCATTTGGCCCATTTGAATACGCACCCTACAACCCAATAGCCTATAAACCTGGCGGTTTCTTAAAAGGATCGGGACATGGTAGTACGGTAAAAGATAATAATGGTAATTATTGGCACTACTCCACAATGGCAATTTCGGTAAATTTTAAATTTGAACGAAGATTAGGAATGTATCCCGCGGGTTTTGAAGATAATGGACAAATGTATGTAAATACTGCCTATGGCGATTATCCGCACTATTTGCCTAACACCGAAGTTGAACAACATAAAAACAGGTTTACGGGTTGGATGCTGTTATCTTATAACAAACCGGTTAAGACAAATTCGGGCATTGTTGAAAAAGAGGTAAATGTAGTTGATGAAAGTGAAGGCGGTTATATGCAGGAACAGATCAAAGACTTTAATATCAACAAGATAAACGATGAAGAAATCCGCTCCTATTGGGTGTCAGAATCCAATAACGACTCTATTTATGTAGAAATAGATTTAGAAAAACCAATGGACATTAAAGCTATTCAAATCAATTTTCAGGACTTTAACAGCACCGTTTTCGGTCGTCACGATACAATTAGGCAACAATTTATGATAGAATCGTCCCTTAATGGAAAAACTTGGCAAACGATGGTTGATTATTCGAAAAATCAAAAAGATATTCCACATGCCTATATCGAATTAGAAGAGTCCGTGGAAGCAAGGTATATTCGCTATAATCACGTGCATTGCTCAAACAAATACTTGGCAATTTCAGAATTTAGGGTATTTGGCAAAGGAAAGGAAGCCCCTCCCACAAGTCCGGAAAATTTTAAAGCGATTCGCCAAGAAGACCGAAGAAATACGAATTTAACTTGGGATGCAGTTCCAGATGCAACGGGCTATGTCGTGTATTGGGGAATCACCAAAGATAAGCTGAACTTATCGGTGCTACTTTACGACAAACCCAATTACGAATTACGGGCGTTGACTACAGATCAAAGCTATTATTATCAAGTTGAGGCGTTTAACGAAAACGGCATTTCAGAAAAAAGTGAAATTCTATTTACAGAATAATTTAAAGTTATGAATAAAATTGACACCATTATCTTCGATTTAGGAGGTGTTCTAATTGATTGGAATCCAAAATATGTGTATCGTGAGGTTTTTAATGGCGATGAAGAAAAAGTAGATTGGTTTTTGAATGAAATCTGCACCATGGAATGGAATATGGAACATGATGCGGGCCGTCTCCTTAAAGACGGTACGGAACTTTTAGTAAAACAATATCCACAATATGAAGAATGGATCCGCATTTACTACAACAGATGGGCAGACATGTTAGGTGGGCCAATTGAAGACACCGTAGCCCTCTTGAATAAACTCAAAGAAGATAATATCTACAACTTGTACGCTTTGACCAATTGGAGTGCAGAATTGTTTCCTGTAGCTTTAGAACGCTATGATTTTTTGCAACATTTTCAGGATATTGTGGTTTCAGGTACAGAAAAAACCAGAAAACCGTTTGCCAAAATCTACGAAATTATCTTAGAACGCAACGCCATAATACCAAAAAGAGCTGTTTTTATTGATGATAACAGAGATAATGTTGAAGCTGCGAAAAGATTAGGCATACATGGGCTTCATTTCAAATCAGCTCGTCAATTAAAGGCTGAACTTATTAATCTTGGGATTCAAGTTTAAATTGAATTTTATCTCCAGTAGTTTTTTGTGCTAACCTACTAATAGCCGTTTCACTAAGCTGAAGTACTCTTGGATAACCTCCCGTAACCTGGCAATCTCGCATCAAAACAATCAACCTTCCCGAAGGTGTTAACTGTACCGTTCCTGGCAAAACTGCTGAGGTCAGCATAGATGGCAATTCATTTTCAATTAACCCTTCTAAGCGATAACCCATTCTGTTATTATCATTAGAAATATTGAAAACAACGGTTCTTAGTTGTGTTTTTTGCTTAAAACTTAGCAATTCATATTCCGGTCCGGGATATGCCAGCAGGATTTTATCTGTAAAATGTTCTTGGTCATGTTTTACCAAAGCATTTTTTAAACTTTTACTTTCTATAAAATTACTTATTTGTAAATAGTCATCTTTTTTTAATATCGTTTGCGATGTTATTCCATTATAAAGACTTCGGCTTCCTAGAACTTTTGGCGTTTGAAAACCTCCTTTAACGGCAAGATAGGCACGGACACCAAATACTGGTTTTTCAAAACTGAGTACATCATTTTTCTTTAACAAAAGTGCCTTGTTTAAGTCAATGGAATTCTCATTTATTTTTGGTGATAAATTTGCTCCAGAAATGCAAATAACCGTTTGCTTTTCAAATAATAAGGTAAGTTTACCTAAAGCAATTTCCAATAAGGAATCATTATCATTATTCCCAATAATCTGGTTTGCTAATTGTGCCGAATATCGATCCATCACTCCAGAACACGGCACCCCTTTATCGGCATAACCAAAACGGCCCATATCTTGAACCGTGGTATAAAATCCAGGTGACAAAACCTTAATCATAATTCTGATTTTTTGAGTTTAAAAGACCCTCTTGAAATTTTGGATTCAATTTGATTGTAAGTACTCATATCAATGGGTATGAATTTAATTTCATCACCTGATTTTGCAAAACAGGGTTCATCCGAACCGCTATTAAAAAAAGAAATTGGCGATTTTCCGATAATATGCCATCCACCGGCACTAATTGAAGGGTATATACCTGTTTGGATTCCGCCAATAGCAACAGACCCTTTTTCTACACGCAATCTTGGGTTAGATTTTCTTGGAATATGTAGTTTTTTATCCAGTCCACCTAAATATAAAAACCCAGGTAAAAATCCGATAAAATATACGGTATAAATTGCGGAGGAATGAAGGCTTATTATTTCGTTGTATGTCAAATCATTTTCTGACTCCAATTCCTCTAAATCAATGCCAAATTTTTTGTCGTAGCAGACGGGAATATCCCATCTGTAATTTTGTACAGATTCCTTTGAAATTTCTTGTTCATATAACGATTTTAAGGCCAAAATATCGTCATAGATAATATTTATAGTATGATGATAAATAATTGTTATCGAGGAATATGTATTGATTATATCAACTATTTGTTTAGCATTATTTTTAATAATTTTATTTTTGAACAAAACGACATCATTCAGTATATTTTTGTCAATTTTAGATGGCCATTCTATCAGAATTGCACTTTTGCCATAGAATTTATATGTTAATCTATACCCACTCATCTAGGCAATATTAATTCCGAAATTAGGTAGTTTTCTTGAGAGGTAATTTAATATTCTTAAAGCATTGGGATTGTCACCATGAACACAAAACGTTTTTGCCTTTATGGCAATCTTTTTTCCATCAATGGTTTTAACGTTATGTTTAGTAATCATTCTTAGCAAATGTTTCAACACTTTCTTGGGGTCAGTGATAATAGCTTTAGGTTCCGACCTAGAAACCAATGTTAGATCGGCATTGTAATTTCTATCGATAAATGCCTCAAAACGCACTCTCAAATCTTGTTTTAATGCCATTTCTGCCAGTACCGATCGGAAAGGTGCATATAACCATACATCTTTTGTAGTATTTTTAACAGCGTCAATAACGCATTGAGCAGTTTCAGCGTCAACAGCAGCTTTGTTATAAAGAGCACCATGAGCTTTTACATGATTCATCGTGGCCACCGATCTTCTCAGTTCGTTTTGTACAGTATTGATTTGTTCTTCGAGACTTTTTTGCAATTCATCAAGCGGTATATCCATTTCTTTCCTGCCAAAATTGGTTTTGTCGGGATAAGAAGGGTGAGCCCCAATATGCACACGGTTTAACAGTGCCAGCTCAATGGTTTTGCTTATTGTCATACTATCTCCAGCGTGACCTCCACAAGCAATACTGCAAGAGCTGATTAGCGGCATTATTGTCAGTTCATTATCTATCCCCTCGCCCACATCACAATTTACGTCTATGGAAAATAAATTCATATTGATTATATTAGTTCAAACACCTTAAAGATACTCTTTAATCCTAAAAAGATGGTTACCGCTAAGATAATAAATCCGATGGCATTTTGAAGTTTGGTATTCTTAAATTTACCCAATACAGATTTTTTGTTCATTATCCATAACAAAAATCCTGCAATTACGGGCAGTAGCATCCCATTTGCAGCTTGGGCAAATTTGATTATTTCTATGGGTTTTATCCCCAAAGAAGAGAATAACACGCCTAAAAACAAAATAAACATCCAAACGGCTCTAAATTTGGAGGACTTTAACTCTGTTTTCCAACCTAAACATCCCGTGGCAACATAAGCCGCCGCTAATGCTGCGGTTATAGTACTTGTTATACCTGCCGCAAACAGCCCTAATGCCAAAAAGTACTTTGCATAACTTCCAAATAAAGGCTCAAGCCCCATTGCCAAATCGGCAGCACTGGTTACTTGTTGATTTTGAATGGCCGCGGCCGAAATAATTATACACATAGACACTAACCCTCCTAACACAACTGCAATAATTGTGTCTTTTCTGGCATATTTTAAATCGGAGTGTTGATTCCATTTCTCTTTGACCAAGCTAGCGTGCAAAAAGAGATTGTAAGGCACTACAGTTGTTCCTATTAATCCTACAATGGTTAAAATGCTTTCTTTCGGTGTAGTAGGGATAAACATACCTTTGGCTATTGCAATTAGATCGGGTTTGGTCAATATTGCGGTTATCAAAAAAGAAATACTCATCAAGATTACCAAAGTAACCAATGCTTTTTCCAGCACTTTGTAATTGCCCAAGTACAATAAAGCAAAAGCGACAAAACCGATAATTAGACTTAAGATATTAATGTTTAAACTCCCAATTTCAATACTGTGATTTTTAAAAACGGTCTCTAAGCCCAATACACTACCGCTAATATTCCCCGCTTCATAAGCGGCATTGCCAATAACTATAGCGGACAAGACGAGTATAATAATCAATTTTCTAAAGAATGGATGTTTAATTTCCGTTCTAATAATTTCTGAAAGTCCTCTTTGTGTGATGATGCCCAATCTGGCGGACATTTCTTGCAGAATGATTGTGGCAATAATGGATAAAGCCATTGCCCATAGTAAAGCATAACCAAAATTTACACCTGCTATGGTGCACAACGTTACCGTACCTGGACCTATAAATGCCGCCGCAACTAAAGGTCCTGGTCCAATGTTTTTAAACCAATTTTTAATCACTTGATATAGAATTTAAGGCATAAATCGCAAAACTTCCTAACCAGTGGCCACCTTCGTAGCTATCACCTACAATATTCGGCAAAGAATTGTTAATATGTTGATTGGCTACATTTTTCAAATGATTGTATTCTGGTAAGTTTTCAGCAATTTTATTCAAACTCCAAGCCCTTGAAAAATTAACACCATCCAAATGTACCAATTTACCATCGCTTCTGTCAGAAACCTCGCCAACTGCCAAAGTAAAATTCTCGTCAGATAATTGAGGAAGAAACTTTGTTATCCAACTTTTAAACTCGGTTGTGGGCAATACCCGTTTCATCAAGGCAGCTTCTTCCAAACAGGGTGATAAGAAGTCAAAACCACTAGGCTCCCAAGAAATGGGACACTCAGCATCATTTAAATAAAAGTCTTTAGCACGTTTTTCAATCAAAACTTTTAATTGAGTATGGTTTAAGGTGATGGCATAATCGTAGGCAAATGAAAGTCCAAATGCGGTATTGGTATGCTCACCAACACGGATGGGATAATTTAATTTCGGTAAAAATTCCAGATATTTCTGTACGATCAAGTCTGTTAAGGGCTGTAAGTTACTTTCCAATTCTCGTGCGGCTTCATCATTCCAAGTATGGAGTTCTTCAGCTAATTTTAATAACCAGGCCCAACCATAGGTACGTTCGTATGATTTGTTATGTTCACCATCAAAATAAGCTACTTCGGTTAAAATATTTTGTTTGGAGATATTTTTAAGCAGTGTTTCCTTGATTTCCTTACTGCTTTTGAGTTCGGGAAATTGTTTTAACAAACTCACTAAGCTCCAATGGCCATGAACGGATGAATGCCAATCAAAACAGCCATAAAAAGCAGGATGTAAAGTTTTTGGTGTTTTTAAATCTTCGTCACCACCAATAGTTTGATTTAATTTATTCGGGTATTCAACCTCAATACAACCAAAGGGCAATGTTGCTAAACGATTGGCTTCTACTAAATTTAATTGAGGTATTGGTGCCATATTTATTGCAACATCAGAAGGTAGCGTCTCTTCTTTATTTTCTGCTTTTTTACAGCCCAACACAAGTAAAAAGAAAACCAGTACATATAAACTCCTCATTTTATAATATTTAGAGGTAAATGTACAATTTATTTTTAAAAAGTTTATTGTGATATCTTATACATGACCAATTTTGATTTCTCAAAATCATGACTTTCTTCAGCTTCTTTTAATTCCGCTTTCTTATCTATATTTAATAAAAAGTCGGATAGTTTATCCAACACCGGATGTTGGTCATTTGTATTGATTTCAATTTTATCGCCATCAAAAGTCTCAACAATATACGTGTATCTTGGTGTATCGTTTCGTTTTGATTTCTGCTCCCAATTTTTATCGATTGAATATAATTGACTTCTATTTAAAATCTTTTTGAGTTCATAGATACCTTCTTTTGACAATTTTCCAATAAAATCACCCTGTGCTTCAGTGTAATTTTTACCGCGATAATAGACGGTACCATCTATGTCAATCTGAACAGACATTGACGGACAAGTACCAAAACAAGTAGAAGAATGAAAAGTTAACTTTTTAAAATTAACTTTATCTAACAGTTTGCCTCTGTTATAAAAAATATATTGTTTTTCCTTGGTAAGTGCATTGACATCTAGTTTATTAAAATTAGCCTGTTCCTTTTCCGTTACAGGAACAATTACTAATCTATTCTTATTAATTTCCTTGATTCTAAATTTGAATTCTTCAGTTTTAAAATCTCCCGCTAATCTATAATTGATTTTAAAAGAGAGGCTTTTATTATCAAGATCAAATAAAACCTCTTGTTTTATATTATCAAAATTATAAACTGCCGCGTCATTATCGAACCGTAAGTAGTTTAGGTCTTTATTGATCCACTCCGTTCCGGTCAACAAATCTTTACTGGCCTTAGATTGAGCATTCACTGAAATCACCACTGATAATATCAGTAATAAAATTAAATTTTTCATTTTAGTAGGGGTTGTGTATTATTAATCAAATTTAATAAAAATTATCCTAACCAACCTTCTCTATCCAAACTTCTGTATTGAATAGCTTCTGAAATATGATCAGGTTTTATGGTTTCAGAATTATCTAAATCGGCCACTGTTCTGGCTACTTTTAAAATCCTGTCATAGGCTCTGGCGGAGAGGTTTAAACTTTCCATCGCTGTTTTTAATAAAGACGTTGAAGCCTCGTCTAGCTTACAAAATTTTCTGATTTGTTTTACGTTCATTTGTGCATTATAATGCACATTGGCATTGTCTTCGAACCTTATTGTCTGCAAATGCCGTGCCATGGTAACACGTTCTCTAATCACTTTACTCGCTTCTCCTTTTCGTTCTTCGGATAGTTTTTCAAAAGGCACAGGCTGCACTTCTATATGAATATCAATTCTGTCCAACAACGGACCCGATACTTTACTTAAATAGCGTTGCATTTCTGTTGGTGAGGAAGTTACGTGACCAGGTGTATCATTAAAATAGCCACTCGGACTTGGATTCATACTTGCTACCAACATAAAACTACTGGGATAGGTTACCGTAAATTTAGCTCTCGAAATAGTCACTTCCCTATCCTCCAACGGTTGACGCATTACCTCTAAAACAGTTCGTTTAAATTCTGGTAATTCGTCTAAAAAAAGCACTCCGTTATGTGATAAGGATATTTCTCCCGGTTGCGGATAAGCACCTCCTCCTACCAAAGCCACATCACTAATGGTATGGTGTGGTGAACGAAAAGGTCGTTGCCCCATAAGCCCAGAATTTGCTCTAATTCTACCAACTACAGAATGGATTTTGGTCGTTTCCAAAGCCTCTTGCAAAGTCATCGGAGGTAAAATACTCGGTAATCTTTTGGCTAACATAGTTTTACCCGAACCTGGCGGGCCAATCAATATAATATTATGACCGCCGGCTGCGGCAATTTCCATACATCTTTTGATGGATTCCTGCCCTTTTACATCCGAAAAATCAAATTCTGGATGCTCTAAATTATCGTAAAATTCCTTTTTGGTATCTACAATCGTGGGGGCTAAGGTAGAATTACCCTCAAAAAAATCAATAACTTCCTTAATATTCTCAACACCATAAACTTCTAAACCATCCACAATGGCCGCTTCTTTGGCATTTTGTTTGGGCAAGATAAAGCCTTTGAATCCTTCTTCTTTGGCCTTAATGGCAATAGGCAACACTCCTTTTATCGGTTGTAAACTTCCATCCAACGAAAGTTCGCCCATAATCAAATACTCAGAAATAGTGTCTCCCTTAATTTGTGAAGACGCATTTAAAATACCAATGGCCAAGGTTAAATCATACGCAGAACCTTCTTTACGCATATCGGCCGGAGCCATATTTATCGTAATCTTTTTACCGGGTATGCTATAACCATTATTCTGTAAAGCAGCCGCAATTCTAAAATTGCTTTCCTTAACCGCATTATCGGGCAAACCGACTAGATGATATCCTATGCCTTTATCAATATTGACCTCAACGGTAATGGTAGTAGCTTCTACACCAAAAACGGCACTTCCATAAACTTTAGTTAACATGTCCTTGCTTATTTATAACGGGATTGGCGTACATCTTAAGTAACCGCTCTTGAATATCGGCATCATCACTTTGCTCTTGTACGTAATTCTTAAAATCAACTAAATTCTTTGGGGTGTAAAAATCTACAAATAGATTGGTGCTGTGTAACAAATCGTATGCTATATAATTGGTTTTAAAAAGTTTATAATTTTTATAGACCAGTCTGTCCATTTCATCAGCAATGGCTATAATAGTAGATTTTACATCATCAGAAAAATCAATATTATTAACGTTTAACTTCTCAAAATGCAAACTTACATCGCCTTTGGGTTCTTCAATACCTTTTAGTATGCTATTGATATTTTCGTATTTAGATTTTTTATAAACACCAAGTTCCTCTTTGGTTTGCAATTCAATTGCTTTTTCTACAGCACAAGGTTCATATTCGTAAGAAACCGAAGAAATTACTATTTGTAAATCTTTTACTGATTGCTTTAGGTCTTTACCACCACTCATCAATAGCATTTTTACCAGTCCTGGAAAGGTTTTATCGTTACCGTCTTTTGTTCTTCCATTGCCCTGGGCAATCCATGAAGATACTTTTTTATGGGTAATGGAATACCTTAAATAGGCCGATAAATTCTTTGCATTTTGCAACAGTTCCACCCGAGTGCCAGATCTAAAAACCGTGTACATATTATTCAACTTTGCTACACGTTCCATTACGGGATTTACAATCAGATTATCTCCCAACGAAATTTCCGTAAACGGATAACCTCTGTGGTACAACGTATATTGCAGCAAACCTGAATCCAGAAAAATATCACGGTGGTTAGAAATGTAAAGATTATTACCAGTTTCAGCAACATCTTCTAAACCAGAAATATATAAGTTGTTGATTGAGCTTTCAATCAACGAGCGAATCATCGGCTCAATAAAATTAACCTGAAAATCGGCACATGTATTACATTTTTTTAGTTTATAAACAATTTCATCATCGGACCAATCGGGATAAATGTATTGTACGCCTTTTTTAAATTGATCGCTGGTAGTTAACCATTGCAACGCGGCATTAATCTGTTGTTGATTGTATGGAGCAATGGTTTCAAAAATGGTAGCAATTTCTTTAGTTATTGTCATGTTTTAAAAATATGGCATTCCATAAGAATATGCAAAATTATCTTTTATCAATAAATAAAACGGGCTTTCGACTGTTTTTTGGAAATTTAAGTTTGTTAATTACTTCAATATCATGGATTTCTATAGCGGGAAGTACTCTTAACTTGGCACGACAATGATCTTTAATTTGTTGTAGAATTTTATCGGATTTAGACAATGTGCCTATTTTTATGAGAATTTCGTCCGTACCGATGCTGTTATGTGAAATTTCAATGATATAATTTTCTATGGCATCAAAGTCGTTGAGCAGATCGTACAAGGCTGGTGGATATAAGGTAGTCCCTTTATACTTTACCATTTGCTTTTTACGGCCCATAACGGGACTCAATCGCATGGTATTTCTACCACAAGTACAAGTTTCGGTATGTTTTCTGACAATATCTCCTGTTTTAAAACGTAATAAGGGCATAGCTTCCACACCTAAGGTTGTGATGGTGAGTTCGCCATATTCATTTTGGTTAACAGGTTGGTTATTGTCATCTAAAATTTCAACAATTATGAGCTCAGGATGATGGTGACCGCCGTGTTGTTCGGTACATTCCGTAAATGCCGTACTCATTTCGGTGGAAGCATAGGTAGAAAACAAGTCTATGTTCCACTTTGACGTTATTTTATTGGCCAATAGGTTTAAGGAGAAATCATCATTACGCAGGGCTTCGCCTATGCAAATTACCCCTTTTACGCTTGAAGCATTATAATCGATGTTATTTTGCTCGGCATAATCTATGAGTTTGAGTAAAAATGATGGTACGGCAATTAAGTAAGTAGGACTAAATTTTAAGATAGAATCCCATTGCAATTCAGGAATGCCCGCTCCTACCCTAATAATACTAGCCCCGAGTTTTCTTACTCCTAAAAAATATGCCAGACCCGCTACAAAACGCCTATCCATTGTAGTCATTAGCTGAACGGTATCATGTTTGGTAACACCGGCACAGGCAAAAGAAATGGCTTCGTTATAGGCCAATCTATCTAAATCGGCATCGGTTAGGGCAAAAGTTACAGGACTCCCCATGGTGCCAGACGTAGTTACATAATCTACAATTTTACTTTTGGATACGCATAAAAAATCATCGTTATGGAGCTGTAAATCGTCTTTGGTGGTAACAGGTAGTTGGGTTAAATCTTGTAAAGTGTTAATGTTTGAAATATTTATATTATGCTGTTGAAACACTTCTTGATAATAAGCAGAATGAGCGTTAAGATACCCCAAAAGGTCTTTTAGTTTACCCTCTTGAAAACGTTTTATGTCAGATGTAGCTTGTTGTTCTATTTCAGGAATCATGCAATGCAAATGTAAGATGGCTAAAGTAAGAAAAAGTTTTAGCAGTTTTTAATTTCATCTATTGTTTTCTTTAATCTGCTTATCAATTCATAAATTTCATCTTCGTTATAGGTTGCAAAACCAATCCTTATACAATTGTGTGCTAAGTTGGCATTATCATAGCGTTGCCAAGCTCCAATTTCCAATTTGTACTTTCTAGCTACTTCAACAATAGTTGCCCAAGAGTGATTTGAATTCAACTTTATCCAAACTGCCATCCCTCCTTTTGGAACTTCAAATTGAAAAACACTGCCCAATTCTTCTTTTAACAGTTTACAAAACAAATTTCGTCGTTGCTTGTAAATTTTTATCACCTTTCTAATATGCCTATCTAAATCGCCAGATTTTATAAAATCTGCAAACGTCAATTCCAATAACGCATCTCCTTGCCTATCTACAACACCTCTTAGCTTAGCCGCTTCATCTACAAATTCTTTTGAAGCAATTAAATAACCAATTCTAAAAACCGGAGCAACCGATTTACAAACAGAACCAATGTAAATTACGTTTCCGTTGGTATCATGACTCGCCAATGGCAAAATTGGAGCATGATTGTAATTGAAATCGTAATCGTAATCATCTTCAATAATGGCGAAATTGTATTGCTTTGCGAGGTTTAACAAATGAATTCTTCTTTTTGCAGAAAGGGTTACCGTTGTTGGATGATGGTGATGGGAAGTTACATAAACTGCTTTTATCGGCTTTCGCTTACATAACTTTTCAATTTCGTCAGTTACCAAACCGTTTTTATCTACCAACACGCGTTCTAGGTTTGCCCCTTGCATTAAAAAAGTAGCATCTGCAGCAGTATAATTAGTGTCTCCCACAATTATAACATCTTCATTTTGAAGCAATAACTGAGAGGATAACCAAATTCCCATTTGACTGCCACGTGTAATCAATACATTATCTTTTGTAATGTGCAAACCTCTGGTTGCATTCAAATAATCAACTAAAACGGCTCGCAACATATCGTTACCATAAGTAGAACCATACGATACATGTTCAAACACCTTTTTTTTAGAACAAATTCTTCTGTAGGTTCTTGCAATTTCATCTATGGGTGTTAATCTTCCATCCGAAATTCCATCATTCAAATAAATAACGTCATCCCTGCTTTTTGTAGGTTTTTCAGGAAAAACACTGTTCTTGTAAAAAGAAAATCCAGCAGTTTTCTTTAACCCAATACCATCAGCGTCGTATAACTTTTGACGTTGCAACACGGGTAAATTGCTAAGCACAAAAGTTCCCTTTTTTGGAATACTTTCTACCCAACCTTGTAACAATAACTCGTCATAACAAGCTACAATTGTTTTTCTATGCACGTTTAACTGTTCTGCCAACGTTCTACTGCCAGGAAGTTTGGTATTGGCTGTTAAGGTTTGATTTTTAATCAATTGAATAATTTGATTTGATAGTTGTAAATACAAGGCCTGGTTGCATTTTCTATCAAATTGAATACTGGTTTTATAGGGAAACATCTGGACTATTATTAATTTTTATTCTGGACGATTATAAGAGTCCATAAATATACTATTTTTGAATTATAAAAGCAGAACAAATGACAAAACTAGATTTAAACCCATCAGAATTTGACGACTATTATTCAAGATATATCAATAAGTTATCTGACGTGACGAAACTTAGAAAAGGTTTTGAAATTGGTGAAATCACACTCATTGACTTTTTTAAATCCATTCCAGAAGAGAAATTAACGTATCGGTATCAACCCGAAAAATGGAGTGTAAAAGAAATACTACAACACTTAATTGATACAGAACGTATTTTTATGTATCGCTGTTTTAGAATTGCCAGACGAGATACAACGGCTTTGGCGGGATATGATCAAAACATATACATTAAACCATCTGAAGCTAATACGAAGTCACTAGACAGTTTATTGAATGAATTTACGATAAATCGCAACCATTCAATTGCATTACTGAATAGCTTAACTGATGAAGATTTATCCTTTATAGGAAATGCTAACGGTGGGGCGATGTCTGCAAGAGCGGCTGCCTTTATAATTTTGGGCCATGATATTTGGCATATGGAAGTTATTCAGAATAATTATTTATGAGACACGGTACATTAACAACAAGCAGAAAGAAAATGATGGAATTTAAACCCCATAGCATTGAATTCGCAGCAGCATTTGCGAAACTGAAGAATGTTCCAGAAATACTGGATAATGGATATGATAAAACACCAAATCCGTACACAGAAAAAGACGCTATTGAATTTATAAATAAAGAAATTGGAAAAAAACCAGCAGAGCGATTTCTAATTTATTGGAATAATGAAGTAGCAGGAGAAATAGGAATTACATTAAAGGATGATGTTTTTCGCCTAACCGCGGAAATCGGATATTTTATTTCTAAAAAATTCTGGGGAAAAGGATTGGCTACGCAAGCAGTCAAGAAAATGACGGAGTATACATTTAGTCATTTTGATGTTGTACGAATAGTTGCAGGGGTTTTTGATTTTAATACCTCTTCCATGAAAGTATTAGAGAAAAATGGCTTTTACTTAGAAAGTGTCCGAAAAAATGCCGTCCTAAAAAATGGAAAAATTATTGACGATTATATCTGGGTGAAATTAAAAGAGAGTGGTCAAAATAATACTGGTATGAATTAAAGAATAGGTTAGAAATTAGACCAAATTATCTGCATTAACAACTATATACTACAAAAATGAAACTAACAACAGAAAATAAAGCGTATATCACCAAAAGTGTACTATGCTGGTTGGCAACGGCATCGCCTGAAAACGTGCCAAATGTCTCACCAAAAGAGATTTTTAACTATTACGGTTCAGATAAAATAATTGTTGCCAATATCGCTTCGCCACAAACGGTTCGGAATATAAACCAGAACGAAAATGTCTGTATAAGTTTTATCGACATTTTGGTTCAGAAGGGGTTTCAAATCAAAGGAAAAGCAAAGATCATTAATAAAATGAATGCTGAGTTTTGGGAAATGGAAAAAATATTGACCGAAATGACGGGTGGGAATTTTCCATTTCCTACTATTACCCAAATTACAGTAGAACAGGTTAAGCCCATTATTGCACCCAGCTATATTTATTATCCTGAAACCACAGAGGCCGCACAAATTGAAAGTGCAAAAAAAGCATACGGAATTTAAAACAAAAAAACGATGTTAGAAATAAGACCCAATTGCGAACATTGCAACAAAGCGTTGCCAAACAAGGCAACCGATGCCATGATATGCTCCTTTGAATGCACCTATTGTAAAACATGTGCAATTGAAATCTTTAAAAATGTATGCCCTAGCTGTTCAGGGAATTTTGTGGAACGTCCTATTAGACCAAAAAAAGAAGTAGAAAAATATCCCGCTTCAATAAAACCGATTTTTAAACCAAAGGACTTAGAAAAAGCCAAACTAAATTCGGATAAATATGCAACCATTCCTCCAGAAAAAAGATAAACTATGAACGCTTTTTTAATTGATAGTGTAGGTTACGGTGCATTAATTATTAATTATTAATTTATATTCAATGTCCACCAAAGGTGAATATAAGCTACGGTTAATCTCGTTAATCGCTAATATAGGCTATATCTTTTATGGTGTATTGCTTGGTGCAGCACCCATAATTGTAGGCTGTACTATTGCCGTATTACTGCATGGGTATCATCTAAGAAGACTGCGATTAAATAAACCCAACAATGATTAAAATAAAATTAGCTACAGCAGCAGATACAACCGTTTTAGCACTGTTGGGGCGACTCACATGGGCCGAATCTCATGGGCATTATGTAGAAAATAAAAACAATCTATTAAAATACCTAGATTCGAATTTTTCAGTTTCTAAAACAAAACAGGAAATAAACAATCCTAAAAACCTTTTCTATATTATGTATGTAGATGATTTACCTGTGGGTTATGCAAAATTAATACTAAACGCAAAAAACGAAAATGTGGCCTCTCAAAACAATTGTCGCCTTGAACGAATTTTTATTCAAAATGAATTTATACCCTTAAAAATTGGAAAACAATTGCTAACTTTTGTTGAAACGGAAGCGAAAGCCTTACAATTAGATACCATGTGGCTTACCGTTTATATAAAAAACAACAGGGCCATTAGATTCTATGAAAAAAATGAATTTAAAAACGTTGGAGCATTAAATTTTATAGTCAATGGTGCGGCCTATGAAAATATAGTTTTCTCAAAAAATATAAAAAAGATAAATGAATTCGTTTAACCTTTTTTTGGTTTAAGTGAAAATTAGAAAAATTTTAGCAACTTAAAAAAGTTCAATATGCAAGAGTATTCAAAATCCAAACTAAATAGAGTAAAGCGTGGTCAAAATAGAGCTACTTACGATGTAGCAAAAATCAACACCATTTTAGATGCTGGTTTTATAGGCTATGTAAGTTATGTATATAAAGGCGGAGCCATTACACTGCCTATGGCTTACGGCAGAAAAGACAACAAAATTTATTTGCATGGCTCTCAAGCCAATAGAATGTTATTGGCTTTATTGGAAGCAAAAGAAATGAGTATGACCGTGATGCATTTAGATGCCTTGGTATTGGCACGTTCTGGCTTACACCATTCTGTAAATTATCGTTCTGCAACGTTATTTGGTGCTGTAAAAAAAATAGAAGACCCAAAAGAAAAAGAAAAAGCTCTATTTTGTTTTATGGAACATATGATGAAAGGCAGATGGGACGGCATTAGACCCATGCACCCCCAAGAACTAGAAAGAACTTTAGTTGTAGAAATGACCATTGAAACCGCTTCGGCTAAAATTAGAGATGTAGGTGTTGGTGATGAACCTGAAGATTATAGTTTAGACATTTGGGCGGGGTTGGTCCCTTTAAAACAAGTTGCTGAATACCCAATTCCAGATAAAGGGTTGCCACAGCAACTGGAAATACCGAAACATGTATTGGATTATTATGAACAGCATAAAGATTAACCTATGAAAATTAAACTCCGTGCCATGTCTAAAGAAGATTGGCCACAAGTAGTACAAATTTATACAGAAGGTATTGCCACTGGCAATGCTACCTTTCAGCAAGACGTACCCACCTACTTGGAATGGGATAACAACCACCTGAAAAATTGTAGAATAGTGGCTTTAGTTGAAAATGAGGTTGTGGGTTGGGCTGCCTTATCTCCAGTTTCTGGAAGGTGTGTGTATGCAGGCGTAGCAGAAGTAAGCGTCTATGTTTCTGGCAACTTTCGTGGCCACAACATTGGGGAACAACTACTAAAACAACTCATTACAGCAAGTGAAAAGGAAAAATTATGGACCTTAGAGGCGGGAATTTTTCCAGAAAATTTGGCGAGTAGTAAACTTCATAAAAAGCTCGGATTTAGAACCGTGGGCTACCGCGAAAAGATTGGGCAACTAAACGGCGTTTGGCGAAACGTAATACTCTTAGAAAAAAGAAGTGAACTCGTAGGAGTTTCATAGCTTAACCCTCCAAAAAAATTACTCCACGCAACATTTGTCAACCAATGTTGATAAAACTACATGTTGTAGCAAGAAATATTTATAACAATTTATTAAATTTGTATATAATTCGCTGGCAAACACTTATTTCCCCTAAGTACTTCACTTTTTAGAAATTAGATTTTGTTTTAGCAGAAATAACTTTTAATTTTAAAAGATATAATTACCATGTTGTAATGTTGTAATTCATATATCGAGCCTAAAGTGAAGAGAAATGAAATTAGAGAAAATTAGAATTGAATCATTTAAAAGTATAATTAATCAAGAAATCCAAATGAATGAAAATTGTGTTGGATTAATAGGTTTGAATGAATCAGGTAAAACTAATATATTAAAAGCTTTAAATCATCTTGATAGAAACAAAGAATTTACTTTAAGAGATAAATCTAAAATTACAAATGAATTACCTTCTATTAAATATTACTTCTCCATCAATGAACCGGAAATAAAGAGAATTACAAAGCAGCTGGAAAAAGAAATACCTAATTCAATTTCGATTGTTGGTGAATTACCTTTAATAAAAAAATTAAACTTGGAATTTATAATTGTTTCAAAGAGGCTTTCACAAAATACAGAGTCCGAATATGAAACAGAATATAATATAGAATTTGATTTTGATTACGTGCATAATGAAAAATATAAAGAATTCATATCGAATGAAGAGCTTTCCGACGCGTACACTATATCATTTAAAGAAGAAAATTATCAAGTAATTGATCATTATTTTGATATTAGCCTCGTTGAAAAAGAGCATTCAAAATATTTCAAAGATATAGAAAGTACGGTATTTCAAGATGACATAGAAAGTCTTTTAGTAAAAATCATAGAGGATCTAATACCTCATGTTAAATATTGGGAATTTAATTCGCAATATCTTGTTCCGGCAGAACTAACATATGCATCGTTCATGGAAGAGGATAATCCTTATAAAAACAATGCACCTCTTTACAATATGTTTTTAATTTCAAATGATTTAAGAATTTATGATGAAGAAGGCCTAAAATCAAAATAGCTGAATGGACTGAGGATTCAAGCACAAGAAGAAAGGATTCTAATATATTAACAAGAGATGTAAACAAACACATAAAAAGTATTTGGGAAGATTATGACCAAGAACTTAAAATCGAATTGGAAGAGACTAAAATTACGATTCACGTAAATGATCCAAATAGTTCAGTAATGAATTTTTATGACATAGGAGATAGGTCTCAAGGTTTTAAGACATTCATGTCGTTTATTCTAACCGTTTCAGCAGAGGCACAGACAGGTTTTCTTGAAAATTATTTTTTAATATTGGATGAGCCTGAGACTCATTTACACCCGAGCGGTGTTAGATATATGAAAAATGAACTCTTAAAGCTTTCCCAAAATAACAATTACGTATTTTTTGCTACACATTCTATTTTTATGATAGATAGAGGCAATCTAAAAAGGCACATCATTGTCAATAAAGAAAGTGAAAGAACAAAATTAACAACAGTTAACAGAAATAATATTTTACAAGAAGATGTTATATTTCAAGCATTAGGGACTTCAGTAGATGAATTTTCATTATCCAATTCAAACATTCTTTTTGAAGGTGAACTTGATGTAAAAATGTTTAGTTATTTTTTAGAAAAATGCTTGTCAAAAAAAGATAATAAATTAAAAGATTATGAGTTTTTAGATGGTGGTGGTACTAAGCGTATTTTGAGATTTTTCACAGATAAAACTATACCCAAGTTAACAAAATGGACAATAATTTTAGATAATGATTCTCCAGGTAGAAATTTGCCTCAAAATTTGCAAAAATGTACAATAAATGAAGTTTACAAAAATTTTAATTTTATGTATTATTCTTCTGAAATTGATTATGAATTAGAGGATATTCTACCTTTAGAATTAATAAATGAATCAATTAAAATTGCTTCTGCTGATTCAGATATTTCTTTTGAATTAAATTTAGATCAAGACAAACCAATTTCAAAAATAGTCAATGAATTTTATGGTCGTAATAATATAAACGTTAGTGAAAAAGAAATCATCGAAGAAAAGTTCAAAATTCAATTAGATTTGGAAATAACTAAACATTTAAATACAATTTCAAAAGAAACTAGTATTAGCTCTAGATTAGAAAAATATAAAGCGTTATTTCCAGATTACTTTACTTTTTTGAAAGGTGTTTTATTAGAATTTGGAATAGAAATAAACTAAGCCAAATAATGCCATTGTACATATCGATTTGGTTTTAGGAAATTTTATACCTTAAACTGAGCTTGCTTTTTTTCTTGATTTTATGAAGCCAATTAGAGATTTAACTAAAGAAGAAATTGAATTGACAACTTATTTGTTAAGTCTAATACCTGAATTTGATGTAGAAATTCCTAAAAAGGCTTGGACGATGGATGATGAAGAAATGGGTTCAATCTCTTTTGACCTTGAGGGTAAGGCTGAATTTGGTGAGGTTCTCATTCAAGCCGAATACGAAGACACAGATGGAGTGACAGTTTTAATTACTTTAACCGAAGATAAAGGCGGAAACTTATTTGAGCTCGATTTTTGGAAAACAGACTTTACTAAATTGATTGAATATCCGAAACCGGAAAAAATAAATCAAGAAAATGATAATAACTGAAGGCTCAAAAAAAAGAAACACAATATTTACAATTTTTCTTTCGATATTATTTATCACTGATTCAATTGCAACTAAAAGTTTTTTATTTGAAAATAACCTAAAAGAATTAAATAAAGTTGAATTTACTTTCGGGATACTCGGAATCATTGATATGATTTTAATAATACTTTTATTTTATTGGAAGAAATGGGCATTTTGGGGATTATTAATAACAAGTATTATTACACTAATTATTAATTTAGATTTAGGGTACGGAGCTATTTCACTAATTGGCTTACTAGCAATAATTATAATCTATTTGTTGCTACAAATAAAAAAAGATGGAATTAAAGGTTGGGAAAACTTGGAATAAAACTAATTAGTACAACAACCGAGTTAAAAAACAATAGTATATTTATAGTTGTAACTTCCACTTTGAAAAACAAAAATTGAGACAACTACTTTTTATTATTTCAATTATCATCTTTTCCTCATTCCAGGTTATGGCATGCAGCTGTTCTTCTGCTTGGAATGATTCTTTCAGCAAAACGGTCAATAATTCTGAATTTGTGGCCCTAGTCAAGGTTATTTCATTTGATGAATATTTGGATAGTGATTTTATGGATTTTGAAGAAAAGATGCCGTACTCCATGACTGTAGAAATAATAAAAAAATACAAGGGAAAAGAAAGTAGGAAACGAATAAAAATTTGGGGAGATAACGGAATATTATGCCGACCATATTTGACTGATTTTGAAATCAATGGTTATTATTTGATTGCTCCCAATCCGTTAGATGATTCTACAGCTCCTGAATATGATTTCTTTTCCTGTAGCACCGATTATTTAAAGGTAAACATGTTTACAAATATGGCTTATGGAAAATACTCAATGGTTCGGTATTTAATTGATCTAAAGACGTTTGAAAGAAAATTAGATTATGGAGATTGGGATTTGGTTATTGCGGGCTCATTTATTTGTCTATTATTTTTTGTCTTAGCAATTGTCCGCAGAAGAAAATTGAAAAAAATTGAGGTAAAAAACAAATTGTAAATTCGCATAAAATAAAACACCCATGAGCAAATACATTTTCATCATTTTTACTATAGTACTATTTTCTTGTAACCCAAAAGAAAAGACTACTTCTAAAGACCAAAAAGTAACGACAACACCCGAAAACACCAAGGAAACCCTTAAAGCAGTGGTTGAAGGGGAAACCTATGCGTATATGGAGAAAGATTATAAGAAATGGGCATCGTATTGGGATCATGGCAACGATGTATTACGATTAGATATAGCCAACGGAAGTTTCTCGCAAACCAGAGGTTGGGCCAACAATGGTGGCAATTTAGAATCCTATTTTAAGGAGAATCCCGAACCTATCACTTCCACTTTTAAAAATTCCAACTATCTAATTTTTCATGACGAAAACTTAGCTTGGGTTGCCTTTGACCAAACTTGGACAAGCCAGTCAGGCGAAAAAAGTGTGGCAAAAGCCACCATTACCTTAGTTAAAAAAGAAAATGATTGGAAAATTATTTCGTATACTGCAATTCAATACGAAGCCGAAGATGCTAATGCAAATACTTTGGGAAGGGAGTAAATGCGTTAAAACTATTTTATGAGATCTTTTTTATTGCTTACTTTTCTTGTTGTATGTATGGGTTGTTCTAGCAAATACGACAACTATAAAAAAACACCGGAATATATTACCAACGCGACTTCATTAGATAAAGCTTATTTTGAAGCTTACGACGAAACGCTGAAGTTATGGAATGTCTCTTTCGACGAATTATATATTCCCACCACCGCTGGTATTGCACATGTAATTGTTAGTGGCCCTAAAAATGGGGTACCCGTTATATTACTTCATGGAATGAATGCCAGTTCTACCATGTGGTACCCAAATATTGAAGCTCTCAGCGAAAATCATCGTGTATTCGCCATTGATTTTCTATTAGAACCAGGAAAATCATATTTGTACAACGATATTGAAAGTGTTGAAAAAGTCATTGATTGGTATAAAGAAGTTTTATTTGTGTTGGATTTAGATAGTTACCACATTATCGGTGCTTCTAGAGGTGGTTGGTTGGCGGTAAAATTGGCATTAAACAATCAGAAAAAGATAAAAAGCTTAGTTTTATTAAGTCCTGCTCAAACCTTTACATGGATTAAACCCAGTACAGATTTAATTAAAAATATTGTTACCTTACTTTCTTCAAAAGAAAAACAAATTGCACAAAGCTTAAAAAGCATGTCTAGCAATGTAGCTAATATTAATAATACCTACTTAAAGCAATATAAACTTGGTTTAGAAATGGAATCTGAAAACAAATTTGTAACCAGTATGAAACCTTTTTCTAACAAAGAATTAAAATCTTTACAAATGCCCGTATTGGTTTTAATTGGTGATGACGATATGATCAATGAAAAAAGAACAATTGACATTGCCAATAAGCTTCCCAAAGGAAAAGGTGAAATTATACCCAATGCAGGGCATTTTTTATCTATTGACCAAGCAGCAAAGGTGAATGAAAAGATGTTGGAATTTTTAAAATAAAAACATGCTTTTAGGTACAACAAATTTAGAATCAATATTTTAATACAACCGTTAGATGAACTAATTACACCATGAAAACTCAAAATATTTGGATAATCGTAATTATGACCGTACTTTTTGTTGGCTGTAATCAAAAAAATGAGGAAATAGAAAGTAATCCATTTAGCGGACTATGGTCACTTCACATTATGGAACAACAAGATTCCATTACAGGAGTCTGGAATAAATGGAGAAATGGAATGCAAGGATATATCCTTTATGATGCTAATGATAATATGGCCCTACATCTGACCACCAAAGGTTATGAAAAGACGGAGCTGCGGTTTCCCAATTTCAATGACACCATTCCGAACGAAGCACTAAAACATTTGACCAATTCGTATGTATATTTTGCAAAATATACGATTGATGAAAAAGAGGGTATTGTTGAACATGCCCGTATCTCGCATTCAAATCCCGGAGATTGGAATAAGGTAGTTAAAAGAAGATTTACATTTAGTGGTGATACTTTAATATTACAACCCGTAGAGAAATCAAATTCCGGATTGCGACTTAAATGGATAAAAGAATCTGATTAAAACCAATTCTAAAAGCCCATAAAATAGTTGTAATTTACCATCTATCCCATTTTTCTAAAGCACTTTTCGGTTCTCTTCCCCATCAGGTATTCTAGTAATTCCTTTAGAAACATATGTTTATTCCTTAATGATGTTATTTAATATTGAACTCCTAATCCCGCTCCCAAGCATCTTCAAAAATCAGAGGAATAAAAAAAAGAATATTTTTTCAGGATTTTTCTTTCTTTAATTGTTTTTATACAGAAGTTGCGAAAATAGCAACTAAAAAAGAATATGTTAAATTAATTAAAATGAAAATTATGAAAAAGTTAATTTTAAAATTTGGAATTTTAACGGCGATTGTAAGTTTATTTGCGTGTAGCGATGAAGAAATGGCTACGCATCAAGAGAGTCAAAACACTAAAGTCTCTATTACCGACGCTCCAATAGATAATGCGGAAGTGTCGGCAGCTTTTGTTACCATTTCAGATGTAAAGGTTAATGGAACTTCAATAGAAGGTTTTACTAAAACCACCGTTGATTTAATGCAATTGCAAAATGGTAATAAAAAGTTATTGGGCAATATTGATTTAAATGCCACCTCAGTATCTAATATGAGTTTAGTATTAGATTATGACCAAGATGTTAATGGTAATGCTCCAGGTTGTTATATTAAAACAGCAAATGGAATGAAACACGAATTGAAATCCTCTTTAAAAGAATTTAAAATAAAAGATAAGGCGGATATATTTTTATCAGATGCTAATGAATTGGTTATTGATTTTAATCTGAGAAAAACAATAATGGAAAATCAACAAAATCCTAATGATAACTACGATTTTGTATCCAATACCGAAATGTCTGCCGGTCTTCGTTTTGTAAATTCATTAGAAACAGGTAGTATTTCTGGTACCGTACAAGACCAAAATAACACCTCCGATAAAATTATAGTGTATGCTTATAAAAAAGGGACTTATAATTCTAATGAAGCGAAGGAACAAGGTACTAGCAAAATAAGATTTGCAAATGCGGTGACTTCTTCTGCCGTAAGTTCAACTGGCAACTACACAGTTAGTTTTTTAAAGGAAGGAGACTATGAATTCCATTTTGCATCTTATGAAGAAAATAATTTAAGTGGAGAGATGGAATTTAAGGGCATGTTAGAGGTAACTTCGTTATCAGCAATTCAAACAGATTTTTTACAAGTGTCTTCAAATCTTAATTTATCATTAAACGTGATAATAAAAGGAAGAGTAAACGGGTAAAAAATTCATTTACAAAATATTAGAAAATAAAAAAATGGTATTAAAAAACATAATTTTAATAGGTTTTATGAGCTTTGCCATAAATATATGGGGACAAAATCAACATCAAAGCAATACACATGCCGGTATAAAAGGAGGTTATAACTTGGCTGCGGTAACCTATGATGGTGAGGCAGAAACCGGGCAAAGGCATGGTTTTCATTTGGGTATTTATGGTAATTCTGCCATAAACAGTTTGATGGCCATTCAAGTAGAAGCTCAGTATTCTCATCAGGGTTATCAATTAAAAGATGGTTCAGGTACTTATACCCAAAAGTTAAATTATATAAATTTACCCGTGATGTTTCAAGTATATCCCATTGATGAAGTCTTTTTGGAAAGCGGGGCACAAATTGGATGGGCAATATCGCATAAAGAAACTTATGACAGTGGATTTAATCTTTTTGATACAGAATCTGATATTAGGCCAGATACATTTGATTGGGGCTTTAATTTTGGAGGAGGTATAAAAATAGATTCAGGATTAAGTTTTGGAATTCGTTACCATTTGGGAATGGGAGAAATTTATGACGAAGGCAAACCTAAAAATAGAATGTGGCAATTTTCTGTTGGAGTTGATTTTTAAGTAGATATACTAAGTGATGCAATTAGGGAAGATGGTGCTTATTTTTTACATAAGTGCTATCTTCCTTTTTTTATAGTATGTTGATGACTTTTGTTACATAAACACTCAGAAATTTGAACAGATAACAAATTTTAAACGCTACTATTTAAGATTTCTAATGTTCTTTTGAATCCGCTCTCTATCAGGTAATGTGGTAATTTCTTTGGTCAGTGCCAATTTAAATTCCTTTAAAGCTAAAGCGTCATAACCCTTTTCAAGGTAGTATCTTCCCACCAAATCATACACTTCCCAGTATTCAGGATTTGACGTTTTTAATTCCTTCAAAAATTGGGTACTCGCCTTTCCTTTTTTATCAATTATATCGAGTAACTCTCGTCTGAGATTACGATAATTCTCATAATTTTTATAGGCTTCGGTTTTAACAAAGTCATCCTCAGGAATGGTTGATATCTCTTCCGAAATCGTTTGGTTAAAAGTTTTATTGTTAAACCTTTGAAATACGTTGTTCAAATCATAACTAACAAATTCTCCTAGTTGATACGGATTGGTAGAAACCCATACTTTAAGCTGTTCTGGCTGAAAAACAATGCCATGATGTGCCAGTAATTGATTTAAGGCTTTTTCGTTACCGTAACCGATATTTTTATCCTCAAGACCTTTGGTGTTTCTTAAAATGGAAACCGCTTTTTTAGGATTAATTTTCTGGTTTTCTGATAGCAATTCTTCCATTCGCTCGTAACGGTATTGCGAATGACTTTCGGCTTTATGTTTGATGTTGTTTACATCATCTGCATAGGCTTTGCTTTGAAAATGGTTGGAACAAATCAATTGGCTTGTATTTTCCACTTCATAAACTCCAAAATTATTAGGTGAAACCTCAATGGTAACAGCTTTTTTGTCTTTGGCACTACCCACTAAAATGGCTTCTGATACAAATACTTCACGTTTTTTAGCAATGGCTATGGCTTCTTCAATGTTTGACGCATATTGTAGAATTTCCCGAGTTAACAATGAAATAGGCGTTTTTGCTACCCAGGGAATGTCAGATTTCCCAGCATTTATAGTTACCGTTAAACCTTGGTCGTTCATTCCAGACACAACACCAATCATTCCACCCCAAGTAACCGACATAAATTTATATCCATTGTCAGGAGCTACAAAGGCTACAATTTTTTCTCTGGCAAAGTCTTCCCCTGCATAAAAATCGAAGTTCCTGCCGATTAACAATCCGCCATCAGCAGTTTTATCATCCCAAACGGCAAAAGATGAACAACCTACCAAGGCCAAATCTTTCAGGGCGTGACCAATATCATGGGCTCCGTGTAAATACAGACTTCGTAAATAATCATCGGCTACATAATCATACTCGTCTCCGGCGTAACGGGAAACGCCATAAATTTCCGTTTTATATTCATCAACTATATTTAAATAGAGCTTTCTATTATACCAAGCTAAAAACTTTCGCAACAACATCTGCTTGAACTTCGAAGGTACCATCTCCTCCACTTTACTAAAGAATATAGCTTCTTGATTTTGCAATAATTCCCTAGTTAGACTTCCGTTTGCCAATCCACGTTCCAGCGGATCACCTTTTATATACAATTCCCAAAGGCCATGTTTGTTTTTGCGTAATTGGTTGTTTCCTACTGTAAAAGTAGAGTCGTTTATTTTAGTTCTTTCGGGGATGTTATTATTGTAACCGTCTAGTTTGGGTTGATGGTTGAGGGATTTTTTTACGCCGCAGGAGGTTAATAGGAGTAGAAATCCTATTATAGCTATGAGTTTATATTTTGTGGTTTTAACCCCTCCGTCCATTTTATTTAGTCTAAAATAACAAACTTTCAACTGGACACCTCCCCTTGAAAATAAGGGGAGGAGCTTTGTTTTTTGCTCATAATACTATTTTCTAGTCTTATTTGACCTTTTTTATCGCCCCAAATTAAAATTCTCTAAAATTTAAACTTCTGCTGGGCATACTGAATCAAGTTCAGCACAGACTCCTTCCTTGACCCTTCGACTTCGCTCAGGATGGGAGGGGAGTTTAAGCTTCTATTTAAAAGAAGTAAATATACGTTACGACTTTAACCTTTAAAATTCTGCATTTGTTAATCTGCATTCTTTAATCGTTAATCCTCTTCCTCATTTGCTTTCACAATTTTAGCCAATAACTTTTCTCTTCCTACAATTTCAGAGCAAGTTAATACCGCACTGATGGTTACACCTAAAATACCGTGCATGTTTAGGCTTTGACCAGTTAAAAATAGGTTTTTTAGTCTGGTTTTAGGGGATAAAAATGATTTCATAGGATTATTCGCATCTTTTACATAACCATACATGGAACCTCGATTAACCCCAATATAATCACGGTATGACAATGGTGTTGAAGCATATACGGATTGTACGCAATCTCTAATATTAGGGAATTTTTTTTCCAACTCTACCAACATCAATTCAATTTTTTCGGCTTTGAATTCCTCATAGGTTTGCCCTCGCTCCCCTTTTTCTGCAACGGTGTTAAACGTGTCTTCCCATTGTTTAACTTCGTCATAATTCATATAGGTTATTGCGGTCATATTTTCTGCCCATTCATCGGGTCCCGACGCTTCGGGATTCTTTACACTCATGGAAACCATATAACCTTCTGGCCAACTTTTTTCGTCATATTCCGCAGCAGTCCAAACTTTTTTATGGTCCTTAAAATGATAATAATTATGGTTGATATATTTAAAAGTCTTAGGCTTAAAAACAATATAGATACTAAAGGCTGAAATAACGCTTTCAATACTTGAAATACGATTCATATAGGATTTTCGGAGTCTATCTTCTCCCAACATTTTAACCGTATGTTTCGGTTCAATATTAGAGATAAATACATCACCTTTAATTTCGTTACCCTCTTTGGTAATTACCGAAACCAATTTTTCTTCATCAAACCCAAATGAGGTCACTTCACTACGTTTATAAGCTTCGCCACCAAATTCTTTGAGCTTCCTTACCAATAATTTAGCGATTTGGCTTCCACCATTTACACAGCGGTAAGAACTTTGTATATAGGAGTTTACGGATAACGCATGTACATAAAACGGGGTTTTATCTTTATCTCCGGCATATAAAAAATTAGAACCCACCAACACCGACTTAAGTTTTTCGTTTTCTGTAATACTGTCTAAAAAATCGCTAATCTTTAAGGTCAATAATTCTGTATTGCTGTAATAGGTATCTCCTGATTTTAAATTATAAAGTGGAAAACTGTTACAGGTTTCCCGAATTTTATCGCAATAATTTTGGATAGCCTCAGCTTCGTCAGGGAATTTTTTAATCAATTGATTTGCAAAGTTATCATAACCTTGTGCATGAGGATATTCAACCGTGTCATTGTCAAATGTGATGACATCGTATTGATTTTCATCCATTTTTTTCAGCTTTAGGCCGTCCATAATACCCAAATAATTAAAATAACGATATAAGTTCTGACCTTTATCCAACCCACCGATATAATGCACACCTGTGTCAAAAACACTTTTATCCCTCGAAAAAATCTGCAAGTTACCGCCGTATTGATTGTTTTTTTCTAATACACAAACACTTTTGCCCTCACGAGCCAAAATATTAGCAGATACAAGTCCGCCCAAACCACTTCCAATAATTACAACGTCGTATTTTTCTTTCATCGGATTAAGTGAATTATTGACTCGGTTTGATGCTTAATTTGATAGCCATTTGCGATGAATTTAGCTAACAATTGGTCATTTTTAACTAAAAACACATTATTTATTTGTAAATCTACGACTTTATCAACTAGTGAAATATTATTAAAATCGTCAGAAATTAGTAAAAAAACATCTTTTTTAGGCGAAAATTGCTCAAAATCATCTAAATATTGAACATTTCTGTGAATATTGGTATAACAATTTTTAGCAATAGATCGTTTTTCTTTGTTCTCAATTAAAGTAGCGATTTTTCGGTCTAAAAACCGAGATACTAACAAAATATCGATTTGACCAAAATCATCAGCGAAATGAATGATGTTGGCTTTGCTCGGCAACATATCAGATAGCTCTTTATAAATCAGCTTGTTTGCTGAAAAATCATTTTTTACCGTATTAAAAATATCTAATCCCTTATAGTGATAGTTGCTCAATAAAATATCTTTAAAATAATTTTCATCTTCAATAGTGTCCCTAACTTTTTGAAATTCCTGTTTGTAAAAAGCTCCAATCTTCTTGGTGCGTTCTCGGTCAGATGTTCCAAATGAAGCATCATCATAAGCAATTCTCTTACCGACCACCACCGTTAAACTACCATCATAAATAATAAAATCGCGTTTGGGCAATACCTCTGCGTTTCCATGCAAATACAAAGGCAGAATATCTAATTTTAATTGTTGAGCCAAGAAAAATGCCCCTTTATGGAAACGACCAATTTTATTGGTAAACGACCGACGTGCTTCTGGAAACACCACCAAACAATAACCTTGTCGGATTTTTTCTTCGAGATGTTCTAAGCTACCATCTACCCCACTTGAAACGGGATAAAAGCCCGCTACCTTGGCTAACAAACCAAAAATAGGTGATTTATATACCCAATCGTTTACCAAGTAAATCACATTGGGAGTTGTCATTCCAATAGTTAACGTATCTAAAAATGAGGAGTGGTTTGAAATTATTATCGCAGGTTTTTCAAAAGTTTCTCCATGAGAATTGATAACCTCTTTTTTCACAAACGGATTACCATACAGCGTTGCCGTAACCATTTTGGCCATGGTATTGTGCAACCACTTCATCTTCTTTTTCTTGGAAATGGGAAGGATTGGTAAAATAGTAATACTTATTAATGACAAAATCATCCCGCCAAGACCATAAAAAGCAAACAATACCATAGCGTGCAAAAAAGTCCTAATACGTAAAGGAGCAACTCCCTTTTTAGTACGCCAGCCAATAAAAAAATTAAATAATAATGGTTGAATGGTAAAGGCAATTAATACCGCCGACAAAATTCCAATAATGGAAACCGCAGATATGGATTTTAACGCAGGGTGCTTAGCAAAAATAAGCACTCCAACACCTAGAATGGTGGTAATAACTGATAATAAAATAGACGTTTTATAGGTCGGTAATTCCCGAATGCCATACTTATGTTTTTTAAGTAATCCATTCGTTATGAAAATGCTATAATCAACGCCTAATCCAAAAATAAAAGTGGAAATAATGATGTTAAATACATTAAAATGGATATTTAAAAGACCCATAACCCCAATGGTTATTATCCAAGTCAATGCTATTGGTATAATGGTAATCAGCGTAATTTCAATACTTCTATAAAATAACAACAAGATTATAACTACAGCCACCAAGGAATACCCAATGAGTTTGTTAAAATCGTCTTTTAAACTGCCCAGAAAAGTTTCATTAATATGTTGGCGGTCAATAACCACTGTTTGATGTAAATCGTCAAGCTTATTTATAATGCTTTTAAGGTTCTTTTGGTCAACTTTTACCATAGAAACAGCAGTGGCAAAATTGCTGTCAACCGAAATAAACTCATCTAAAAATAGTGATTTTAACTTTTGATAATCTTGAAACTTAACTGTGGAAAAATCACTGTCCAATTTATCATAAAATTGTTGAAAAGTAGTAGGTTTAAATCCGACCTCGGTGCCACTTTCAATAAGATTTTCTCTTAAGGATTGCTTTCTTTCAACATTCCAAAATTGCTTCCACTGTTGTATTTTCTTTTCTTGCGATTGTTCGGATAAAACCAAACCGCCTACCGAACTAAAGCTTAGTATACTATTAGATGACTTTAAATAATTTAGTTGGTTATAGATACTATCATTACTTAACAAAGCATCCTCAACAGAATCTCCATATGCAGTTACATAAATGGATTTAGAAGCCATGTTCATTAAGTTATCTAACTTCTTTTCAGTGATTTTTAGGGCTTCGGATTGATAATTCATCTTTGAAATATCTTGATCGAAAATTACATTTCTGTAGGTAAAAAGACTGGTTATGAAAACTATAATCAAAGAACCAATCAGTATTTTATTTTTGTAAAAACGATAACCTGCAATTTTATCAATTACAGTATTTTTAGAGCTTATTTTTTCGTTTTTATAACGGTACAATTGCGGAATCAATAACAGAGCAAAAAAGGAGGCACTCACTACACTTACTGAAGCGAAAATTCCTAACTCTTTAAGAGCTTCCGAATCTAAAAACAACAAACACAAAAAAGCGATTGCTGTGGTAAAGCTACTCATCAACACAGGTTTGGCAACATCTTTATATAATTGTTTTACGTTGTTGTTATTTTTATAATGTGTTAAAATATGCAATGCATAATCTAAAGTTATACCAAGTAAAACAGAACCAATACCCAACGAAATAGCAGAAATTTGACCCTTTAGTAGATATAAGAACGATACGGCAACCAAAGCACCAAAAATAGTTGGAAGAAACAGAATTATTGGAATCAGCAGCTTTCTGTAAAAGAAAATTAATATCAATACCAAAATGGTTAGAGCTATACTGATGGTAAACTGGATGTCATTTTTTATTTGATTGGCGTTCGCGACTGCAATAATTGTAGAACCATAATATTCGCTTGAAACTTTTGAATTGTATTTTTGGTTTAAATGCTCTTGAATTCTATAGAGTTGCTCTACAAATTGTGTGTTCTTAGCTGTTTCGTTGGATGCAAATTTTGGAACGATAAACAGCAACAAATTTTTATGGTCTTTACTAACCAAGAATCCATTGTGAATTTCAAAATTGTCGTCGGTTTTTAATTGTTCCAATTTTTTCAATCCCATAAAGGTAAGACCCAACGGATCTTTTAAAATGCTCCGTTTTGCAATGAGTCCCGTTGGAGAAACCAATGTTTTATAATTGGAGTTGGTAATTTGCTGAATACTATCGGGTTGCAGTCTTTTTTCAATTTGCCTATAATCAGATTCATTCAAAAACAAAGGCAAGTTGTTGTAGATAAAATCCAAAGTTTTATTTATTTCATCATCAGCAATTTTACCCTGAATTTCTTTGATATAGTCGCCAGTTTGTTGTTGAATGCTATCGATAAATTCACTGGCATAAGTAGACAAATCATTGGCATCAGCATCATTTTGTGTTTCTAAATACACAATAATTTTATCTGCAAAGTTTACATTTTTAAGAACTTTATTGGTGATGTCAGATTCTTCGGAAGTGGGAATCAGTTTGGTAATATCTTCTTCAAATTGCAGTTTGGAAGCTAAAAATCCCAGCAAAAAAAGCAAAAGCAAAAAAAATCCAAAAAACAACACCTTTTGTTTTTGAAAAACCCGATAAATCTTATAGAAGAAATCATCCATGGTTTACTTGTTTTTTTGGGCTGGAGAATATTTGGAGGGAAATATATCCAATTAATCCGAAAAGTAATGCCATTACGATCGCCAAAGCAAAACTTCCTACAATATACTGAACAAGATAAATACCGATTTTAAAATTTTCGTCGATCTGATTAAATTCTAGGCTAGTTCGCCCTAAGATAAATCCACCAAATTTTAAACTACCGTAAATAATAAATGGAATAAAAATGGGAAAACTCACATTTGAAAACGCAAAACTAATAACCTTATTTAATTTAAAAACGGCCGCTAATACTATTGATAGGATAGAATGCAAACCCCAAAAAGGAGAAATTCCTATAAAAGTGCCCAAGGCAATGGACATTGATTTTTTAAGATTAGAATCCGAACTGCCCAGCAAATCTTCCTTAAAAAAACGTTTAAAACCCTTTTGTTTAAACCTACGGTAAAAATCACGTGGTTTAATATAGACAATAGCGATAATAAATAACCAAGTATTCATGGCACTTATACGGACAAAATCCATAAAGGGACGGTAATGAGAGACACGTTCATCAGGGTCGTACAGGACACGTATTGGTATGTTCTTTACCAACACACCATGCCACGAAGCCTTTACCAACACTTCAACTTCAAACTCGAATTTTGTGCCTAAGAATTTAATTCTATTGACTTGTTTTACAGGATATAACCTAAACCCCGATTGCGTGTCCTGCAGATTAAAACCTGTCTCGGCCCAATACCAAAAGTTGGAGAATTTATTGGCAAAACTGTTTTTTCTGGGCATTCCTTTTGCGTTCAAATTTCTGGCCCCGACCAGTAAAACACTTTCGTTTTTATAATTTTCTAATTCTTTAATAAACAAAGGAATATCATCTGGAAAGTGTTGACCGTCAGAATCTATTGAAATGGCATATTCAAAACCCAGTTCTTCGGCTTTTTTTAAACCAAGCCGTAAGGCATTGCCTTTTCCCTTATTTTTTTCTAAGTGGATTTGGGTTAGTTTTGGGTATCTAGAAAGAATGTATTTGGTGTTGTCCGTTGATCCATCGTTGATAATAATTATTTTTCGTGTATGGTAAAGGACACCTTGAATAACACGGTCTAAGGTTTTTTGATTGTTATAAGTCGGTATGAGAATACAACAATTAAAATCGGCTATTTTGGGTGTTATTTCTTTGGAATTCTGCACGAAACTTTATCAAGACATTAAAGTTTCGAAATTACAGTTTTTTCTTCGGTTGTAAAAGCATTGGATTTAGAAACGTAACCTTTGATGTGTTCTTTTAACCCTTTATTTTTTAAAAGGGGCAGTTGATTGTAAATAAAGGTTTTATCTTCCTCAATCTTCGATTTATATTTCAATATTTTAGGCGAATTTTCTTGAATGCTCAAGCGAATCAAACGTAATTCAATATTGTTGGGCTTTTCAGTAATAATGTATTCCAATAATGTTGCCCCTTCCTTAAAAAACGCTTTCTTATCTTTTATTTTATTTTCGTGTTTGGCTTTTACAGTTAAAGAAGCCGCTTTGTAACCCACAAGTGTAGCATCATCAGTTTTTTTTATATTTTCTAGTTTTTCATACAGTTCTTTGGCAACTTCTTCGGAGTCTGAAGACTTTGTGTATAATTCTCGAATTTCGGATAATGAAGGATTTACTGTAATCAGCAAAAGTGATATGTAGAAAATAAGTTTTGTCATTTTATGGCGTAATTAATCTACAACTCGGTAAACACCATTGAATTTTAACGCAACAGTATCTCCCATTTTTGTGATGTTCTTTACTTTAATTTCATCATTTTCATCAGATATGTTCAAATTTAATACCAAAGTATTGTTTACTTCGGGATTAATTAATGCCATAAATTTTATGTTGCTCGATTTTTCCATAAACAACTTTTTATCCAACGCTTTTTCGGTCAATTCTTTTATAATCTGAATCATGCAAACACCAGGCATTACAGGATTACCAGGAAAATGGCCTTTAAAAATTTCGTGATCTTGGTTGATAAAAATTTCGGATTGTAATTCTCCTTCATTAAAATTGAAAGTCAGGATTTTATATAGGTTTTTGAGTAACATTATGTTATTAGTAAGTGAATGACAAAAATAGAGTTTCTTTTTTAATTGATATTGTATTATAAAAATGCCTTTAACTCAATCTTTAATTTTATATTTTTATGTTCGATTAAAATCTTTCTTGCCGTTTGACCATCATCACTTTTAAAGCTAAAAACCACTTTCTCTTTTGTTTTTGATGTGTTTATCAATTTTTCAAGATACTGTTTTCTTTTTTTTACAAAATAGTAGTTATATCGCTTATCATCTTTATTTTCATAAATCATAAAATCATTATTCTGATAAGTATTACTAATGGTTATTTCTTCTTTTAATAATATTCTAAAATCCTTTTTTAAGGTATTTATGAGAATTCTTTTATTTAAATCGTCAGCAATAAAATTGATCGTAAAACTATCATTAATTAACTCAATATCCAGCATTTTGGTGCCGAATTCGGTAGTAAAAACAACTTTATGATGTTGAGTAGCTAATTTTTTAATGATTAATATTCCACTAAACTCATGCCCATAGACCTCAAAGTTGGCTTTATAAACATAATCTTTGTTAATATTAGAGAAATACGGGTTGTGATAGGTTCGGACTGTGTTTTCAACAAAAACAAAATCTTTAGTTGTTGACAATGTACAAGACGACAAAAAGAAAATAGAATATAAACTAATTAGAAAAAACCTCATCTTTTATAGTTTGGTTTTCAATACGGTTTTTAAAGATAATGTGCGTATAGTCATCTGATGGCTCTACCATTTTAACCTCGTTAACGGCATAGTTTTTACTGTCAAAATGCAGTACAAATTGTTTGATATATTTTTTCAGTTCAATATCTTTAGAATGGAAGATTACTATGTATTTATCAGTATCTTTTGTGAAGTTCATTGTAAATTCAGCATCATCGAACATATCACCATTAATACTTTTTACGATAAGTTCGTTCAGTTTTTGGAACAATTTATTTGACCCAATATTTACATCGCTCTTTTTACCTTCGTCATTAATTAATAGCTTACCCTCTTTAAAAATTACACTGTAATGAAATGGCTCGGTATAAGACCATTTTACCAATTTCGGTGCTTTATACTGCATTTTACCCGAGGTTTTAATGGCATTGGACAAAAATTCCATGTGTTTATACTGGTCAAAATCACTACTAATGGTTTTTGTGTTTTCGGCAACGTTTTTTACCTTCTCTTTAAAATTAACTATTTCTTGAGTGGTCATAGTTTTTTGAGCATAAAGCACGGATGTTGCTAAAATTAAAAAAGTAAATAGTACTCTAAACATAAGCTTCAATTTCAAATAATTTGTCCACCGTAACGGCTTCAAATTGATGTTCTTGTAAAAATAACAATAATTGTTCCAAAACAACGACCGTTCTTTTATTGGTATCGTGCAATAAAATAACATCACCAGCTTTCAGGTTTTTAGTAATCCTTTTTAAAATTTCTCTAGGTTCTTTTATTTTCGTGTCCAACGACCTAACTGACCAACCGATTACATGATGTTTCGTTTTTTTTATGGCATTTTTAATTGCGGGGTTGGTTACCCCAAATGGTGGTCTAAACAAATTACAATTAAGATTTGAAATTTTCAAAATCAATTTATTTGTTGTATTTATTTCATTAATAACTTTATTGGAAGAAAAGAATCCGAAATTATTGGAATGGCTATACGAATGGTTACCAACAATATGTCCGTCATTAGCTATTTGCTTAAACAATTCGGGGTGTTCTTCTATGTTTTTTCCAATGCAAAAAAAAGTAGCATTAATATTATGTTTTTTTAGAATTGCCAAAATTGGAAGTGTAAATTGTGGGTTTGGACCATCGTCGAAAGTTATGGCAACCTGCTTTTTATTGGTTTTGGGATTTGAATGTAATGCGTTGACGTGGTAATTCCATCTGATATGAAATGAGCCAATAGTGGTAACAATCAACCAACATAAAAAAATAAAAATGTATAAATATTTTGGGAACTGAAACGTAAAAACAAGCAAAACCAATACAAAAAAGAAGCTATTTACACGTCCAAATTTTAACATGACTGCAGTAAGACTAAACTATGATTTTCACCCCTATATTGGTTATAAAGCAAAACATTTTTATAAGATTTAGATCCTATATTATTAATTTTAATAATTTCAGGAATATCTTGTTGCTTCAGTATATTTGAAGCCACCCAGCAGCCAAAAGAAGAAGCTGTGTTGAACTCACCACATAAATGTTTGTAATAAATTTGCTGTGTTCCTTTAAAAATTCCTTCTTGAAGGTTTTTATAATAAGCATCAAAATCAATATCACCATTATTACCCAAAACAACCGCATCTAAAGTATCAACTGACAAGTTATTTCTTTCCAAAAACTTGTTAATTTGCGTTTCAAGTTCATCTCGATTTAATCGGCTAAAAATTTCAACATCAGCGAGTTTTGCGTAACTGTTTTCATTTTTCTTATCGGATAATGAGAAAAATACGGCTCCTTCACCAAAGATGGTACCTTCGGTATTTGAATTTATCAAATCGGTATTACCTACCTCCTCCTTTTTAATATGTCCAATCAATTGATGTAACACGTTGGTATGTTCCCCATGTTCATCAATACCGCCTACCAAAATGTTTGATGCCTCATTTTCATTGAACATTAACTGAGCATCCAAGAGGCAAGATTCAAAAGAAACTGCTGCATGGACATACGTAAAATTATAAGCCTTGCACTGCAATCCAAGTGCAATTTGTGCTCCAACAGTATTGTGAGTAGATTGGATAAAAGAAGTTGGCGTCAAAAATTGTTCATCATTATCAATTACGGCACTTACAAACTTTTCAGAATCTTGAACACAACCCATACCCGTTCCCGTAATAATGGCATCAGGCACTTTAACCCCTGCCTCTTTCAATGCCAAGGCAGAAGCCACAACCCCCATTTTTACGCCTTTTGCCATCCTTCTGGCAGCGGCTGGTGGGATGTAATCTTTATAATTGGGGTTTATAACTGGCAGGATATTGGTTTCATAAACTGCAATATCCTCTAAGAACTGATTTCCAGTTGTATTTTGTGCAGAAACACATCCCAAACCATTTATATAACAGGGCTTCATTTAGTTTTTAGAAAATATTAATGTTGAACAATTCCCGCCAAAACCAAAGGAATTTGAAAGTACATGTTCAATGTTTTTTTGTTTTACTTCGGTAACAGGTACAATTCCTGTTTCTTCTATAGCATTTGCATAATTCAAATTTGGAAACATAATATTATGCTGCAAAGCTAATATTGAATATACAGCTTCTATCGCCCCTGCTGCCGCCAAGGTATGACCTGTAAATGCTTTGGTTGAACTTAAATCTGGCACATTTTTACCAAAAACCCGTTGAATGGCAATACTTTCCGAAAGATCGTTATTTGGTGTTGCCGTTCCGTGTGCGTTTATATAATCTATTTGACTGGGTTGCAGACCAGAAATTTTAAAAGCCTTTTGCATAGCCAACGTTGCTCCTTCGCCATTTTCCGAAGATGCGGTTTGATGGAAAGCATCATTAGCATTGCCATAGCCAGAAACATAGGCAAATACTTTTTTGTTTTGTTTTGCAACAACTTCATCAGATTCTAAGACTAAAAAAGCAGCTGCTTCGCCTAAATTTAAACCCGTTCTATCTTTATCAAAAGGCTTACAATAGGTATCGGATAAGATCATTAAAGTTTTAAATCCATTAATGGTAAATTTAGACAAGCAGTCGGCACCGCCCACCACTACTCTATCCAGCTTGCCCGCTTTTATCATTCTGGCTCCCAACATAATGGCATTTGCAGATGAAGAACACGCTGTACTGATGGTAGTTGCAAAACCAGAGATACCTAATTGCTCTACAATTTTTTGTGTAGCATCTCCACCATTATGACCTTCGATATATTTACGATGTGTATCATCCTCCAAATATTCGTAATAATATTTCTCGGTCATATCCATTCCACCCACACTCGTTGCTGAAATCAATCCTGTTCTCACATCGTTAATATCAGAAATATGGGCATTTTTAACCGCTTCTTTAGCTGCAATTACGCCCAACATAGCAGTTCTAGAATAATTATTAGATTCAGGTAAATTTAATTGTTGAAGCAGTTCTTCGTTGGTCAAGTCAATTTCACCAACCATAATTTCATCTTTATGGCGAGTTTTTATATTGGAAATTCTAGAGATGCCATGTTTACTTTGCAATAGGGCATTCAAATTTTCTTCAACTGAATTACCAATCGAAGAAATAATACCCATTCCAGTAATAGCAACTCCTTTTGACATTTATTTCGTTCTGTTTTCTGTAATATAAGCCGCCATCACTTCAACGGATTCAAATATTTTCTTTCCTTCTTTCGGGTCTGTTAATTTGATGCCATAATCTTTGTCTAACATTACAATTAACTCTAAAGCGTCAATAGAATCCAACCCTAAGCCGTCACCGAAAAGTGGGTCGTTATCGCCTATTTCATCAATAGCAACATCTTCCAAATTGAGTTGTTCTATAATTTTTTCTTTTAATTCTAATTTTAAAGCTTCCATCTATTCCTTTTATTTATATAGGTTGATTAATTCGTTGGTTGTATGTTTAATTCTTCCTTTGCGGGATACTTTGTACATAAAGCAGTCGTAGTTATCTCCATCATAATCTACCCATCCACATAGCACATTCTCTGCCTTATTGTTATTTATCAGACTGTTCGCATAATTATGTAAAAAATCCGTATTAAAAATGTCAAAAATAAAAAAAGCATTCTCGCTCTTTATCTGATTTTTAATACTTATTTCGCCAATGGCAATGTTGGGCAATGTATAAACAAACACAGCAGGACTAGGATAAAAACTATCTTTATTTTGAATACTGTCTTGATGTTTTCTGTCTGTATCTAAACTTGATGCCCTATTTGTTAACACGATGGCGGTATTTTCATTGTCATCTTTATCGTTCAAAACAATTTCCGCTCCCAAAAATGCTAATTTACTTAAGTTATCCATTTTAAAAAACTTTGAATAGCTTAAATTCAGTTCCTTATAGATTTTTTTAGAAAAATCAGAGAATTGAGTCTCGGTATCAACCATAAAACATGGCTTTCCATTTATGGAAACCTCATTATTTCTGATATGGCAATAATCTGATATGTAATTTTCAATTTTCAAATTATAACACTTTTTTAAAGATTGCGGCTGTGTTGCAACCCCCAAACCCTGAAGCTGTTTTCAAAAATGTGGTCAACGGCTTGGCTGTTGTTTCCTTGATTACGTTAATGGATTGCGAAACGCCCAAATTATCAAAACCAAAGGAGGCGTATAAGGTATTATTGTGCAAGGACTGCATCCCTACTATGGTTTCCACTAAACCAGAAGCTCCTAACGTGTGACCGTAATATCCTTTAAGACTGTTAACTGGCACTTTAGTTAAACCTATTCTGTTAAAAGCGATGGATTCCATTTCGTCATTATATTCCGTAGCTGTGCCATGAGCGGAAATATAATCTATAGCTTCGGTTTTTATGTTAGCTTCCTTAAAAGCAGATTGCATACTTCTGTACAATCCTTCGCCAGTCCTTGAAGGTCCAGATATATGATTGGCATCATTGCAAGAACCATCACCTAATATTTCAACCGCATCTGATGGCAAATTATCATTTTTCGATGTTACTAATATCGAGGCTGCAGCCTCACCAATATTTATTCCAGTTCTATTTTTTGAAAACGGTTTGCAGGGAGACTCACTTATAGCCTGAAACGATTGAAATCCCGATAAAATAAATTCTGAAACAATATCACCACTGACAACAAGCACGTTGTCATACATTTCGGATTGAATCAATCTTTTTGCTACAGAAACTGCTAAAATTCCAGAAACACAAGCATTTGAAAGTACAATAGCTTCATTTTTAAATCCGAAAAAATGCTGAATCTGTTTGCCCAATTCCGCTAAATACGTTCTTTCTTTCGGAAATTTTGAATCGGCATCCAAGACATCTACATTGCCTTTTGTGGTTGAGATTATAAGTCCTGTTTTGGAAGTTATCTCAATATTAGATTGCTCTATCACATCATTTAAGGATAAGAGCATCATTTTTTCCAATCGTGTAAAATCATTGGTATTTCCTATTTTCTGAAAAGCGGTATTTAATTTATCTGTATCTATTAAAGAAGAGTAAAATGGCATTCGAGACAATGCTCTGTCCTCAACCTTATTGATCCCTGAAATACCTTTTGAAACGTTCTCAATATTTTCAGCTGTAGTAAACCCCAGACTGGCAATAATGTTGTTGTATGTTAGATAAACTTTGGACACTAATTTTACTAATTAAATACAGGGAGCAAAAGTAACTAAAAGTATTTTGTTAGAACTACTGCGTACAGCAAAATAAATGAAGATACGTCGCACAAATCTATGTGAAATTTCAATCCCTCCGTCTTTCGACAAAAAAGCCGGAATCCACCTCCCTTTGTCTGAAGTGAGGAGTCATTTATAGTTTTAAAACGTTAACACAAAAGTGGTACGTTCATCAGGAATTGAATGTACCATTAAACTTCCTCCGTGAAGTTGCATAATTTGCTTTGAAAGACTTAAACCTATACCTGTACCCGAATTTTTAGTTGTGAAAAATGGGACAAAAATCTCTTCGATCAGCTCTGGAGCTATACCCGCACCATTATCCGAAATAGTGATGTGTTTTTTGTTGGCCTTATTCACTCCAGCCGAAATTTTAATTATACCGCTTTCTTTATTTTTCAGTGACTGCATGGCATTTTTACCTAAATTAATTAGTACCTGGGTAATCTGCTTGCTATCTATAAATAGCTCTAAATTTTCTGGATTAATTTCGAGTCGAATCTCTACATTATCTGTTGCACCATCTTGCTGAATTAACACCAAAATTTTGCTTAATAACTTTTGAGCTCCTACAATTTCTTTATCTGGTTCTGGAACGCTCAATAATGTTCTATAAGACTGTACAAAACTCATCAAATCATTACCTTGCTCTTTGATAACCTCCAACCCTTTAACTGTATTTTCTATATGCTTAACTTCAATGGTATCAGTATTTGTCAATTCGTTATCATTTTTAAAATATTTTAAAATAGATTCTGAAATGGATGTTATCGGTGTAATGGTATTCATAATTTCATGCGTTAAAACACGTATCAATTTTATCCATGAATCAGTTTCCTTTTCATCCAGTTCTTTATGAATATCTTGAATAACAACTACTAATAATTCTTCCTGGTTAATATCGATTGAAGTAGATTTTATCGCTAATTGTATTTTCTCTCTTTCATTAGCTAGTTGAAAGAGTTTTTGGTCAAAAGGTTTTAAATCTTCAAACAAAGCATAAAGTTTTTTATCTACTTGAGCTAATTGTTTAATATGATTTAATGGTTTGTAATTCAATAATCTTTCAACAGTAGGATTGGAAAAATTAATATGACCTTTTCTATTGAAAGCCAAAATTCCAATATCTGCTTGTTTAATTATTTCTTGATAAAACTGTTCTTGTTCTTGTTTTTTTAAATGTACATCTTGAATTAAAGCATTTACCCTATTCAAACTATGATTCAACTTTTGGAAAGATTTGATAAGATCTTTTTCAGGAAAATGTAATGTGAAATCCTCATTTCTAATGGCATCAAAAAAATATGCAATTTTTCTATTGATGTTATTAATGTAGTAAACCAATTGCCAAGCTTGTAAAATTAGTAAAGCGAATATAAAAACACTTAATACATAGTAACCCTTTACAAATAAAAATGCTATCCCAAGAGCTGTCAAGGTTATCAATGATATTCTCAGGATAAGTTGTAAATAAAAATTTCTACTTGCCATTAGCTGTTCATTTTCTTTACCTTATTGTAAAGTGTTTGCCTAGAAACACCTAATTGATTTGCAGCGGCACTATAATTTCCATCATGCTTGTTTAAAGCATTGGTAATCATTATTTTTTCCATTTCATCTAATGTAGCTACTTCTGTTTCTATGGCTGAAGAAGCTTTATTAGACCAAGAAAAGTCTGTTGGCTTCAGCACATTACCATCACATAAAATCACCGCTCTTTCCATAGCATGTTGCAATTCACGTACATTCCCAGGCCAACTGTAATTCCTAAATTTATCCTGAACGGCAGCATTCATTCTCAATCCTTGTTTTCCATATTTAACAGCAAATTTATTTAAATAGAAATCAGCCAACAAGATAACATCGTTATCACGATCTCGTAACGGTGGTACTTCAACATGAATTGTATTTATTCTATACAATAAATCTTCACGAAATATGCCATCTTTAACCATTTGTTCCAGATTACAATTTGTTGCACAAACCAAACGAATATCTACAGGTATAGGTTTGTTTGAACCAACACGAACAATAATTCTATTTTGAATTGCGGATAATAGTTTCGCTTGAGTTTGCAACGACAAATTACCAATTTCGTCTAAAAATAATGTGCCACCATTGGCGGCCTCGAACTTACCTGCCCTATCTTCTTTGGCATCTGTAAAAGAGCCTTTTGTATGCCCAAATAACTCACTTTCAAATAAAGATTCAGATATCGAGCCCATATCCACATTGATAAAAACTTCATTTTTTCGGATAGACATGCGGTGCAATTCTCTAGCAATCAATTCTTTACCAGTACCGTTTTCACCAGTTATCAAAACATTAATATCTGTTTTTGCTACTTTTCTGGTTAGGTTTAAAACCTCTGTCAATGCCTTTGAGTTTCCAATAATATAATTTTTATCTTGGTTTATAAATTGCTTTAAATTGCTCTCTTTTTCTTTTAACTGGTACACTTCTTTTTGAGACTTACGCAATAAATAAGCCGACTTGACCGTAGCCAATAGTTTTTCATTATTCCAAGGTTTTAGCACAAAGTCGGCAGCACCTTCTTTCAATGCTTTTACTGCTAAATCTATTGCCCCATAAGCGGTCATCATAATTACCGAAGCGGTAGGAACTCTTTTTTTAATTTCCTTTAACCAAAATAAACCCTCGTTACCAGAATTAATCCCCGCAGAAAAGTTCATATCCAGTAAAACAATATCGAAATCAGCGAGATTTTTAAGTGATGAAATTTGATTCGGGTTAGATAGCATTTCAATACTTTTATATTCAAACTGCAATAATATTTCTAAAGCACTCAATACACTTTTATTATCGTCAATGATTAAAATTTTTCCATCAGTCATTAGAATTGTTTTAATATTTTATAAATGTACTAACAAAGATTTTAGTTTAAAAAAAAGTGTCAAATTATTTGACATTTATTGTAAAATATTTTTACAAATAAAACCTTGTTTTAATCCTAATAAAATTTATTTACTTGATTTTCAGACACCTAAAAACATGGCACAACATTAGTGTACATTTTGGCACAATATAAATGTAAATCGCTATTTAAACTAGAATTACAATTAACATGACCTTAAAAAAACATATTATTTTTTTCCTTTTCCTTTTGATGGTAAAATCTATAACTGCACAGAAAACATGGACTTTAGACGAATGTGTGGCCTATGCCATTGATCATAATTTGGAATTAAATAATTTTAAGTACACTAGTGATTCCAATAAAGAAACCTATAGGCAATCTGTACGTAATTTACTCCCAAGCATAACTGGATCAACAGGTTACAACATTCGATATGGGCGTTCGGTTAATCCCAATACTAATGACATTATTGATACCGACTTTTTCTCGAATAACTATTCTTTAAGTTCGTCAATAGATATATTTAGAGGATTTCAAAAATTGAATTCGATAAAAGCTTCAAAATTACTTTACAAAGCCGCTAAAGAAAATGTTTTGCAACAAAAATATTTATTAGCTTTTCGTGTAATGTCAGCTTTTTACGATATACGGTTTTACGAAGGTTTATTGGCAATTTCTAAAGAACAGGCCGAAGTTTCTCAAACAAATTACAATTTGGTAAAACGTCAATTGGAATTAGGGCTAAAAGCTGGTGCAGATTTATATGAAGCGGAATCTGTATTGCTAACAGACCAATTAGCCGTTACTCAAAGTAAAAATAGTTTGGAAGCCGCTCAATTGAAACTAATTCAAGAAATGAATTTAGAGGGTGAATCAACTATCAACATTAGTACAGCATTGGATGAAATGACGGAAGAAGAAACCATCTATTCAACTACAGATTTAGATTCAGTTTACAATATTGCATCTAATTTTATTCCATTGATTAAAGCCGAAAAATTTAAAACAGAAGCTGCAAAAAAAGAAGTTGCCATTGCCAGAGGAAAGTTATATCCTTCATTATCTTTATCCGCAGGTTATGGAACAGGTTATTATGAAACGAACGTTGATGATGACAATCACATCATTCCATTTAATACACAGTTTAATGACAATCTCTCAAAATATGTGGGTGTTTCTTTGAATATTCCAATTTTCACTCGTTGGTCAAATCGTTCAAATATCAAACAACAAAAAATAGAACTTCAGCGAGCTAACAATAGTTTAGACATACAAAAACAAGAGCTATATAAGCTGATTCAACAATTGGTTCAAGATCAGAAATCATTTACTATAGAATCTGAGCAAAGCACAAAAAAGATGACGGCCCAAGAATTATCATTTGCTATTGCACAAAAAAAATATGAAAAAGGGATGATTAGTACAATAGAACTTTATCAAGCCAAAAATTTATACACAACTGCACAGAATGAAAATTTACAAGTGAAATTACAATTGAAAATAACAGAAAAAACATTAGATTTTTATAAAGGATTACCTGTGTTTGATATAGAAGCCCCCTAGCCCCCAAAGGGGGAAAAGATTCGGATCAAGAAACAAAAAAGTCGAAAGACCGAAGACAGGAGTGAAAAAAGGAAAATAGTGAATAGTGAATAGTGAATAGGAAATAAACGATTAAATAACCAAGAGACCAACGACTAACGACTAACGACCAAAAGACTACAAAAAATGGATATAAAACTTGAAAAGAAAAAAGGATTAAGGCCAAAACATTATGGATATATAGCCCTAGGATTACTACTCCTATTTGTGGGCTATAAGTTGATTTTTAGCAATTCAATGTCCACCTTCAGAACTGAGAAAGACAAATTATCTATAGGAGAAGTTGCACAAGGAAAATTTGATGACTATATCACTATCAATGGTGCAGTAGCACCTATTTCTACCATTTATATGGATGCCTATGAAGGTGGTCGTGTTAGCGAAAAACTTATCGAAGAGGGCTCCATGGTCAAAAAAGGGGATATTATACTGAAGCTGGAAAACATGAATTTATATGAGCAAATTTTAGCGAGTGAAAGTAATATGGCTTTAAAAGAGAACAATTTACGATCCACAAGATTAGAATTTGATTCGCGACAAGTAAGTGGCAAAAAATCTCTGGCTACAGCAGATTATGATTTAACAAAAAACAAGCGAAATTTTGAACAGAACGAAGCCTTATACAAAGATGAACTAATCTCACGAGAAGAGTATTTGCTTAGTAAGGAAAACTATGAACTTTCTAAAAAACAACACGATATAGTAAAATTACAAACCGAACAGGACGATAAAATGCGAAAAACCTCATTATCAGGTTTAGATTCGGATTTACAACGTATGCGTAAAACCCTAGGTATGGTGTATCAACGCCTAGACCATTTGAATGTACGTGCCCCTGCTGATGGACAATTGGGCTTTCTGGATGCAGAAATTGGTCAAAGTATTGGGCAAGGTGAACGCATTGGACAAATAAATGTACTGACCGATTTTAAAATTGAAGCCACCATTGACGAACATTATATTGATCGTGTAAAACGAGATTTATCGGCAAGTTTAGAACGTAACGGAAAAGAATTCCCGCTACGTTTACGAAAGGTATATCCCGAAGTTAGAAATGGAAAATTTAAGGTAGATCTTGTTTTTACAAAAGAAAAGCCAGAAACCATTCGTGCAGGTCAAACCTATAATATTAAACTACAATTGGGTGAATCAAGTGATGCCCTTCTATTGCCAAAAGGTAGCTTTTTCCAAAGTACTGGCGGCCAATGGATTTTTGTAGTCAGCGATAATGATGAAGCCATTAAACGCTCCATAAGAATAGGAAAACAAAACTCGAAATTTTATGAAGTGCTGGAAGGGTTGGAATCTGGAGAAAAAGTAATTACGAGTAACTATGACAGTTTTGGGGAGGCGGAGAGAATTGTTTTGAAATAAAAAAACCTCCCCAACCCCTCCGCAGGGAGGGGCTTTTACAACTGTTGTGGATAAGTTTGGAATTGTTATTCCTTCATTATAAGGCGAATAAATTGACGAAATAAAATTGAAGAGGAGAAATGTAAAGTCCCCTCCTTTTTTCAAGGTGGGAGCCTGTGCTGAACTTGATTAAGTATGCCCAGTAGCCATTTTAAATCTTAGAGAATCATAAAGAGCGGGGTGGTTATTAGTTTAATCGAAATATTAATAACAAAATAATTATTTAAATAGTTGAGATGAATCGAGTTGTTGACTTAAAATATCAAATGAGTTTAAGTACTAAACTAATAGAAGCTGTTCAAATGGAGTTATTTCAAATTGAAAATAGTGAAAAATTGATATTTGTAAAAGGACATTTAAGAGAATGGTTCGAAGAAAAGAATTCTTTAATTATGCCTTTGGAAGTTAATGATAATAGTGTTAAAATAATCCGCATAGGTCAATATGAAAAGAATCCTTTTATTGAATTTGAAGATGTGGTTATTCAGAACTTGGAAATGAAAAAATCTTTAGGGAAAACCTTACCTAAAATAGGGGTAAAACATTTAAAAAAAATTCTGAAAATAGTCAAAATTGAAACTTAAAATATAGAAATACAGAAAACAACTAATAATTAACTAGAGTAAAATCAAAAAAAACACCCCGTCTCGCTTTGCGGGACACCCCTCTGAGAGAGGGGAATTAAAAACAAAATAAAATGATAAAAATCCAAAATTTAAAAAAGAGTTTTAGAACCGAAGAAGTTGAAACATTAGCATTGAACAACGTCAATTTGAATGTTGCCGATGGCGAGTTTGTAGCTATTATGGGACCTTCCGGTTGCGGTAAATCCACCTTATTAAACATCATTGGCATGCTTGATAACCCTACCGAAGGCAGTTACCAATTTAGTGGTCACGAAGTGGGCGGCTTAAAAGAACGCCAAAGAACTGATTTACGTAAAGGTAATCTCGGTTTTGTTTTTCAGAGCTTTAACCTAATTGATGAACTTACGGTTTACGAAAATGTTGAGTTGCCTTTAATTTATTTAAAAATGAATAAAAGCGAACGTAAAGAAAAAGTAAGGGCTGTTTTAGAGCGAATGAAAATTGCACATCGTGAAAAACATTTTCCACAACAATTGTCTGGTGGTCAGCAACAACGTGTAGCTATTTCTAGGGCCGTAGTTACCAACCCCAAACTAATTCTTGCCGATGAACCTACAGGTAATTTAGATTCTAAAAATGGTATTGAGGTGATGAATTTATTAACTGAACTGAACCAAGAAGGAACTACCATTGTAATGGTTACACATTCCGACAGAGATTCGCATTATGCTCATAGAATTGTTAACCTTTTTGATGGACAAATTGTTACGGAAAGTCAAAATACTCCTTTTGTGGCAAAGATTTAAAAGCTCCCTCTAACTCCCCCTTAGGGAGAGGACTTGTGGACGCTTACAAAAAATCTAAGAGCCAGAAGCTCAAAACATTTAATAAGCACGGATTTTAATCCGTAGGGATAAAATAAGAAAGTAAAAATGAGTGCTGTAGGCATGGGACATATAAAATGTAAGAAAAAAGATCAGAACCTGCAAGGTATTGCCGAAGGCTTCCTTGTAGGTCTGGAATAAAATGAAGAACCAAACCTACAAGGTTCCGCCTATAGCGGGAAACCTTGCAGGTTAAACAAAAACAAATATCATGTATAAAAACTATCTAAAAATAGCTTGGAGAAATTTAAAAAAACAACCTTTTTTTACTTTTTTAAATACTTTTGGCCTTGCCATTGGTATGGCGGGCGGGATACTCATTTCGCTATATATTTACGATGAGTTAAGTTTCAATAAAATGTTTGCTGATGCCGATCGTATTTATCGTATAGATGCAGATATAAAATTTGGAGGGGCAGAAATTGAGACTGCACAAACTGCCGCTCCCATGGCCAAAGCATTACAAAACGATTTTTCACAAGTTGAAAGCACCGTTAGGTTTCGAACCCAAGGCAGTATGCTCGTTAGAAAAAATGAAACTGAGGATAATTCAAAAGAGCTTAATACCACATTTGTCGATTCCTCTTTCTTTGATATGTTTGGAATCAAACTACTTGCTGGTGATGCTAAATCTGCACTAACCGAACCAAATACCTTAGTACTAACCAAAACAACAGCCGAAAAATATTTCGGTACTAATAACGCAATAGGCCAGTCTCTTATCCTAAATAATGATGATACTTACACCGTAACGGGGGTGATGGGTAATCTGCCGAAAAATTCCCTTTTGAGGGATTATACGGTTTTTATGGCCATGACCGGACATGAGGCTTCAAAAGAGGACAATTGGGGTGGTAACAACTTTCAAACATTTATAAAGTTGATACCTGCGGCAAATGTTAATACCATGCACGAGCCGATACAAGGGTTTTTAGAAAAATATATGCTACCGTGGGCACAAAAATATTTTCCAGGAATTACCGCTGAATCGTTTGCGGCATCTGGTAATTACATAAGATACCACATTATGCCATTAACGGATATTCATCTGTATTCAACACGTGATGGCGGGCTAAGTGCCAATAGCAGTATCCAAAACGTATATATCTTATCGTTTATCGGGTTGTTCCTTATTATTTTGGCTTGTGTAAACTTTATGAACCTGTCAACCGCCCATTCTTTAAAGAGAGCCAAAGAGGTTGGGGTAAGAAAAACATTAGGGTCTAATAAAAGAGATCTAATTTATCAGTTTTTGATTGAGTCCGGCTTAATCTCTTTAATTTCGTTGTTAATGGCGGTAATGCTTTCAATCATAGTACTTCCCCTTTTTAACGAACTTTCTGGCAAGTCTATTTCATTACCCTTTGCCAATCCGTTTTTCTGGTTGATCTTATTAATGGTTACCATTATATTAGGTTTATTTTCAGGAAGCTATCCAGCATTCTTTATGTCGCGATTTAAACCCGGAAAAACGCTTAAAGGCGGAAGCCAAACAAGCGTAGGTGGGGGAAATATTCGGAACGGTTTGGTCGTATTCCAATTTACCATTTCAGTCTTTTTAATTGTAAGTACATTGGTCGTCTTTCAACAATTAAAATTTATTCAATCTAAGGATCTGGGGTTTACCAAAGATCAAGTTTTATTGATAAATGACACTTATGCTGCAGGTAGGCAAATCGATGCTTTTAAAGAAGAAGTTGTGCGTTTGAGCCAAGTAAAAAGTGCTTCTTTTAGTAGTTTTTTACCCGTACCTTCGGTTCGTTCGGACAGTTCATTTTTTGAAGAAGGAGCTACCGAACAAGAAAACGCAATTCAATTGGACACTTGGTATGTGGATGAAGATTATATCCCAACCCTAAGTATGGAAATTATCGCCGGTCGCAATTTTGACAAACAACGCCCAACAGACTCTACCGCTGTGATCATCAACGAAGCAACTTTATCTGTGCTAGGAATGGAAGCAGAAGAAGTCTTGGGTATGAGAATTACAGAAGATGTAGACCTTAAGGAAGGTAATATGATTTTTTACACGGTAGTAGGCGTTGTCAAAAATTTTCATTTTGAATCTTTAAGAGAAAATATTGGAGCATTGGGTCTTTTTCTTGAAAGATCAACAGGAACTTTAGCTGTAAAATTAAAAGCAGGGGATTTTAAACAAACCATTTCAAGTATAGAAACTATCTGGAATAAATTGGCACCGGGACAACCGTTTAGTTATCGATTTATGGACGATGCCTTCAATTCCACTTATGATGCCGAACAACGCCTGGGTCGCATTTTTATGATATTTACCATATTGTCCATCTTAATCGCCTGTCTTGGTTTATTTGGTCTAGCGGCATTTAATGCACAAAAACGTACTAAAGAAATTGGTATCAGAAAAGTATTGGGAGCAAGTATTGGTCAAATAACATACAGACTAACTACCGACTTTTTAAAAATGGTAGGTATTGCCATACTTATTGCAATACCAATTGGATGGTATGCCATGAACAAATGGCTGGAAGACTTTTCGTTTCGAATAGAAATTAGTTGGTGGATATTGGCATTGGCAGCATTTTTGGCAATAGCGGTAGCGGTATTGACGGTGAGCTACCAGAGCATTAAAGCCGCAATAGTAAATCCTGTAAAAAGTTTAAAAACAGAATAAAAACAAACAATCATGAAAAATAAGAAACTTAAAACCGTCATTTTTTTAAGCCTCCTCCTTTTAGGGTTGGCTAACACGAATGCACAATCAGAAACAACCAATGTCAAAAATTTTGACAAGGTAATTGTGAGTCCACATATATCGGTGAATTTTATCCAAGGTGATTCCGAGAGTGTAACTATTGAAACTTGTTCAGTAGATAAAAACAAACTAAACATAGAAGTAGATGGCAAAACTTTGCGAATTTATTTAGAGGGTGCAAAAGAAGTGACCAAAAATGAAAAGTATAAAAAAGACGGACAAAAAAGAACCCGTTCCTTATACAAAGGTACTGTAGTAACCGCCACGGTTACTTATAAAAATATTGATGAACTTTCTTTACGTGGTGAAGAAAAATTTAGTTGTAAAAGTCCCATAGTTCAAGATGATTTTCGATTAAAAATTTATGGTGAGTCTGAAATTACCATCAACAAAGTAAATCTAAAAAAACTTCGTACCACTATGTATGGAGAAAGTTATATAGTGATTAAAGAAGGAAATATAGGTTATCAAAAATTTACAGGTTATGGTGAAGCTAAAATAAACACCTTAGGTCTGGCCAATAAAAGCACTAAAATAACTGCGTATGGTGAAGGCAGTTACAGAGTGAATGTTTCTGAAGAGTTAAAAGTAACTGCTTATGGTGAAGCTACTGTGGCTTATAAGGGAAATCCTGAAGTAAATAAAGGTATTGTTATCGGCGAAGCAACAATTCAAAGAATATCAGAATAAAAAGTGACTCAAGACCTGCAAGGTATTGCCGAAGGCTTCCTTGTAGGTCTAGGATAAAATACAGATTAAGAATCAAACCTACAAGGTTCCGCCTACAGCGGGAAACCTTGCAGGTTAAAAACTAAAAATCATGTTAAAAAACTATCTAAAAATAGCGTGGCGAAATTTAGCTAAAAACAAAGGCTACTCGGCCATTAATATTGGCGGACTTGCCTTGGGTATGGCCGTAACGTTAATCATTGGGCTTTGGGTTCAAAGTGAACTTTCTCACAACAGTTATTTTAAAAATAAAAATAAAATAGCACAGGTCTATCAATCGCAAACTTTTAATGGTGAAATAGGTACGGGGCCCGCCATTCCCAGACCATTGGAAAAAGCATTAAGAGATGAGTATGGAAACAATTTTAAGCATTTAATAATGTCATCATGGACAAATAAAGTTTATTTAAAATATGATGAAACCAGTCTCTACAGGTCCGGAAATTATATGCAACGGGAAGCTCCAGAAATGTTAAATCTGGAAATTATAAAGGGAGAAAGAGACGGTCTAAGGGAAATTAACTCCATCATGCTTAGTGAATCAACAGCTAAATCGCTTTTTGGAAATGAAGACCCGATAGGTAAAGTAGTAAAGGTCAGGAATCAGGATGATTTAATGGTAACCGGTGTTTATAAAGATATTCCTCTTAATACCTCTTTTAACGACACCTACTATATTATTCCGTGGGAGCAATATGTAGCTTCAAGGGAATGGGTAAAAAATTCTGAAGACCAATGGGGCAATAATTCTTTTCAGATGTTTGTACAAGTGGCAGACAATGCAGATATGGACAAAGTATCAACAACAATAAAAGATGTAAAAAAGAAGTTAAACGAAGATACCGCAGAATATAACCCCCAACTGTTTTTGTTCCCAATGAATGAATGGTATTTAAGGGGTAATTTTAAAAACGGAAAACAAGAGGGTGGCCGAATAAAATATGTTTGGTTGTTTAGTATCATCGGTGCTTTTGTGTTGCTTTTGGCATGTATCAATTTTATGAACCTCAGTACAGCTCGGTCGGAAAAACGTGCTAAAGAGGTAGGTATCCGTAAATCGATTGGTTCGCAAAGAGGTCAATTGATAAATCAATTTTTGAGCGAATCTTTTTTGGTCGTGGTATTTGCCTTTTTTGTTGCCATCATTTTTGTGTTATTATCTTTGGACGGATTTAACGATTTGGCAAAAAAAGATATCGTATTTCCTTGGCTAAATCCTACATTTTGGATAGTCTCTTTATTTTTTATTTTGTTTACAGCTTTGTTGGCGGGCAGTTATCCCGCACTTTACCTTTCCTCTTTTAGACCCGTTGATGTATTAAAAGGAACCTTTAAATCAGGTAGATACGCAGGTTTGCCAAGAAAAATATTGGTCGTGCTACAGTTTACGGTTTCGGTTGCTTTTATCATAGGAACGGTCATTGTAATGCAACAGATCAATCATGCCAAAAACCGTCCAGTGGGCTATAACAAGGAAGGCTTAATTCAAGTACCGACCTATAGCCAAGATTTTGAAGGAAAATACGATTTAATGCGAAGTGAATTTATAAACTCAGGTGCGGTAGTGGAAATGTCAGCTTCCAGCAGCCCTACCACGCAAATCTGGTCCAATAGAAGTGGTTTTACTTGGGAAGGAAAGCCAGAAGGTTTTCAAGAAGACTTGGCATTTACAACAGTTTCTTATGATTATGGAAAAACATTAAACTGGAAAATTATTGAAGGTAGGGATTTTTCAAGGGAATTTGCTACGGACTCCAACGCCGTAATACTTAACAAAACCGCTGTAAAATATATGGGACTTACAAATCCCGTTGGAAAATTTATAAAAGATGCTAATGAGGAAAATCCAGAAACACCGTTAAAAATTATTGGGATTATAGACGATATGATAACACAATCGCCTTATGAACCTATAAAACAAGGTATGTATGTTTTTGATAAATGGAACGGTGGAAGCTTTTATAATTTAAGGTTAAACCCAGAGCAAAGCAACAGTAAAAATTTAGCGGTTGTAGAAGGGGTTTTCAAAAAACATTTCCCGGATATTCCATTTCAATATGATTTTATAGATCAGGAATATGGAGAAAAATTTGCTTCGGAAGAACGTATAGGAACTTTATCGGGCATTTTTACAGCTCTCGCCATTTTAATCAGTTGCCTCGGTCTTTTTGGGTTAACATCATTTGTGGCAGAGCAACGCACCAAAGAAATTGGGGTACGCAAAGTATTGGGAGCAACGGTTTTTAATGTGTGGAATATGCTTTCTAAAGATTTTCTGAAACTGGTTGCAATTTCATGTTTTATTGCCATTCCTATCTCGTATTACATCATGAACGGTTGGTTGCAAAACTATCCTTATCGTGTAATTTTAGAGTGGTGGATTTTTGCACTGGCGGTTATCGGGGCTTTGGCCGTTACCATTGTAACCGTTAGTTTTCAGGCCATAAAAGCGGCAAATGCCAACCCTGTTAAAAGTTTACGAACGGAATAGCAAAAGACCTGCAAGGTGTTGTCGCGATAGCGACCTCCTTGAAGGTCTGGAATAAAATTAAGATAAAAAACCTACAAGGTTCCGCCTACTGCGGAAAACCTTGCAGGTTAATCAAAACAAAGATTATGTTAAAAAACTATCTAAAAATAGCGTGGCGGAGTATTTGGAAACATAAACTATTTTCAACAATAAATAGTATCGGCTTGGCCATTGGCTTAAGTGCTTCTTTTGTGATCGGTGCAATGATATATTATGACCTCACTTTTGATAAATTCCATCCCGATAGCGAACACATTTATAGAATTACGACAGAGTTTACAACTCCCGAAGGTAAATTTTATAATCCGGGTGTAACTGTTCCTTTAGCTGAAAAATTAAAAAACGACACTCCCGGGCTAAAAGAAGTGGCACCTGTATTTACCTCTTACCCATTGCACGTTAAAAATGCAACTACTGAAAAACTCTTTAAAAATCCTGAGTTTGTGGTTTATGCCGATAAAGAATATTTTAACAATTTTGAATATGAATGGTTAGCAGGTTCAAAAGAGGTAATCTTTAACAATCCTAACGAAGTGGTTCTGTCCGAAAACAGAGCTAGAAAATATTTCCCGGAAAAACAATTGAATGAAATCATTGGCAGTGCATTAATCTATAATGATACTATTCCTGTAAGTGTAACGGGAATTGTAGCCAATTTCAAACAGCGTACCGATATTGTTTTTGAAGAATTTATTTCAATGAAAACTGCGGACAATAAAGACATGAGCAACTTAGTTGAAAATGCAGGTTGGGGCAATACAAGTTCCGCTTCCCAATTATTCGTGAAATTATCGGAAAAGACCAATTTGGTTACTATCCGTTCTGAGCTTGGAAAAATTGCCAAAGAATTTGCCGATCCAGAAACGATCTCATATGACCAAACACGTAAATTTCACCTACAGCCTTTAAGCGAATTGCATTTTGATCCTAATTATTACACATTTGACTTTGATTCAGGCCGTGCCAGCAAACCTGTTTTGATCAGTTTGGGCTTTATTGCTCTTTTCTTACTATTGTTAGGCTGTATTAATTTTATTAACTTAAATACTGCACAAGCTACGCAACGGGCTAAAGAAATAGGTATCAGAAAAACATTGGGAAGTTCAAAAAAGCAGTTGATTTTTCAATTTTTAGGAGAAACGTTTTTCTTAACCCTTTTTGCAGCTGTTCTTTCTTTTTTTCTGTCATTTTGGTTACTGAAAATATTTTCGGATTTTATTCCTGAAGGAATAAGTTTTCAATTGTTTAAAGAACCTATGGTAATTATTTCGATTTTACTTCTCTTAATTATAGTTACGTTTTTATCAGGTTTTTATCCCGCTATGGTGCTTTCACAATTCAGACCAGCATCTGTCTTAAAAAGTCAATTCCTACGTAAAGGAGACAAATCTTCCTTGCGGAAATATTTAACTGTTTTTCAATTTGTTATTGCCCAAATTTTTATAATTGGCACCTTGCTGGTTGGTAAACAATTGAATTACCTAATGTCTAAAGATATGGGAATTAAAACCGACGCCATTGTCCATATTCGTACACCTTGGCAAACTCCGTCATTGGATAAACGCATCCGCTTGGAAGAAGAAATTAGAAATTTACCTCAGGTAGCAAAAACCAGCCTTAGCAGTAATCCCCCTGCCTCATTTAGCACCAATTCATCTCATGTAACCTTTTTTGATGATGAAAAAGAAGTAAAAACCGAATTACAATTTCTCTATGGGGATAAAAATTATTTGGATCTCTATGATATCGATATTTTATCAGGTCGCAAACAACTAAATGATACTATACAGGAAATTGTAATTAATGAGTCTTACATGAAATTACTGGGCTTTAAAACACCAGAAAATGCAATTGGTAAAACCATCAAAATGAGTGATAAAATCATTCCAATTGTTGGTGTAATGGAAGATTTTAATCAACGTTCCCTAAAATCAAGAATAGAACCTATGGCATTTGCTGGAGATTGGTACCGTGAAAAATTTTCGCGTTTTAATACGCTTCACCTTGCATTGAGTAAAGAAAATTCTGAAAAGTGGTCTGAAACCATCGGTGAAATTGAGAGTGTTTATAAATCTATATATCCCGATGCTGACTTCACCGTCACTTTTATGGATGATATGATTAAGCGATTTTATGAACAAGAACGTAAAACTGCCGTGTTACTGAACTGGGCAACGGGACTATCAATTCTAATAAGTTGTTTGGGTTTATTGGGTCTAGTGATTCATACCACAGAAAGACGAACCAAAGAAATAGGTATCCGTAAAGTATTGGGAGCTTCAGTATTACAGCTAAACGTATTGCTATCTTCTGAATTTTTGAAACTGGTGGGTATTGCATTTTAATTGCTGCACCCATTGCTTGGTATGGCATAAATAATTGGTTAGAAGGGTTTGCCTATAAAACGAACATGAGCTGGTGGGTATTTGTAATAAGCGGGTTGGCCATGGTTATTATTTCAGTACTTATTATGAGTATAAAAACATTATCAGCTGCAAATAGTAACCCTGTGGAAAGCTTAAAAACGGAGTAAAAGACCTGCAAGGTGTTGTCGAGGTACGAGACCTCCTTGTAGGTCTAAGACGAAAAATTAAAACCAAACCTACAAGGTCAAAAAAAGACCTTGCAGGTTGACATAAAACAATAAATCATGTACAAACTATATTTTAAAATTGCCATTAGATACTTACTTAAAAATAAACTCTATTCGTTTATAAACATTGCAGGGTTGTCAATCGGTATCGCCTCTTTTATTCTTATAATGCTCTATGTTAATTACGAATTGAGCTATGATAAATTTGAAGGTTCTGAAAATGTTTATCGTGTATTTATGGACGCTAAAGAAGGTGATATTTTCGAGCCTGCAGATGCTCAAACCGCAAACCTGATTGGCCCAACACTAAAACGAGAATTCCCAGAAGTAAAAGAACAGGTTCGTTTGTATCGTTTTGAGAAAGTAACCTTTAAAGTTAATGAGAAAGTCATTGAGTCTACAAAAGGAGCATTGGCCGACGCAACTTATTTTAACATCTTCAACTATCCGCTATTAAAAGGATCAAAAGAAACTGCCTTGGTTGCACCCAATACGCTCGTATTAACTGAAAGTTTTTCAAAAAAAATATTCGGTAATGAAGACCCAATGGATAAAACCATATCGGCATTTTACAATGGTGAAGAAGCCATATTAACGGTTACCGGAATTTTAAAAGACATGCCCGAAAATACCCACATGAAAACCAATTTCTTAATTTCCATGGAAACGTTTGCTAATTGGTGGGCATCTGATGAGCAGGTAGCACCAAATTGGGGTCATTGTAATTTTTTCACTTATTTAAATGTAGATAAAAATGCAAATTTTGATTTATTAAAAAATAAGATAATCGCTTCTGATTTTGAAGATGATCCTGACGAAAGATATAATATTGAGCCTTTGGAAAATATTCATTTATACTCAGATAAACCGTATGAAGCAGAAGCAGGAGGCAGTTTGAGCAGAATTAAATTTTTGACCGCTATTGCGTTTATAATCCTCGTGCTATCTTGGCTTAATTATGTTAATCTTTCAACAACAAAATCGTTGGAAAGAGCAAAAGAAGTCGGAATCCGTAAAGTAGCGGGAGCTCAAAGAATTCAATTGATATTACAATCGTTATCCGAGTCTATTATTCTAAATTTTATTGCCATAGTATTAGCAGTACTATTAACAGTATTTATGCTTTCTGTATATAATAACATTACGGGTAGCCAACTGGTGTTACAAACATCGATGATTACACAATTTTTGCCCATTATCGGGGTATTAGTATTTGGAGTAGTTCTGGCAGGTTTATATCCTGCTTTATTATTGAGTGGCTATTCACCTTCCAAGGCGTTGAAAGGAAAAGTGAGAACCTCGGCGAGTGGGTTAAATATCCGAAAAGGATTGATTATTCTACAATTTATGGCAACGATTATATTACTTATCGGTACGATAGTCGTTACCAAACAAATTAATTTTTTACAAAATCAGCCTATTGGAGCTAATTTAAATGAAACCATTAGTTTTCAAGGAGAATTTCTTTCGCAACTGTCGGATTCACTAGTCAGGGATAAATACGAAACACTTGAAAACGAAATAAAAAAATTGCCATTTGTAACTGCTGTAACAAGAACACAAACCTATCCCGGTGGTGGTTTTGATGAGTTGAATTCCTTTGTTGGAATTACCTACCCCAATGGCACCGAAGAAAGTAGAAAGGTTTATTATAGTTATGCCACACAAGCTGAATATTTTGATTTATTAGATATTAAATTCCTAAGTGGAAACACTTTTATCGATAATGCCGCTGGTCAAAGTAGAACTATAATTATTAATGAATCCGCTATGCGAGAAATGGAAATTTCAAATCCCGATGATGCTATTGGTAAGATTACAAATTTCTTCGGAATAGATTGGACAATTGCTGGCGTTGTTGAAAATTACCATCACTTCGGACTAAAAAATTCAGTGTTGCCAATGATTATTATGCACCGCAATAGTAGTAATAATTTACTAGTGAAATTTAATAACAAAGTGTCTTCCAATTTAGGATATACAACAGCCATTACCGATTTAGAAAATAAATGGAAACAAGTTTTTCCGCAAAGTACCTTTAATTATACTTTTCTAGACAAGAAGTTTGAAGCACAATATAATGAAGATAAAAAGTTTAGCTCAGCGTTTCAGATTTTTACAATATTGGCCATACTTATTGCCTCCATGGGTCTTTTTGGATTGACATCTTATACCTGTATTCAACGCAAAAAAGAAATCGGCATCCGTAAAGTAAATGGGGCGACTATTGGTCAGATTCTAAAACTGTTAAATCAGGACTTTGTAAAGTGGGTCGGGTTGGCATTTATTATCGCCATTCCCATTTCATGGTATGCCATGAACACATGGCTGGAAGGTTTTGCCTATAAAACAACCATAAGTTGGTGGATTTTTGCCCTGGCCGGAATTACAGCCCTAGCTATCGCCTTACTGACGGTAAGCTGGCAAAGTTTTAGAGCGGCAGTAGCAAATCCGGTGGAGGCTTTGAAGGATGAGTGAAAAGACCTACAAGGAGGTCTCGTACCTCGACAACACCTTGCAGGTCTAAGACGAAAAATTAAAACCAAACCTACAAGGTTCCGCCTACAGCGGGAAACCTTGCAGGTTAAACAAAAATAAATATCATGTTTAAAAATTATATAAAAATAGCCTATCGAAATCTTGTGAAAAACAAGTTTTATTCTGTAATAAATATTATAGGTATAACGGTGGCTATTATCTGTTTGCTTTTTGCTGGAATTTATTGGAACGAGGAACATAGTTTTGATGATTTTCATACCAATAACCCAAACTTATACAGAATCACCACAAATATGGTGGAGCATAAAGGTGCTATTGCACAAACTGTTGGTGGAACAGGTCAAGTACAAGGGAAGGCATTTAAAGAGGCTATTCCCGAAATAAAGAAATATACTCGGGTGTTGGGTGGTGAAATTTATTACGAGGTTTCTACTGAAGAGAAAATTTTAAATTTAAATATTCTTTTCGTCGATACTAATTTCTTTGATGTCTTTACTTTTCCTTTGTTACATGGCGATGTTAATACTGCTTTAAGCGAAGTAAACTCGGTAGTGATTTCAGAAAGTACTGCTATGCGACTTTTTAATACTACCAATGTGGTGGGTAAAGTGTTGCGTATGGATCACAATCCCAGTTTTCAAAGGTTAAAAAAGCCTATGGTGATTTCGGCTGTGGCAAAAGATGCTCCAAAAAACTCTTCTATTCAATTTGAAATTGTTCTTCCGTTCAGTTTTCAGGAACTTACTTGGGTTGATACCAATTGGCTTAATGCCTACCTCGGAACATTTGTAGTCTTGGAACCAACAACAGATTTGGGAGCGATTGAACAGAAGTTCGATCGAGTATTTGCCATACATGCCAAAGATCAGGTGGAGCAAAAAATAGGACGTTACGGTTTTGATTCTCAAATCAATTATGGTTTGCAAAATATTTTGGATATACACTTGGATTCTCTTATGCAAGACAATAATTCCAATATTGAGTCCGGAGTTGTAAATACCAGCAACCCCATATATTCCATAGTCTTCGTTGCCATTGCCCTACTTATTTTGATAATGGCGGCTATCAATTTTATAAATATTAGCATTGCCTCGGCAATAAAGAGAGCAAAAGAAATAGGGGTCAGAAAAATAGCTGGAGGTAGCAAAAGGCAAATTATTTTTCAATTTCTTATAGAATCAAGCCTGCTTTGCGGCATTTCATTTTTACTTTCTCTGTTTTCATTAAAACTATTGATTCCAATTTTCAATGAACTAACAGCGAAACAGTTTGTATTTGAACAAATGCTTAATTTTCAATCAGGAGCATTTCTAATTTTAATTTTTGGATCTATCATTTTAATTACAGGCCTTTACCCAGCTTTTGTTCTTTCTAGGCTAAAACCCGCGGAAGTACTTTATAATAAATTGAAATGGAGCGGTAAAAATTTGGCTGGTCGCGGTTTGGTTGTTTTTCAATTTTCCTTGGGAATATTTCTACTTATTACAGCTATCGTATTTTATTCGCAGATGGATTATATACGGACCAAAGATTTAGGGTATAACCCCAACCAAATAATTACCACGACTATTTCAGGAAATCGGGATTACACCGCTATTGGTAAAGTGTTGAAAGAAGAATTATCTAAAGAATCAGCAATTGCGTCAGTCTCATACCACCAAAATCATTTTTCGGAACCTGTCATTATAAATAATACCCAAATAGAAGCTTCACTTATGCGGGTTGATGAAAATTACTTGCCCGATGTTGAAATTCCAATACTCTTGGGGCGAAATTTTTCAACTGATTTTTCAACCGACCCCACAAATTCAGTTGTTGTAAATGAAACTTTTGTTAAGGAATTTAATTTAACTGAACCCGTGGGACAATCCATAAAATTGATTGAAAATGATGAAGGTGATCAAAAACGAACAATAATTGGAGTGGTAAAAGATTTTCATTTTGGTTCACTTAGAGAGCCTATTAAACCAATGTTTATTTCTATGTTGCAAGCACCAATAGGGAATATTTTGGTCAAATTTGAAAAGTCAAAACAACAAGAAGCTATTATAGCCTTAGAAAAAGCTTATAAAACCATTATGCCCGATGCTGTGTTTACCTACAATTTTTTAGATGAACAAGAAGCAAAACAATACAAGCAAGAGCAACAATGGCAGAAAATAGTGAATATAGCTACTATTTTGTCCTTGATTATCTGTTGTATTGGTCTATTGGGTATGGCTCGATTGTCTATAAATCAACGCATTAAAGAAATCGGCGTTCGTAAAGTTCTCGGAGCATCAGTTTCGCAAATATTAACATTGCACACCACAAAATTTTTGAAACTGGTGATCATCGCCTTTTTTATAGCAGCCCCTATTGCTTGGTGGGCGGCTAAATATTGGCTTCAAAATTTTGCTTATCATATAGAGTTATCATTTTGGTTATTAGCCTTTGCAGGTGCCATCTCTTTGTTAATTGGTATCATAACCGTAAGCTTTCAAGCAATTAAAGCTGCAAGAACAAACCCGGTAAAAAGTTTAAGAACAGAATAAATTACATCCTGAATTAAAAAAAACGAATAAAAATAAACATAAAACTATGCTATTACAATTAAACAAAATTTTTAAATGGGTAAATTCAGGTGGGCAACGGGTCTTCTTGTTAAAAGATATTAATCTAGAAGTTGAAGAAGGAGAGTTTATCTCTGTAATGGGACCTTCAGGTTCGGGTAAATCAACCTTGCTTAATATTATTGGAATGTTGGACAATTTTGACGAAGGCGAATATAATTTTATGGACGAGTCTGTACATACTTTAAAAGAAAAACATCGTGCTAATTTATACAAACAATATATTGGGTTTGTTTTTCAAGCCTATCATCTCATTGATGAATTGACTGTATATGAAAACTTGGAAATGCCCCTACTCTATAAAAAGATAAGCGGTTCTGAACGAAAAGCCTTGGTTGCAGATATGCTAGACCGATTCAATATTGTAGGTAAACAAAAATTATTCCCAACGCAGTTAAGTGGTGGCCAGCAACAATTGGTTGGTGTTGCCCGTGCATTAATTGGTAATCCCAAATTAATATTGGCTGATGAACCTACAGGAAATCTAAACTCTAAACAAGGAGAAGAAATTATGGAAATCTTTAAACAATTAAATGAAGAAGGGGTAACTATAATACAGGTAACCCACTCTGAGAAAAATGCGGCTTATGGTTCTAGAACTATTAATTTATTGGATGGTAGAATGGTTTAGATTAATCCTACTTTACGTTTCCAATCCTCAAAGAATTTTGGTGCGGTCAGGGCCAATTCACCATTGTCATCGGTAAAAACTTGAACGGTTTCACCTGTGCAAACGATTTTACCTTCGGGATTAAATATTTTATACCTAAATGTCATTTTTGCGGCAGGGGAATCGACAAAAGTGGTTTCAATAGTGGCAATATCGCCATATTTTAAAGGTAATTTGTGTTCACAAGAAGATTTTACTATTGGTGTTGCAAAACCGTGTGCTTTTACATCTAAATAAGAAATATCATGTTCCCTGCCAAAAGCCTCTCTCCCATCCTCAAAATAGGTAATATAATTACCATGCCATACAATGCCGAGCGGGTCTGTTTCGTTAAAACGAATACGTATTTCTGAGGTATGGGTTATTTTTTGCATTAAGAATTTGCTTTTCGTATTTAAAATTATACTTACATAAATTTAGCTATTATCTGTCGGATTTTTTCTGAAAATCATCCTTAAATCAGCTATCAAATAAAATCCAACAAATACAAATATACCTGCTGCTAAAAAATATTGACCATTAGGAATAATTAGAAAGATATTCAATCCGATTAAAAACAAGCAAAATGGATATGTAAATAATCTAATTAATATGTTTTTTATTGACCATTCATTTTCATTTTTCTCCTGCTCAATTTCCATATCTAAAAGTTCAAATATTTGCTCAAGTTGATTTTTCTTTTCAAATCTGTAAATTATACCAGCTATAAAAACTAAGATGAGTATAAAAATACCTATGAGAGTTATTTGTGACCAATTATCCAAAAAGTTAAATTCATATAGATTTTTAGGAAAAACTAGATATAGAAATCCAATTAAAAAAATACCAATTATAGATTTACCGACTGGGTTTAGTGTGTCGGTAATATTGATGAGATTGTTATTTGTATTTAGTTCTAATTTGAAAATTGGATAGAAAGTTGCATTCCACGCATTTTGTCTCCAAACCTTAATTTCATATCTTCCAATTTCTCCTGTTGGCCTAAAATCACGACTAAAGACAGTCCAAAGGTGATTAAGAAAAGTGTCTTCTTTTCTCAATTCTATAAGCTCTTCTATTTCCATTTTAGTTATTTCCAATATTCGTTTTGAATTACGCAGAACTTGTTAATTATCATCATTAAACCATCCTCTTTCTTTTATCATACCAAATAGAAATACCAACGGTTATTACAAAAAACAATGTTAGCAATCCTATCTCAGGTAATACTTCGATTATTCCTCCATTACGTAACAACACATCATAAAACGCATTCAATCCCCAATTCATGGGTGAAATATTTGATATGATTTGCATAAAGTTGGGCATTAAAAACACAGGAACCCAAACGCCACCAATAGCAGCCAAAATTACAACCATTGTTGCTCCCAAGGGGGCGGACTGCTCTGGTGTTGTGGCCATAGTACCCAATAAAATACCAAAACCAACGGCCGCCAATCCCGAAAATAAGGCGACTATAAATAAGGTGATAAAATTTGAACCTATTTCCAACGCATGTAATCCCAACATGGGCAAAACATAAACACCTACCGCCAACATCAGCAAAAATTGTATCAGACATACTATTAAATAGGTAATTGATTTTCCTCCTAAAACGGTTAGATAAGAAACGGGATTCGTTCTCAACCGCACAAATGTACCTTGATTCTTTTCTTTGACAATATTTATGGATAATGGAATGACAATAAAAAATATAGCAAAAAGCGTCCAAGCGGGTACATTGTGTTGTGTGGAATTTGGCAATGCAACTTCTGAACCTTCTTTGGGATTTATTTCCTTAAACGAGACAAAGTTATTTTCGGTTAATAATGGGTTTTCCTCATTAGGCTCTCCCTCACTCAACTCGGCTTGGAAGGCTTCGTAAATAGATTTTGATTCTATTCTGGAAATCATTTTATTGATATTGTTCATTACCGCATTTTTAAACGATTTTTGAACGGCAGGATCGAAATATAGCTTTATTTCCTTATTGGAAATTACCTCATCAACAGTATCAGGCCCATCTTCCACACCAAATTCACTAAGAATTTTATTTACGTTCTGGTTAACTTTTTTATCTAAGTCAGCACTTAAATTTTGAGGAATAATTACCGCTAATTGATAATTACCTTTGAGTACAGCCGATTTTGCGGTTTCTTCAGTGAAATCAGTATCATTTAATTGAGTCACAATATTAAATGCATCGCTTTTATTAAGGTTTTCTAAAATATTGGCAGCAATATTACCTTTATCATTGTCCACAAAAAGAATGGAAATTTTGGCGTCGTTAATGGTTTTAAACGAACTATCTTGAATTAAGGTGATAGTTATTATAAGCACCAATGGCATAACGAAAAGTATGACCAACCCTCCTAAATCCCTCGACAATAGCAATATTTCCTTATATGTGGAACTGAAGAGTTTACGCATAATCCCGTAAGGCTTCCCCTGTTAATTGAATAAACACATCTTCTAGGTTTTGAGCTTCTGTAGTATTTTTAATCAGCTCCTTTGGTGTACCCGACGTAACAATTGTACCGCGATCAATAATTGAAACCTGTGTGCAAAATGATTCTGCCTCATTCAAGTGGTGCGAGGTATAAACAATAGTTGTTCCGTTAGAATTCAATGTTTTTAAATGCTCCATAATAACATTTTTAGATTGTACATCTACACCCACTGTAGGTTCATCTAAAAATAAAATTTCGGGTTGGTGTAAAATTCCTGCAATTAGATTTACCCGACGTTTCATACCTCCTGAAAAGGTTCTGATCTTTTTATGTTGAAATTTCTCCAATCCTAAATAACCTAAGCTTTCGATAACTTTAGATTTTAGATTATTGCCAGATAATCCGTACATTGCTCCGAAATACATCAGGTTTTCATAAGCCGTTAAAGTAGGATACAGGGCATATTCTTGTGGTACCACACCAATGGCTTGCTTTATCTTTTTGGCGTTTTCTTTAAAAGATAGTCCATTGATAGTTATTTGTCCCGATGTTGGTTTTAACAGACCACAAATCATAGAAATCAAAGTGGTTTTTCCGGCACCATTTGGACCGAGCAGTCCATAAATTTCGCCTTTCTCAATTTCTAAACTTAATTGGTGAACGGCAAAAGTATCGGCTCCCTTATATTTTTTGGATACACTATGGATATGGATCACCGAATTCTGCATTTTATATCGTTTTCTTTAATTTTTTAAAAAATATCTCTTCCCTATTTGATAAATCTACCAATTGATCCGCCACCTTATTGTAAGCATCTAACTCAGAGCTTCTGTTCTTATAAATTCGGGATGCATCCACAGCGAAATCACGCCAAGAGTCGCCTATTTCGGTAATCTCTAATGATAATTCCTTTAGTTTTGGATTATTTAAAACAACCGCAGCTTCTTGTAAAAATGCTCCATAAATAAAACGAAATCCGCCACCACCAGTGCCAATTTCTTCTTGCATTCTAACCAATTGCCCTAAATAGTGATTGGCAACTTTGATTCCTTTCTTTTTAGGCCACTTCCGTATCAGTTTTGCAATGGTACGCATTCCTCTAACTCCCACATAAGGTACAGGTGCTAGCATATCTCTACAAACGGTTTTAATACCTTTTTTTATGGCATTTTCCAATTTTAGTTCCTCAGGGAATTCAACAGGGTAATACATATGTCCTTTAGGAGCCATTGCCCCTTTAGCAAAACGTACTCTATTTAATTCTTTTTTAGTCAGCGTTGTAGTAGTTTCCATTACAGGATCACTAATTAAATAGGTATCTGCTTCTTTTCCATAAACCACTAAGTTATGGGCATTGAAATGGAAACGGTATTCATCAGGAAAATAGGTTAAATTATAAACCCCAACCTGTAAGCCAACTGGATTTTTACGCTGTAACTCAGTTTCTAAAGCCTTTTCTGCATTGCCTTCATTTCGGAATTTAAATCGTTTTATTTTTATGCCAACGCGTTTTGCAAAACGTTTAAAAATAATACCTGGCATAGGTCTAAAACTTACCACGGGAGCGTGATTCACCTTTAAAAACGGTATATAAACGAAGAAAAGTCCAGAACCAATACCAAAAACCATTGGCTCGCTAATCTGATGTCCTTTGTGCTTAAGTAAATTTGAAACCACTCCATTTTCACAATGTGCAGATTGATGATGTGTAAAGTCTATCTTCATATTTTTTTGATACCTATTTCTTAGGTTGTGATATCTAAATTAACCACCCCGCCCTTTATAATTCTCTAAGATTTAAAATGGCGGCTGGATACCCCTCCTTAAAAAAAGGAGGGGAATTTTCGTTTTACTTTTTATCTTATGCCTTCTAGCCTTTTTCTTACTTAAGTCAAATCTACTTCTCAATATTCTTTAATTGCTCAATGGTAATATCAAAAACATCAGCATATTTCTGCAATAGCGTATTGCTCAATTTTTTAAATATTTTGGGCTTAAAATGCCTTTTTACCCGCCATTGCCAGAGTCCGACATAACTTGCTAAAATGGGCAAATCCATTTTGTGGACTTCCATATAATATTCTATGGGACTTGTCTCATTATTTAAAACACGTTTTTTAGCATTAGCTACACGCTCTTCAATTTCTTTAATGGCATTGTTCAACGCAATGGTCTTGGGATCCCAACCTGAGCTGTTTGCCGTGGTATATTCCCCATTTTCATCAACAGCATAACAGAGCTCCTTAAAATTGGCAGACTCTAAATTACTTTTATCTTGTGGGACTTCACTTTTTTTCATTACTTACCTTTACTTCCTGAATAAACAAATTCATTTCGCATTCCGCTAAAACGGAATTTTCACTTTCGATATTACATTTTATAGCACAGATACTATACCCTTCGGCATCAAATCTTGAAATTAAATTGGCTGTGGTGATAATAGTTTCTTTTAACAATGGCAATTTAATGATATTAAACGACTTAACCCCACTAATAAAACCAACTACTTGATTGTTCTTACCTTCAACATCTTCCTCATCAAAAAAACTTTTACCAACTATTGCTGAACAAGTTTGTGCAGCATTCTCTATTAAGCCAGACTCCGAAAGTCCATCTTCACCCACAAATATACAATCTGACTTTATTAAAAAATTGGTTTTAACACTTTGGTCATCAATAAATAACACATTATCTACCATTAACATAGGTGGTCTATGTGGTAAAAAATTTTTAATATCAATATGCCTGGTGTTATTTTTCAATTATTTAGCAACTACCGTTTTCATTTCGCCGGTAGCTATTGATTTTCCATTTAAAGTTACATCAACAGCAACTAAGGTAACTCCCATTATTTCATGTAAAATAGAAGCCGTTGTTATCAAAGTATCATTTAATTTTGGCAAGTTAACAATTTCTACGCTTTTTATCGAACCAATATATCCGGTAGGTGAAGGTTTGTTCTGTAAGTAATATTTATATCCGGTATGGAGTGCCACGGTTTGAGCCATGTGTTCGATCAAACCAGGTTCAGTGAAGATATTGTTTTTAGTAAAAATATTAAAATCTGTAATGGTAAGTTTTGAGGTAACTTCAGCATCGGAATATCGTAACAGCGTATCTACCATTACAATCGGTGCTTTTTGGGGAATTAAATCTGTAACAGGTATGTCAATTGAACTATTATCCAAATTAACAAACAGTTAAAAGTGCATAATTATAAGCGAATCTGGCACTTTCAGGAACGTGCAACAAAATTTTATCTCCTTTTTTCAACTTTCCAGAATTTACCAATTCTTCTAACATAATATAAATTGATGCCGCCCCAACATTTCCAATTTTGTCTAAATTCATAAACCACTTCTCCAAGGGCACAACAAAATCTTGGTTCACCATTTCTTCATATAATTTATTTTTAAAATAAAAAGAAGAAATATGTGGCAAGTAATAGGTTAAGTCTTCAGGTTTTAAATTATGTTTATTTAATGCCTGTTTTAAACTATCAACACCTTTTATTAAAATATTTTCGCTAAGCAATTTTACATCTTGTTTCATTGCGAATAAAGATTGCTCGCTCCACTCATGAGCCGAAAATTCACTCCATGGTTTTAAATGTCCATTTTCCAACTTATCTCCACCTGCATACATACAGGTTTCCAGTTCATGAGCGTAAGAATATCCCTCAATCCATTCAATCTTAAGAGGTTGTTTTCCTTTGGGTTCACTTTCCAATAAAAAAGCCCCTGCTCCATCCGAAAGCATCCAGCGTAAAAACTCTTTATTAAAAGCAATAATGGGTTGCTCCTCCAAAGATTTTAAGTGATTAACCTCCTCTTCAAAAGTATTTGCCATCATCCAAGAAGATGTGCGTTCTGAACCTGCACAAACTGCATTGTTAACCTGTTTGGCCTTAACGGATAAAAATCCATATTTTAAAGCATTCATACCTGAACAACATGCACCCGAGGGTGAATTAATTTCTAAATTTCTGTTTTTGAGAAAACCATGAACCATTGAGGTATGTGATGGTAAAATTTGATCAGGACTAGAGGTGCCACATGAAAGCAGTTCAATATCTTTTGTGGTAAACTCAGAATCACAAAGTGCTTCAATTGCTTCTTTGGTTAATTGGGCGTTATTATGCGTAATATTTCCATCATCGTCAATTGCATAATATCGAGTTTTTATTTTATTATTGCGTAGTACTACTCCTTTTGCTTTAGAAGATTTTCCGTTTAAGATACCCAACTTTGCTTCCATTTCATCATTTGATATAGGATTGTTAGGTAAGTATTTTGCAATTCTAGTTATGTAAACGTCATTCATCTTTTAAATATACTATTTATGGTTTACAGACGCATAATATTTTTGGTCTTTTTTGATCTTACCAATAAAAGGCAAATAAGTCAGCAAAAATACAATAAAAAGTATAGGACCAAAGCACCAAATGGCAAATTTAAGGTATTTATCAAAAACCCGAACCCATTTTAATCTTTTGCGTTCACCGGGTTTACCCTTTTTTATGATGAATTTAGACCATTTGTCAAAAATAACATTGGCCCTTTTATCCATTGTAATTAAAAATGGTTTTACTTTTACCGCACCTATTTTCAGCAAATTATCTTGTAAATTTTCATAATCATTTTTACAAATACTTTCTAAAATAGGTTTACCAAATCTTATGGATTTGTCAATATCCTTTTGAGAAACCCCTGGTTTTGGAAAAACACCCAAATACTTTTCCTTTTTTCCACTGAACATCCACTTTTCAATGGTTATAACACTTATGTGATTAATATTTCTATCCACCAAAGCAATATTACCTACCAATTTTGCCTGATTTTCCAATAAAAGAACCTTCATTTTTTCCTGAGCTTTTATCCACATATTTCTACAACCAATTACGGTAACTACAGGAGTATCCTTCAATATTTTTTTAGCTTCTTCTGATTTTAAAAATGAGTTTATTGGTATTGAAGGTGTCAAATACCAAACTTGATACGCTATAATAACTAAATCATATTTTTCTGATAAAATTTCTGGATCTGGTTTTACCAATTCGCAAGGAATTTGCAAAAAAGATTCTGGAAAAGCATCAAAAAATTTATCAGCTTTCCAAGGAAACTTATATTCTTCTACTGGTTTTATTTGATGATATGCAACGTTTACATCATCGGCATCTTCAACATCTCGTACCACATTTTGGGCAATTTCCAATAACTGCCCTGATTGTGTATAATATATGATGAGTACGTTTTTCATAGTTAGATATTAGACGTTAGATTTTAGATGTTAGATGTTAGATGTTAGATGTTAGATTAAAAAATTTACTTCCATTAAAGGTTTTCGACATCCTCAAAAAAAAAAAGCGGAAAGGCTATTTTTTCTAGGGCTATCGCCTATAAATAAACTCGAACTTAAACCCGTTTAAAACTTTTACTTTCTTTTTGAATGTCTGTATAATAACTTTTACAACTTCACTTTTACCAAATGCTAAACTTCCGTCTTCGGACTTCTAGCTACTTTTCCTCCCAAAAATCGAAATAGTTGAACCATTGTAATGGATATTGATTCAAAATCCATTCTATACTTTCAGTATAATTCTGTAATAACCCTTGAGCATCTCTTTGCTTTGCGGTTGCCAATCGTGTAAATAAATGATAATGTTTGTTGGTTTCTTTCATTACATAAACGAATGCAACCGGGACTTTAAGTCGCGAAGCCAATAAAAACGGACCCGCTGGGAATTTAGCTTTTTTACCTAATAATTCTTCTTCTAAAAAGCGTGTGCCTTCAAAATACCTATCACCTGTAAAACAAATCAGCTCATTATTGGCTAATGCTGTGTTAATATCAAATATATGTGATAAATCTTCTTTTATCAAAATCAATTTAACACTTGATTTTTGTGAAACTGATTCTAAATATTCTTTAATATCATTATGTTCCTGATCGGTTGTTACAATATTAATCTGTGCGTTAAAATCAACTTCTTTTAAAAAGAAATCGGCTATTTCGAAGTTACCAACATGTGCACTGATTAAAATCCCGCCTTTTTTATCTGCAATCAGTTGTTTGAGCTTATCTATTCCATCAAAATCGTAAGTGAATTTATTCCTTAATCCCGAACGTATAGCAACTTTGTCAATAATAGTTTGACCAAATTTATAATAACTTCGATAAATATTAAAAATACTTTTTAAAGGTGAACAACCCAGTCTTTTTCTAAAGTAATAATAAGATGCCTTCGTGCCTTTGGGCGAGAATAACAAGAAGTAAAAAGCAACAAAGTATAAAATAAAATAAGCCGAGCCCAAGCCCAACTTTTTCATAAAAAAAATAAAAATTTTATAGCCTAAAACGGTACCTCTGGATTTCCCTTCCCATTGAGCCATAGTAGTTTTTTAACCTAGCTTTCTTTCTATAAGATTATAAAAATCTTGAAGTGTAGTAATATTTACAAAATCTTCGCCCACTAATTTTACGCCAAAATTTGATTCGACAGCAACAACTAAATCTACAAAATCCAAGCTATCCAGTTCTAACGTATCCTTTAAATTAGCGTCAGGACTAATATCATCTTCTTCCACTTCAAACTCATCAATAAGGAAGTCATTAATCTTGCTAATGATCTCTTCTTTCTTCAGAACCATAGTTATATTTTTTTAATAATCAATGCAGAGTTTGTTCCACCAAACCCAAAAGAATTCGACAAAAATACATCAATTTTTTTATCTACGGTATGTCTTGCAATGTTTAATTTGGCAGCATCTTCATCAGGTGCTTTCAGATTAATATTGGGAGCCACAAAGGAATGTTGCATCATTAACATGGAATATACAATTTCACTTGCACCAGCCATCCAGCACTCGTGACCCGTCATGGATTTTGTAGAACTCACATGAGGTCCGTTATCTCCGAATATATTATAAATAGCCTTAGCTTCGTTGGCATCACCAACTGGTGTGGAAGTGGCATGAGCATTTACATAATCAATAGCTGACACCTCTATTTTGGCTTCGTCTATTGCTTTTTGCATCGCTTTTGTTGGACCATCTGCATTTGGAGTTGAAATATGATCGCCATTAGATGAAAATCCGTAACCAACTATTTCGCCTAAAATAGGTGCTCCTCTTTTTACAGCCGATTCATAGCTTTCTAAAATAACTGTTGCAGCACCTCCGCTTGGAACCAATCCGTCTCTTTCTGTATCAAAAGGTCTTGACGCTTCGACAGGATTATCCTCTCGAACAGAAAATACGCCCAATCCATCAAAACTTGCCATGGCCAGTTTGTTAATTTCTTGGGCACCGCCACAAATAATAGTGTCTTGTAACCCACTTTTTATAAGATGGTAACCTACACCAATGGCATGAGAACCACTAGCACAAGCTGCACTTATTGTGAAATTAACACCCGTTAATCTAAAAATGGTAGATAAATTCATGTTAACGGTAGAGTTCATTCCTTTAAATATAGCTCCTGAACCTACGAGCGTAGTATCTCTTTTCTCTCTTACAGTGTCAATGGATTCAATAACAGATTTTGCCGTGCTATCGTTACCAAATAAAATCCCTACTTCATTGGAATCTAAAAAATCTTGTGATATTCCCGCATTTTTCAATGCTTCAATCGTGGAAACATAAGCATATTGAGCTTCTTCACCCATGCTGATACGTTGCCTTCTGGAAAGTAATTTTTTCAAATCAGGTTCGGAAACCATACCAGTTAAGGCAGAACGATATCCAAAATCTTTACGTTCGGCATCAAAGACAATTCCTGATTTTCCTTTGTATAAAGATTCTTTTACTTCTTCTAAATTACCCCCAATACAAGAGTATATGCCCATTCCCGTAATTACAACTCTGTTCATGTTTGTTTAAGCGGTTAGGAGTAAATCCCACCATTAATATTTATAACCTCACCTGTAATATAAGAAGATTTTTTTGAAGCTAAAAACGAAACTAAATCGGCCACCTCTTCGGCTTCGCCGAATCTATTAACAGGAATCATTCTTTTTAATTCTTTTTCGTCCAAATCAGCGGTCATATCAGAATTGATAAATCCCGGGGCAACAGCATTAACAGTAATTTTGCGTTTTGCAACTTCTTGTGCCAAGGCTTTGGTAGCCGCAACAATAGCACCTTTGGCAGCGGAATAATTGGTCTGACCGGGCGTACCTTTTACACCTGAAACAGATACCATATTTATGATTCTACCATAACGGTTGCTTAACATTTTCTGAATTAAATGATTTGTTACATTGTAAAAACCATTTAAACTAGTATTAATTACATTGTGCCAATCCTCAGCCGGCATCCACATAAAAAGACCATCTTTGGTAATACCAGCATTGTTTATCAATACTTCAATAATTGAACCTTCATTATTACTCATCCAAGAGTCCAGAGCATTTTTAACAGCATCAGCATCAGCAACATCAAATTGAATTATTTCACCCGTGTTACCAAATTCATTAACTTGCTTTAAAGTATCTAAAGCGGCTTCTTTATTGGAATTGTAATTAATAAGTATATGGTAATCAGAATCTTCTGCCAATTTTTTGCAAATAGCTTTTCCTATTCCCCTTGATCCTCCTGTTACTAAAGCACATTTCATTCAGTTAATAATTATGGTTATTGGGAAGTAAGTTTTTTATTTTTTCGAAAAGCATTATAAAAGTATATATAGTTAGTTAATGTCTACAAAGGCTTCGGCATTATCGAACCATTTCCCATTCAAAGGATTACCGTTTTCGTCAATAAAACCCCATTTTTTGTCTAAACTAACCCTTGCATATCCGTCTATAAAACCTTTTGCTTCGGTTTCTGAAAACATAGCAAAAGGATTAAAACCGGTAATTCTATATTTATCTTCAATAACCAACTTTCCTGTTTTATCTATAAATCCCCAAAGTTTATTCACTTTTACAGGAGCCATTCCGTTGCTGCTAAAAATTTCAGCATCCCTAAACTTCTCAGGTATTACCATCTCACCTTTAGGATTGATATAGCCCCATAATTTACCATCGGTAGAAGCGGGTGCCAATCCGTTGACAAAAGCCTTTACTTTTTTAAATTTTGGCTCAATTACCCATTCACCTTTTCTATTAATAAACCCTGCAATTTTTTCAGAATTGTTGGCATAAGTAAGTTCTTCACCATTTCTAAACGGCCAAATTTTAACGGCACCTTCCACTCTAACAAACTGACCATCTTTTAAAATTCCATGTACATCGTTTTTTTCTGCGGTAATAATTCCATCTGACCAAACGCCCAAACCTTGGTAAATAGGTTCAATGATTTCCTTTCCGGTTTTGTCTATCAACCCCCAACTTTCACCTACTTGTACTTTGGCATATCCATTACGGAATTTCTGTATTTCGTCATATTTAGGTTCAAGAATTATTTCTCCTTTAGGGTTTAACAAACCCACCTTTTCGCCACGTTTTATATACGCCAAACCATCAACAAAGTCAAATAATTTTTCTGAGGATGGCATATCTACTTCTTTTCCTTCTTTATTAATGTAAAACCAGCGTTTGTTGTTTTCTACAAGTGCCAAACCGCTATCAAATGCTTTTACCCTGTCAAATTGAAAATCGATAACCAAATCGCCATTGCCATTAATAAATCCCCATCTTTTATCTTTGTTAACAGGTGCTAGCCCATCAGAAAATTCACCTCCTTTGTCGTAGGTCGGTTCAATAATCCAATCTCCAGAATGGTTTATATAGCCCACTTTTTTATCTTCCGTTATCCTTGCTGCTTTTTGGGCAAAAATAAATTGACTCATTACAGCAAATACAAGTAGAAATACTATTTTTTTCATAGAAATTTTATTTAAAGTTAGAACACAATAAAGTAATTAAAAAAAAGTGAATTTACAAAATGTAAATCTTAATTTGATTTCGTCTCCATTAAATATTCTTTAATGGCTCCGACATAAGGGTACATAATTAAATCTTCCTTAAATGCTGGTACAAGATTTCGAACAGCATCAAACAAGGTTTTGGTAGTTGATGAAACTTTATCTTGAAATTGCAAATATTCAATGGCCTGAATAATGGTAATCATTTCAATAGCAACCACTTCATAGGCATTTTCAATCACTTTTTTGGTCATTAAAGCGGCATTGGTCCCCATGCTAACAATATCTTGATTATCGTTGTTATTCGGAATGCTGTGTACGTACATTGGGTTTGACAAGGTTTGACTTTCAGCAGTTGTAGATGTTGCCGTAAACTGAACACCTTGCATGCCAAAATTTAATCCTAATTGACCTAAATTAACAAACGGTGGTAAAATATCGTTCAGCTTTGAGTTCAACAAATAATTCAATTGACGTTCTGCTAACATTGTCATTTTTGTGGTAACAATTTTGAGTTTGTCCATTTCTAATGAAACATAATCACCGTGAAAATTACCACCATGATATACCTGTTGTTTTTTAACGTCAACAATCGGATTGTCATTAGCTGAATTTACCTCCTCAATCAATATTTTTTGAACGCTTTTTAAAGTATCCAACACAGGGCCTAAAATTTGAGGTACGCAACGCAATGAATAATATTCTTGCACCTTTTCTTTGAATACAGCACTATCGGCATCGCCATTGCCATTGTACAGGTACTCTTCTCTATTTCTTATCAAAGAGCTATCTTTTAAATGCTCCCTCATTTTTTTGGCTACCTCTTGCTGCCCTTTATGCTTTTTGGTGTTATTTAATTCTTCTGATAGATGATCTCCATACGCTTCAACCACTTCGTTTATGGCAGCAGAACATTTTAACACCCAATTTAACAAGCGTTTGGTGTAAATTACGTTTACAATGCCAATACCTGTCATTACCGAAGTACCGTTTATCAATCCCAACCCTTCACGCAGTTCAACGTTTATCGGTTTTAAATCTTCAATTTTAAATACCTCAGCAGTTGGTAATCTTTCTCCCTTATAAAAAACTTCTCCTTCTCCAATTAACACAAGAGCTAAATGTGCCAATTGTACTAAATCACCACTTGCACCTACTCCTCCGTGTTCATAAATTAAAGGTGTAATATCTCTGTTGATAAATGCTGCCATCAATTTAACTACGGAAGGATGTACGCCTGAATTTCCTAAACTCAATGTATTTAACCTGGCCAACATGGCAGCTTTAACATACATTTCAGGAATTGGATTTCCTACACCCGAAGCATGACTTCTAATTAAGTTATACTGAAGTTGAATTCGGTCTTCATCCTTAATTTTGTATTGAGCCATCGGCCCAAACCCCGTATTTACTCCATAAATTACTTTGTTTTCAGAAAATTCTTTGAGAAAATTGAAGCTATCTTCTACTCTTTTTAGTAAGGTTTTGTCAAGCTCAATACTGCTTTTATTAAAAATTACTTCGTAAAAATCTTTTAAATCTAGTTCTCCTTTAATGTTAAGCATTCACTGCAGGTTTATTGGCAAATAATTTACCTTTTTGATATTTTGAAGCGACAAATTTAATACTTTTACAAAGAATTTACCTAATATTAGTGATGATTACTGAAAATGTAGACGTTTTAATAATCGGTGCGGGTCCTTCGGGATGTGTTTCTGCCGCATATTTACATAAAAAAGGGTTTTCGGTTCAAGTAGTAGAAAAGTCAAAATTTCCAAGATTTGTTATCGGTGAAAGTTTGTTGCCAAGGTCAATGGAACACTTTAAAGAAGTGGATTTGTTCGATTGTTTAAATGCAATGAACTTTGAGAAAAAACGGGGGGCTCGATTTATCCGTGGTACAGAGGTTTGCCTTTTTGATTTTAGTAAAAAATACACCGAAGGTTGGAACTGGACTTGGCAAGTGCCCAGGGCAGATTTCGACAAAGCCTTGGCGGATGAAATTATTAAAAAAGGTGTAAATATTGCTTTCGAATGGGCCGTTACAGCTGTTGATTTTGATGGTACACATTCGAAAACCACCATACAAAATGATAATGGAGCAGAAAAAGCCATCAATGCCAAATTTATTATAGATTCCAGTGGATATGGCAGAGTTCTACCGCGATTACTCGATTTAGACAAGCCCTCCACCCTACCCAAACATTCCTCAATATTTACCCATGTAGAAGATATAAATAGACCCGAAGGAACTGAAGGTACGCTTATTACTTTTGATATTGTAAAACCACAAGTTTGGTTATGGGTAATTCCCTTTTCTAATGGAAAAACGAGTATAGGTATTGTTGGGCCCACTGAGTTTATGGAATCATACCAAGGAAATACTTCAGAAATGTTTAGGGAAATGCTTAAACTTTCTACACATTATTACGATAGGTTTAAAGATGTAGATTTTGAATTTGATCCTATATGTATTAAAAACTATTCAAAATCCGTTAAACAATTATATGGCGATGGATATGCCTTGACTGGTAATAGTTCGGAATTTTTAGATCCTGTTTTTTCATCGGGCGTTGCTTTTGCTACAGAATCTTCTTTATTAGCCGCCAAACTTGTAGCTAGACAATTAAATGGTGAAAAAGTTGATTGGGAAAATGAATATACCAATTATATTAAAAGAGGGGTAAATGTATTTTCCACTTATGTAAAAGAATGGTACACGGAAAATTTACAAACTTTATTTTTCCATAGACCTGAAAACCCCGAAGTTAAAGAAAAAATTTGTGCGGTGTTGGCTGGTTATGTTTGGGACGAGACCAATCCGTTTGTAAAAAAGCACGATAGAGCTATTAGTTCTATGGCTCATTTATTAAAGATGGAAAGTTGATACTTCTAAATTTATTAAAGATTTAGAATGCTTTCTTTAAAACTAATTTTGCCAGTGACTTCGCAGTCTTAGCATAACCTTCTCCAACCCTACTCTCATTGCTATAATTATTGCCCCATTGGTCGCCTGGTGCATTTTTGCTACTCACTTCCGCTAGAACGTTATCCTTATTTGCAGTTTCCACAAATTTAAGCTGAGTGGTTACCTTGGCATGTTGTTTCATAATACCGGCATCCCATCCCGGGTAAAGCCATACCGTTTCAACAATAAGGGTGTATTTAGCATCTTCAAGACCCTCCGCGAAATACATATTCTCTTTATCTCCCAAATACTTATTCATCAATTCTAAAAATTTTGGATTCCATATAAGTTCCCTGCTTGAATCTCATTTTTTCTTCCAAACCTCACCTTTCCCTCTTGATTTTTCTTCCAAATCCGCAGAACGTTTTTCAACATATTCATCATTCGTCATTTTTTCTTTCATCAAAGTCATGTTATCATAGACAAACTCTACATTAATCTCTTTTTGATCTTTGATAAAGTCAAAATTCCCTTCTTCAATTTTCATTTTTTGAGAGTGAATTAAGGATACAGTAAATAAAAATGTTAATACTATTGCTATTTTTTTCATGATACAAATTTTATATTATCAAATTTAAGTTTTTATTAATTTAAAATGAGTTTTTTTAGTATCAATTTTCAACTCCAGCCAATACATACCCGGTGACAGAAAAGATAAATCTACCTCAGCTTTTGAGTTATTTAAGGCTTCATCGTGTTCAAAAACCAATCTACCTGTTACATCAAAACATTTAATTTTTAAAATTTCATCCTCAAATAAAGTGTTTTCAATAAAAATTTTATCAAAAAACGGATTTGGATAAATTTTAAAATTTCGTAGAAATTCATCATCAACACCCAACACCGCACAATTATCAATAAGATCTTTTACTCCCGTTCTGATGGCTGGCAACATATCATATACTTTATGCCCAGGGCACTCGGTAGCATTTGGTCCGTCTCTGTGTCCTGAAATCGTTTTTAAATTCAATCCTGAAGAGGCATGATAGGCTGTTGCCGTGGGATCAATATTTTTTACACAGGCTTTCCATGCCAACAAACTTTTTAAAGAATCAATCATTACCGTGGTTGGTGTAACCGTATTGTATGTCCCCATCAACGAAATACCTGAAGTACCACTATTTCTACCAGAAAAATGTGCACCCATCGTATCATCTTCCCTACCTTCATACACATTGCCAGTTTTATCCAGCAAAAAATTATAGCCTATATCTGACCAGCCATTGGTATTTACATGATAATTCCAAATAGAACGCACAACCGCAGCCCAATCTGAAGAAGAATTTGCCCCTGCGGTATGGTGAACTATTAAAAACTTGACATCAGTAGAAGTTGGATTGCTATTTGGCGGACAATTATTAGTTGGGCACCAGGTACTTCTTGTTGTTACGGTAGGTGAAGCACAATTGCAGGATGCCAATGTTTTTGTTTCTACTTTATCAATATTTGCAGTTTTTTTCTCTGCCTCTCGTTTTAAAAACTCCGTTTTGTAAGGGTAATAAAAGTTGAACTTTATATTATCCATCAACACGGGTTTATTAAAAACTATTTTTACTTGTGTTTGTTTAGAGGCTACATCTAAATACGCCAACCCATGCCAATTGTCAACTTCAAAATTGTTTTCACCAACAGGAAATAACTGCCAATTATTTTCAAAATCCTTATAATAAACAGTTTCAATAGCATTGTTTATAGAATTACCCGATACGCGAATAGAAAAAGCAACAAAAGGGTTGTTTGCAACATTTTCCACCTTTAGTATATCCGAAATATAAGTGTGTTGAAATTGTTTTTCAACCTTCAATAGCGTTGTTCTAGATTCTTGAGCGTTAAGCACAAAATGAAACAAGCTCAAAACCCACAATAATTTCTTCATCTAACGAAGATATAAAATAATCTATAAAGCATAAATCGTTTATAAATTCTTATTTTTGTTCAAACCCTAAAACTAACGTCTTGTCAGATTATCAATTAGGATTAGAATACGCCAAAGTACAGGATAAGGAAGATCAATTGGCTCCTTATCGAGATCAGTTTCACATCCCGAAAGATGCAAAAGGAAATGAACTGATTTATTTTACCGGAAACTCATTAGGTTTACAGCCAAAATCAACAAAATCTTATATTGAACAAGAGCTTAAAGATTGGGCTGAATTAGGGGTTGAAGGGCATACCGAAGCTAAAAATCCTTGGTTACATTACCATGAGTTTTTGACCGAAAACATGGCAATGATCGTAGGTGCAAAACCCATTGAAGTTATCGTAATGAATACCTTAACTGCTAATTTGCATTTTATGATGGTTTCGTTTTACAAACCCACCAAAACTAGGTATAAAATAGTGATTGAAGCTGATGCTTTCCCGTCGGATAAATTTGCGGTAGAATCGCAATTACGGCATCACGGATTTGATGACAAAGAGGGTCTGATTTTATGGAAACCCCGCAAAGGGAATGAATTGGCCAGATATGAAGATTTGGAGGCTATTTTTGACCTGCATGGCGATGAAATTGCATTGACGTTAATTGGGGGTGTTAACTATTATACTGGTCAGTTATTTGACTTAAAAAGAATTACAGCATTAGCTCATTTTCACGATTCCATGGTTGGTTTTGACTGTGCACACGGTGCTGGAAATGTAAAACTAAATTTACATGATTCGGGTGCTGACTTTGCCGTTTGGTGTACTTATAAATATTTGAATTCTGGTCCCGGTAGTTTAGCTGGATGTTTTGTACATGAGCGTCATGCGAACGACAGAGAACTCAATCGTTTTACAGGATGGTGGAGCCATAACAAAGAAACACGGTTTAATATGCGTAATGAGTTTGATCAACTTCCCGGTGCAGAAGGTTGGCAATTGAGTAACCCCCCTATTCTATCAATGGCCGCTATCAGAGCATCATTGGATATTTTTGCTGAAGTTGGAATGGATAAATTAGTAGAAAAATCGCAAAAACTAACGGGATATTTTGAATTTTTAATAGAAAAACTAGACAATCCTAATATTAAAATCATAACACCAAAAGATCCGTCAGAACGAGGTTGTCAGCTTTCTATCCAAGTAAAAAATGCCGATAAATCATTACATAAAAAATTAACTAAAAGTGGTGTGATTTGTGATTGGCGTGAACCAGATGTTATACGTTGTGCTCCTGTTCCATTATACAATTCATTTATGGATGTATATACCATGGTTGAACGTCTATCCTCAATCCTTTCCTCAGGAAAAGAGGCTTAAAATAAAAAATATTGAAGTCAAATAAAAGAAATACAAAAAAGAAAGTCCTCCCTATTGTGGAGGATTTAGGAGGGGCTTCTATACTAATAATCGGTGCGGGACTTTGTGGTTCACTCCTAGCCTTACGTTTGGGACAAAGAGGTTATAAAGTTTCTGTATATGAAAAACGTCCAGACCTACGTAAGGTAGATATTAGTGCAGGACGATCTATCAACCTTGCTTTTTCGGATAGGGGGATTAAGGGTATGAAATTGGTTGGTTTGGAAGAAAAAGTCATGTCCTTATGCGTCCCAATGAATGGTAGGATGCTACATGATTTAGAGGGCAATACAGTGTTAGCTCCTTATAGTGGACGTGAACATGAATATATCAATTCCATTTCACGTGGTGATTTAAATGCCTTGTTACTGGATGAAGCTGAGGCATTACCTAATGTCACTATACATTTTAACCATAAATGTACTCATGTAGATTTTGAAAATACTATAGCTTATTTTTTTCAATACGAAACAAAAACTAAGGTTTCAGTTAAAGCCGATGTCATTTTCGGAACCGATGGAGCAGGCTCTTCTTTACGAAAAAGTTACTATTTAGGTAAAAAATTCTTGTTCAGTTTTAGTCAAGATTATTTAACACATGGTTATAAGGAATTAAGTATTCTACCTGAAGAAAATGGTGGATATAAAACCTATAAAAATGCACTTCATATTTGGGGTAGGGATGCTTTTATGCTCATTGCACTTCCAAATTTAGATGGTAGTTTTACGGTAACTTTATTTTTAAGTTATGATGATGGTGAATACAATTTTAACAATCTAACAACTGAAAAAAAAGTATTGGAATTCTTTACCAAATATTTTAAAGATGCATTGGAGTTAATGCCAAATTTAATAGATGATTTTTTTAAGAATCCTACTTCACCCCTCGGAACTGTAAAATGTTCGCCTTGGCACTATAAAGGCAATACACTCTTAATGGGCGATGCCGCTCATGCTATTGTTCCGTTTTATGGACAAGGCATGAATGCTTCGTTTGAAGATGTTGTGGAATTTGACAAGTTTTTAGATGATGATAAGGACCTGTCTGCCGACAAGGCAGGCTGGGAAACCATTTTTAAAGCCTTTGAAAAATCAAGAAAAAAAGATACAGATGCCATTGCCGATTTAGCCATTGATAATTTCCACGAAATGAAAGGGCATGTAAATAATGTAATCTTTAGAGAAAAGAGAAATCTAGAAATGGCATTGGAGAAAAATTTTCCTGAAGAATATTCTTCCAAATATTCTTTGGTTACCTTTAATGAAAATATTGGGTATTATGAGGCAATGACCCGCGGACGTGCACAGGACAAAGCACTTTTAAATATGATTGCGGATCATGACATCTCGACTACGCTCGATATTACAAAAGAAGAATTGGAAACCGTTTTAAAAAAAGTAAAAACCGAAACCGAAGAAATTTTGGAAGAAGACAGAGTTGCGAAGAATTTAAAACATTGAAGCTAGAGAGACCTCACAGGTTTTCAAAACCTGTGAGGTCTTTCATACTCATCAACAATTTATTAAATGAAATATGATTCTCTTACTGCTTCTGGTTACTACCATATTTTTAACAAAGGAAATAATGGTGAAGGTATCTTTATTGAAGAAATGAATTATTTTTATTTCTTAAATTTAATTAAAAAGTATTTGATTCCAGTCGCCGAAATTTGGTCTTACTGTTTGCTTAAAAATCATTTTCATTTATTGGTTCGAATTAAGGATGAACTGGAGGATAAAGATATTTCAAAAGCATTTTCTAATTTATTTAATGCCTACTCAAAATCCATCAACAAAAAATACAACAGAAATGGCAGTCTTTTTACGGACAGATTCAAAAGAATAAAAGTTGAAGATGAAAAATACTTAATAGCAATAATTTTATACATACATTTAAACCCAGTTCATCATGGGTTTGTATCTAATTTGGATAAATATCAACATTCATCCTACAACGCAATAATTTCCGACAAACCAACCTTGATAGAAAGATATGAAGTATTGGAAATGCTAGGTGGTTTGGATAATTTTATCCATGTAATTAAAAATAAGAAATTACAAATAGATGAACAATTAGAATCAATGATTTTCGAATAAAATAAAGACCTCGTCGAAGAGACCTCACAGGTCTTGGAGACCTGTGAGGTCTAATAAACTTGACAAAATGGAACAAAAAGTAACACCAAGAGGAGCTTACCCGCACACCAAAAGTGTAGGCGATTTTATATTTGTATCAGGAGTAAGTTCACGTAGGGCTGACAACACCATTGCAGGTGTAGATGTTATAGACGAAATGGGGACAAAACACCTGAATATTGAAGTACAAACCCGTGAAGTTATAAAAAATATCGAGCGTAATTTAGCCAATGAAGGGGCAACGTTGGCCGATGTGGTGGACGTAACCACTTTTTTAGTAAATATGAATGATTTTTCAGGGTACAATAAAGCTTATGCCGAATTTTTTAATAAGGAAACCGGACCAACAAGAACAACTGTTGCGGTACATCAATTACCGCATCCGGATTTAGTGGTTGAGATTAAGGTGGTAGCCTATAAAAAGATATGAGATTTTAGACTTGAGGTATTAGATGGTTATAATTGGAAGAATTGTCCCCTTGAGTGGACTTCAGGGGTGTAAAAAATAAACTTTTGAAATCAAAAACGCATTTGTCATTGGAACAATTAGAAAATGAAGTTTGGAGTAAACCAAATTACGATTCTAATTTGGTTGTAAAATGTCATGAACTAAGAAAAAAGGCAGTAAGAGACTTTTCTATTGAAGATTTAAGATTAATGATTGGTCAAGAAATTGGACTCAAATACTTGATGCCTTTGGCAATTGAAGAACTTGAAAAGAATATTTTAGCTGAAGGAGATTTATATGAAGGCGATCTTTTGGCAAATGTTTTAGGTGAGCAAACCAAGAAATATTGGAGAAATAATAACTCAGCTTGGAAAAATATAGTAAAATTAATTCATCTCAGTAAAGATAAATTTTCTGAAAGAGATTATGAAAAGATTCAGAATAAAATAACGCTAATAAATGCATAAAATCCAAAACTACATCAACGGCAAATTTTTACCTCCCATAAATGGTGGTTGGCTAGACAACTATTGCCCCGCCAGAGGTGAAGTTTATGGACAACTGCCAAATTCATCTAAAGAAGATATTGACAGGGCTGTTGAAGCCGCAAAAAGAGCATTTTTAACTTGGTCACAAACTAGTTTGGAAGAACGCAGTCGGATTTTGATAAAAATTTCTGAATTATTAGAAAAAAATTTAGAACGTTTTGCAGAAGCCGAAAGTAAAGATAATGGTAAACCCATTAGTTTAGCAAAGTCAGTTGATATACCAAGGGCGGCGAGTAATTTTAGATTTTTTGGCAATGCCATTACACAATTTGCAAGTGAAAGTCACGAGAGTATTGGTCAAAATGCCATCAATTACACCTTACGGCAACCTATTGGAGTGGTGGGCTGTATTTCCCCTTGGAACCTCCCACTCTATCTCTTTACTTGGAAGATTGCCCCTGCCCTAGCCGCTGGTAATTGTGTAATTGCTAAACCTAGTGAAGTTACGCCAATGACTGTTTATTTGTTAGGTGAAATTTGTAATGAAGCAAGATTACCTAAAGGTGTATTAAACATAGTTCACGGATTGGGAACTACTGCAGGTCAAGCCATTGTTGAGCATCCTGAAATTAGAGCGATTTCTTTTACGGGAGGTACTGCAACAGGGGCGGCAATTGCTAAAATTGCAGCACCTTTATTCAAAAAATTATCATTGGAACTTGGAGGTAAAAACCCCAATATCATCTTTGCAGATTGTGATTATGACAACATGTTAGAAACTACCGTTCGTTCCTCATTTGCAAATCAAGGACAAATATGTTTGTGTGGAAGTCGTATTTTTGTGGAAGAAAATATCTATGAGAAATTTAAAACCGATTTCGTTAAAAAAGTAAAAGCGTTGAAGGTAGATCATCCTTCGAAAGATAAAACTGAAATTGGAGCATTGGTTTCGAAACCACATCTTGAAAAAGTGCTAAAGTATATTGATATTGCAAAAAATGAGAATGGCACTATCCTCTGTGGAGGAAAAAGGGTTACTGTCAATAACTTTGAAAATGGGTATTATTTAGAACCAACGGTTATTGAAGTTAAGTCGAACAATTGCCGCATCAATCAAGAAGAAGTATTTGGACCAGTTGTAACTATAATGCCGTTTAAAAATGAAGAAGAAGTCTTGCAACTAGCAAATGATGTAAAATATGGTTTGTCATCAACATTGTGGACAAGCAATTTGGCTAGAACCATGCGAATGACCAAAAAATTAGAAGCGGGAATTGTATGGGTAAATACTTGGATGTTACGCGATTTACGAACACCTTTTGGTGGTATAAAAGCTTCCGGGGTTGGACGAGAAGGCGGATTTGAAGCCTTGCGGTTTTTTACGGAAGCGAAGAATGTGTGTATAAAATACTGACGATTCATCGTCATGCTGAACTTGTTTATTCATCAATTTTCTATTATTTTAAATTGAATTCATGAATCTTCGATTTCAGCATCTCATTACAGAAAGAATCAAGAAGACGAGAATCAAGATTGGTAAAAAAAAGAGAATTGTAGATGATTAGCGAAAATTTTTGTCAAATACTAGAACATAAAATAACACAGACTTTTTCCAATGAAAATGATAGAGAGTTAAAATCTTTTTGGTGTGATGGCGTGGCTAAACCTGAAAATGAAGTAAATTTCAACTCAGAATATGTTGAGCAAAAATCAGAAGTAGAATTGAGAGCATGGTTTGGGGAGACTGGTCAAGAAGTTTATAAAGTAATTCTAAGACTTGGTGAAAATTCAAAAAATAAAATACTCAATAATTCTGAAATAATTGATTGTATACCTGAAGTGAATGAAAATTGGATAGAATTAAATGAGGAAAACAAAACATTAATTATTAATCTTAAATAAAACTCCTTCCCTTAGGGAAGGTTGGGATGGGAATGAACATAAAATTAGAAAACAAGAACGCACTCGTTTGCGGCAGCACACAAGGAATTGGAAAAGCCTGTGCCATGGCATTGGCTGAATTAGGTGCAAATATTACATTGGTTGCCAGAAATGAAGAAAAACTAAAACAGGTATTATCAGAATTGCCAAATACCTATCAAAATCATTCGTACATAGTAGCCGATTTCCAAAACCCCATTGAATTAGGTCAAAAAATTGCCCAAAAACTAACTGAAGTTGATACTTTCCACATTTTGGTCAATAATACTGGTGGTCCTGCAGGTGGAACAGCTTTTTCTGCAAATTTATCTGAATTTGAAAATGCATTTACTCAACATTTAAAAGCTAATCACATGTTGGTGCAAACAGTGGTACCAAAAATGAAAGAGGCTGATTTTGGCAGGATTATCAATATCATTTCTACATCTGTAAAACAACCCTTGGATGGATTGGGTGTAAGCAACACGATAAGGGGTGCAGTCGCCAATTGGAGTAAAACATTGGCCAATGAGTTGGGTGAATACGGGATTACAGTAAATAATGTATTGCCAGGAGCCACAGCCACTACCAGATTAACAGAAATAATCAATAATAAGGCAGAGAAAACCGGTAAATCGGCCGAAGAAATTTCGAGAGCGATGAAAAATGGTATCCCCGCCAAGCGTTTTGCCCAACCCGGTGAAATTGCAAATGCGGTGGCTTTTTTGGCCAGTGAGGCAGCCAGCTATGTTAACGGAATTAATCTTCCTGTAGATGGTGGACGGACTAAAAGTTTGTAAACCCCAATCCTTCATAAGGGACTGAAATAGGAATGTAATAATTCCGTATCTTTATATTTGAAAAATAGTATGTTTAACAGTAACTCAATTCCCCGCATTGAGTTTCTCCCTTAAGGGGAGATTAAGAGGGGCTTTTTATGAGTAAATTAGTTTCCCCCATAAATTTTAAAGAATGGATCGAAGAAAATAGACATTTACTAAAACCACCAGTTGGCAATAAGGTTGTCTGGAAAGATGGCGATTTTATTGTTATGGTTGTTGGAGGGCCAAACAACAGAAAAGATTATCACTATAACGAAACTCCGGAATTTTTCTATCAAGTGGAAGGTGATATTGTCTTAAAAATAATTGATAACGGCACGCCAAAAGATGTCCATATTAAAGAAGGTGATATTTATCTGCTACCACCAAAAGTGCCACATTCCCCTCAACGTGGGACCAATACGGTTGGTTTGGTCATAGAGTACAAGCGTCCCGAAGGTATGCGAGATGCTCTGCTTTGGTTTTGTGAAAATTGTACGACTAAACTCTATGAAGAAGATTTTACCGTAAAGAATATTGAAACTGATATGCCAAAAATATTTGATAAATACTATGGCGATAAAGAAAAAAGACATTGCCCTAATTGTGGTGAAGTAATGGAACCTCCGAAGAAAGTAAAAATTGATTAGGTTCTGCGAAAACAGGAATTTTACAGAATAAATTTAACTAACATTTAAAAGATTCCCGCTGGAGTTTATCCTGAGTGAAGACTAAGGGCGGGGAATGAAATATGGAAAAAAGAAAACTACGTATTAACGGACATTCACATTTATTGCCTTATCCTGAGGAGATACCTCAATACATGAAAGATAAAGGTATTTTTTGGGTGGATAAAGACAGGAAATTTATGCTTCAAAAAGATTGGAGCCGTCCTGTAACGGATTCTAGTTTCTTTTTACATGAAAAATTAGCTTGGATGGAACGTTTTAAAATAGACCATGCGGTGGTGCTGAATTTATCGCAATTGTACGGTAACGGTCTGCGTGTCGAGGAAATGAAACAGGCTTTGCGTTTTCAAAACGATTTTAATGCTAAAATTCAAAGAGAGCACCCCAGTAAATTTACCTGTGGTTTTGTAGTCCATCCTGGTTTTGTAAAAGGTGCATGTTGGGAAATTGAACGTTGTGTTCATGAACTTGGGATGCAATTGCTGTGTTTACCAACCCATTATATGGATACCATTGGCACATGGCGGTGTATTTTTGATGAGGAAAACGAACCCATTTTTGAATTGGCAAGTCAATTGAATTTAGCGGTGGAAATCCACCCTTATGATGGGGAAAAATTTATAAAACTAGAAAATACATCATGGCGTTTTCATCTGATTTGGATGTTGGCCCAATGTGCAGATGCTTACCATTTTTTCACGTTAAACGGTTACCAAGAGCGTTACCCAAACATGCGTACCTGCTTTGCCCATGGTGGGCAATTAGCTCAAATCAATTTAGGTCGTCGTATTCAAGGTTTTGATGGTCGCCCAGATTTATTTGAAGGCAAACATCATCCTAGAAAGGCGGTTGGGCACAAAAATATTTTCTTCGATACACTAGTGCATGACACTGGATCTTTAAAATTACTCATTGAAAATCAAGGATCAAAACAGGTACTTATCGGTTTGGACGACCCTTACCCGTTAGGTGAAATGGAAAGTGTAAAACAATCTTCCTATCCCGGGAAAATATTAGATCTTGCTATTGACAGAAAAATAATTTCCGAGACCGAAAAAGATGCAATGTGGGAAGATAACGTGATACAATGGCTGTGTGGGGAGGATCAAGAAGCTAAGGATAGTTTGGTTAAGAGGATATTAGGTTAAAGAACCGCACCGCCCTGCCCACCAGCAGGCGGGCTTGAAAAAATGAGGGAAATTACTACTTCAAAGATTTTAATTTATTTTTCTTGTACCTTAAAAAAGTGACTGTTGTTCTGGCGGATTTTCATGTTCCAACAGCCAACGTTTACGCCATATACCTCCAGAGTAACCTGTTAATGAACCATCCGAGCCAATTACACGGTGACATGGCACAACAATCCACAACGGATTTTTACCATTGGCAGAAGCTACTGCCCTAATTGCTTTTACATCACCTAAAGCCTCACTTTGCTTTTGGTAAGACCTTGTGGTTCCGTAGGGAATCTGCTGTAAACTTTGCCAAACCTGCTTTTGAAATTCTGTGCCTTGTGGATTTAATTTTAAATTGAAAGTAGTTCGCTTTTTCTGAAAATATTCATCAAGTTGTGTAACGCAATCTTGTAAACTCTTGGGAATATCCGTAGAACTTTTTTCATCTCCATCAATAACCGTTATGGAAGATATACCGTTGCTATCTCCAACAATTCTTGCCATACCTATAGGCGTTTTGTAATATGTTATGCTTTCAAATTCCAAATACTTGTTTTGAGTTTTCGGTAGTTATTGTGGCTATTTCTTCAGGGCTTAAGTTATAAATAGTTACCAGTTTTTCCAAGACATTTATCATATAACTACTTTCGTTGCGTTTACCGCGATAAGGAACCGGTGCCAAATATGGCGAATCGGTTTCCAGCACAATATGTTTTAAGTCAATTTTATTTAAAAATTGATCTATTTTCCCATTTTTAAAAGTTATAACCCCACCAATTCCCAATTTCATATTGTAAGAAATGGCTTTTCCCGCCTGCTCGTGGTTACCCGTAAAACAATGAAAAATGCCATGTAATTTATCATCATTTACATCTTCTAACACTTCAAAAATCTCATCGAAAGAATCCCTGCAATGAATAACTATGGGCAATCCCTTTTGTTTAGCCCATTCAATCTGTGTTTTAAAAGCATCTTGCTGTTGCTGCAGAAAAGATTTATCCCAATATAAATCTATCCCTATTTCGCCTACAGCATAAAAATTTCGTTTGTCAAGCCATTGTTTGACCAAAGCCAATTCTTCTTTATAATTTTCTTTTACACTTGTAGGATGCAGACCCATCATCAAAAAAACATTTTCTGGATAATCTTGCTCTAATTGAAACATGGCATCATTATAACTTGAATCAATTGCAGGAATAAAAAAACGTGAAATACCAGCATCAAAAGCACGTTTCATCATTTCTGGGCGATCATCTTCAAATTGTTCCGAATATAAGTGGGTATGTGTATCGGTTAGTATCATTTATCAACTTTAAGATTGCAAAGATATGATGTTATGTCAGTTTTTAATAGCTTTGCACTTTAAAAAAGTAAACATGAAAATATACCATAACAACCGTTGCAGCAAAAGTAGAAGTGGACTGGAAATTTTAAACAGTTCAAAACAAGATTTTGAAGTTGTGGATTATATTAACAATCCGCTTTCGGAAAAAGAAATCAAAGACCTTTTAAAAAAATTAGACTTTACTCCAATTCAATTGATTAGAAAAAATGAATCTGTTTGGAAAGAAAATTATAAAGGTAAAACCCTTTCCGATGCTGAAATTATCAAAGCAATGTCTAAGCATCCTAAATTAATTGAAAGGCCTATTGTGGTTAAAGGAGATAAAGCGGTTTTAGGCAGACCACCTGAAAATATTAACGTGTTGCTTGATTAATTTTTGTAAAATAATCAAAACTCGAACTACCCAAAAACCACTATTTTTTATTTTATTTTAAACACTTAGCTTTGTAAGCAAAGGGAATTGTATTGAAAAAAATAGGCCTACTTCTTGTTACAATAGCGTTTACCTTGTCATTATATGGGCAAAAAACTCTCGAAAAAATAACGATTACCGGTAAAATAATTGATGCTGCATCAAGTAGCCCTATTGAATTTGCAACTATTTCCTTTAAAAAGGACTCGCTAGTTTTTGGAACAACAAGCGATAAAAAAGGAAATTTTTCAATAGCAATTCCACCGAATAATTATACGATAAAAGCTGAGTTCCTTTCCTTTGATCCTTATATTTTAGCCAATAAAAATTTAACTGAATCTTTAGATTTAGGTACCATCGTTCTATTTTATTCATCCGAAATTTTAAAAGAAGTTGAACTTACCGCTCAACAACGACTTACCGAATTTAAAATAGACCGAAAAATATACTTTTCATCAAAAGATGCGATCAATTATGGAAGTAACGCCTTAGAGGTTTTAGATAACGCACCATCCGTAACTATAGATCAAGATGGTAATGTGACTATGCGAGGGGCTTCCGCTACCATATTGATTGATGGTAAACCCTTGTTTGGTTTGGGTAATGGGTTGGATTTATTAAGTGCCATGCCCTCAAATAATATTGAAAAAATTGAAATAATAACCCGTTCTGCCAAATATAGTGCTGAAGGCGGCGGTGGTATTCTTAATATTGTTACTAAAAAAGGAAAAGGTAATGGACTTAGCGGTTCTATTGATATTCACGGTGGAATACCTGAAAATAATGGTGGTTCTGTATTTTTAAATAAAAGTACGGATCATATAAATTTGTTTAGTACCATCAGTTTTAACAATCAAAAGAAAATTAAACATACTGATATTGACCAAACTTATTTTGACGATTCTTCAAATATTTTAGGTTTTTTTGAACAAAACAGAACAGATGAAAATCAACGAAATAGCTATTTGTTCAATATTGGCAGTGACTTTTATTTGAATGAAAAAAATACAATAACGGCATCATTTTTAATTAATAACCACAATAAAGATTTTCTTTCCAAATTAGATTTGAACGATTTTGATTCACAAAAATCGGTGAAACGAACCGCAAAAAGAAACGTAGATGATCACGATGATATTATCAAAATTGAAACTTTACTGAATTACACCAATAAAATTAGCAAAAAAGGCGAAAGATTATCTTTTGATTTTAAATATAGTAATACTATTTCAGATAATAAAGCCAAAATTTTTGAAAGTGTTTCTGTACCAAATCCTGAAAACATTCAGCAAAAAGTAACCAAAAATCAACACTTAAATGATTATTTATTTCAATTGGATTATACCTTGCCTTTTAAGGAAGATAAAAGACTGGAAGTAGGTTATAAAAGTACATTACGATTCTATAAAAATGATTATAATCTTTCAGAGTTCGATAGCAATAGTGGTAGTTTCACAACCATTGGCGGATATACGGATATAGTTAATTACGATGAAAAAGTTCATGCCTTATTTGCACAATATACTGCAACACATGGTAGTTTTTCTTACGCCCTCGGCTTACGTTCAGAACTTTCTGATGTTACTATCGGAACAGACTCCAACAATGAGAATTCTAAAAATTATACAGATTTTTTTCCGTCAGCATCATTTGGTTATGAATTTGAAAATGAAAATTATCTGTCTTTAAATTATAGCAGGTCTATCAATAGACCAGAAATCTATCAAATTAATCCGTTCATATCGTTAAATGACGAACGTTACCAATCGGTTGGAAATCCAAATTTAGACCCCTATTACACTAATTTCTTTGAGTTATTGTATGATATGAGTTTTGAGAAATTACTAATAACCTCATCGTTATACGCAACTTATGCTGAAAATCAGTTTTTAACCGTTTTACAAAGTGCGGGACAAAATACTAATGGTTTGGAAATTTTTAAAAGAACACCTATAAATAGCGGAAACAAATTAAGCATAGGTGTTGATGTTGATTTGACATATACACCTTTTAAGTGGCTTAGATTGAATACTTATATAAGCCCGTACAGAGAGGAAACTAAAAAGGCTTTAGATGAAGCTTACAACGTTTCAAATACGGTTTGGTATGCAGAAGCTTCGGCATTAGTAACCTTAAATAATGGTTTACGTTTTAGGGCTCAACATTATTATCAATCGCCAATGATAGATGGTTTAGCAAAATATGAGACTATAAACTTTACCAATTTAATGGTTAGTGTACCGCTTTTAAAAAAGAAAGCCTATTTAACTTTTAAAGTTACTGATGTTTTTAATACCAAAAATTTTACTACACGGTCTTTAGAAGCCGATAGTAATACATACCGACAAGTAAGATTTGATCAGCAGTTTTCGTTGGTATTTACCTATCAATTTAAACAACAAAGTAAAAATAATAAAGATAGAAGTACTGATATTAATAAAGATGAATTAGAAGATAAACAGGATATTAAAATGTAAAAAAAAATAAATTTACGCATAAAAAAAGGTTGACAAAAGTCAACCTTATTTATTTCCACTTATAAATTATAACTATTATTTTTTATTCTTTTTAGCTTCACGCTTTAATTTCATATTTTCCATAATGGTTCCAAAAAGCCAATAAGGCACAATAAAAGCCAACGAAAAAATCAACAACCAAAACCCCATGGTAAATACCCCTAAGAAAATTAAAAATCCTATAAATTGCTGAAATTCCATTTTAATGTTGATTTATATTAATGGGTCAAAAATAATAATTTTTTTCGATTATTATGTTCTCAATATTGTATTTCTTATTTTTTTTAAACTAATTTAGAAAATAATTAAACCTTTTTTATTTTTTGAAGTCATAATATATGCTATGAGCTCAAAAAAACAAAGAAAAGCATTATGAAAATTACAAGATTATTTTCAATATTCCTACTATTAACAACTGTATTGCTGTGCCAGTATAGCTATGCTCAAAAAGAAGAAAATACGGATAAACATCTCCAATATTTAACCAAAGAGCAAAAGCAATTGTTAAAAGAACAGCAGGAATTATTAGATAAGACCAGAGCCATTTTTAAAGAAAATTTGACCGAAGCCCAATTAAAAATTTTACGAAATAAAAGTCTTAGCAAAGAAAAAAGAACAGAACTGCTCAGAAAAACCATATCTAAAAAACAATTGGATATTATAAGTGCTAATCAGAATTTATTAAAACGAAAAAAAGATGTTTTTAAAAAATCTTTAACTAAAAGACAAAAATTAAGATTGCGAAAGTTTATAAACAAAAGAAACATAAATGATAGAAAGCGATTGGTTAGAAGGTTAAGAAGACTTATCCGTGATAATATGGATAGATAGTATAAAAAATTTCTTGAAACCGAATATCCTCTATTTCTATTGAGGTATTTCACCAATTAAGTTTTGGTCTTTAAACCTAAAAACTGAAATTTTTTATTTTACCTCACCCAGAACTACCAAAAAATGTAGTTCTGACCTCTCCGAAGGAGAGGTAAACTCGTAACCCCGAGGCTGAGCCTTCGGGGAATATTTTAGATTGAATAAAAAAATAATATGAATCGAATTTTAGTTGTACTTGCTTTTATCTTCATCAATCAACTACTGTTTTCGCAAGAAGACCCTGAAGTTGATAAAGAAATTGATGAAATAATTGATAATTTAATAACTCTTGATGATGCTTACCTCATCGACCTGATTAATGAGGTCAATAACTATAAAATTATAATAGCTTCTTTGGATTTTAATGATAAAACTTATTTTTTAGGTCGTGATTTAGGCATTAATCAATTTAGTATATCACCTCAATTGATGTATAAAAATTCCAATGGGATTTATGCAGGAGTAGCTGGAGCATATTATGACAAATTTGACCCAAAATGGGACTTGACCATACTTACCGCTGGTTATGGGAAGTTTTTCGGGAAACATAAAAATCTAAAGGGGGAATTGGGGTACAGTAGGTATATTTTTTCAGATACCGATTCCAATGATTTTGAAAATAGTATTGACGGAAGTTTTAGTATACGTAACAAGAACGATTATTACGGGTCTATAATTGATGCCTCTTATTTATTTGGTAAAAGAACCGGTTTCCAAACCAATATTGCGGTGTACGGCACTATTAAGTTATTCGATTTGGGTACAACATCAGATGCTGAATTTGTGCTAGTTCCAAATGTCTCTTTTTTACTAGCCAGCGAAAATATCGACACTTCAAGAATCGATAGGCTTGGCATCGATTTACCTTATATAAATAGGGTGGTAAATTCTTTTGAAAAATTTAGTTTAAGAAATGTTCAGTTAAACCTTCCAATTCAATTAGATTACGATAACTTCTTATTAGAATTAGGCTATAATTTCAATTTCCCCAGTAGTTTTGAATTTGAAAGAGAAGTTAAAAACACCTCTTTTTTTAATCTTGGGTTTACTTATTTTTTTGACCTCAACTAATCCCTAACCTTTTAACTTTTATTTAACGGTGGTACAATATTAACTTTATTGGCCCAATACCCTACTCATCAATCTTTATCAATCCGCCAAGGCCTTATAAAATAAAAACCTCATTAACAATCGTTAACACAAATTAACCCTTGCTCAAGCTTTAAGTGCTTATTTTTGTCAAAACATAATTAAGGATTATAAATCACCATAAAGCACATGAAAAATTTCATATTATTAATAATTTTAAGTTTTATCTCATTAACTTTAAATGCCCAAAAATTTGAAATTTCGGGTACCGTAATTGATCAAGAAACCAATCAACCTTTAGAGTATGCAACAATCGTATTAAGACCAACTAATGGAGATCAAGTTGATGGTGGATTAACAGATGCCGAGGGAAAATTTAATATTGATGTAAAAAAAGGAACTTATAATATATCTGTGGAATTCATTTCTTTTGAGTCATATAAACTTCCCAACAAAGAAATAACCAGTAATTTGAACTTAGGGAAAATTGTACTACATGCAGCCGCTGAAGCATTAGATGAAGTTGAAATTATTGCTGAAAAAACCACGGTAGAAATTAAACTTGATAAAAAAATATACAATGTTGGTAAAGACTTAACAGTAAGAGGTGGTACAGTAAGTGATGTTTTAGATAACGTCCCTTCAGTTTCCGTCGATGTTGAAGGCAATGTGGCTTTACGTGGTAATGAAAGTGTTACCATATTAATTAACGGTAAACCATCCGGGTTGGTTGGTTTAAACTCAACAGATGCTTTGCGTCAGTTGCCTGCAGATGCTATAGAAAAGGTTGAAGTTATTACCTCGCCATCGGCCAGGTACAATGCTGAAGGTACCGGTGGAATTTTAAATATTATTTTACGCCGTAGCAAACTACAAGGATTTAATGGAGCAATAACAACAAATGTAGGCTACCCATTTCAAGCTGGTATTTCAGGAAATATTAATTATAGAACGGGCGACTTTAACTTTTTTAATACCACAAGTTATGGTTATAGAGAATCACCGGGATTGTCAACAACTGAAACGCAATACTTTAATAAAGAATTTGATGATGATGGAAATTTACTTTTTGACAACCCTGATACTTTTTTGAATGAAAGAAGGGAAACAGAAAGAAAAGGGAATAGTTTCAATACAAATTTTGGTGTAGAATACTATATCAATGAGTCTACCTCAGTAACTGCTGCCGTATTATTAGGTAATAGAGACAGTGATAGCGAAACAACCAACTCCATTAAAGAATATAACGCAAACGGAGATTTAATAAAGGAATCCTCACGTTTTGATCCAGAGAATGACATAGATAAAACAACGGAGTTTTCATTCAATTTTAATAAAGATTTTAAAACAGATGGGCATAAACTAACTGCAGATTTTCAGTACTCAGATGCCAGTGAAGATGAAAACTCACTAATTAGTGAAGATGGTGAAGACGCAGAAAAAGTACGAACATTTGAAATTCAAAAAGAAATTCTTATTAAAACCGATTATGTTTTGCCTATTGGAGAAAAAAGTCAATTTGAATTTGGATACCGAGGTGAATTTAATGATTTAGATACAGATTATACATTAGCCTTTAATGAAAATGGTACGTTTGTAACGGACACTGATGTAAGTAATAATTTATTGTATAAAGAAAATGTAAATGCCCTTTACACACAATATGGAAGTAAAATAAAAGACAAGTTTTCTTATTTATTGGGCTTACGATTTGAAACTACAGATGTTACAATAGATCAAAGAACGAGCAACGATTTTCAGAATCAAAATTACTCAGGTTTTTTTCCAACTCTAAATTTAGGTTATGAACTTAATGAAAAACAGAGTTTAACTTTTGGGTATAACCGTCGGATTAGAAGGCCTCGCTCTCGATATATTAATCCTTTTCCTTCAAGGAGCAGTGCCACAAGTTTGTTTCAAGGAAACCCGAATTTAAAACCGAGTTATTCTAATAGTGTTGATTTCGGTTATCTGAATAGATTTGGAAAATTAACATTAAATTCTTCAATTTATTACCAAAAAGCAACAGATGTCTTTACTTTTATAAGCGAAGATACAGGTGGAACGGCTACTGTTGGAGGTACTGAAATTCCTGTAATTAGACGTACACCTATTAATCTGGCTACAGAAAACAGATTCGGGTTTGAATTTACGGTAACCTATAGGCCTACACAAAAATGGAATCTGAACGGTAACTTTAATTTCTTTTCGAATGAAACCATCGGTGAGTACAATGATGTTGATTATGGGGCAAATAACTTAAGTTGGTTTGTAAGGTTAAACAATAAAGTAACTTTACCAGCCCAAATTGATTGGCAAACGCGTTTATTTTATATGGGCCCAACTGAAGATGCCCAAAATATAAGAAAAGGAATGTTTTCTACGGACTTAGCCTTTAGTAAAGACCTTTTCAATGAAAGGGCTTCTATCACATTTAATATTAGTGATGTGTTTAACTCTCGTAAACGTTCAATGGAATCTTTCACCCCCACATTTAATAGTGACAGTGAGTTCCAATGGAGACAACGTAGCTTTAATTTAGCTTTTACCTATAGGTTTAATCAGAAAAAGAAAAGGCAAGAAGGGCGTCAAGAAGGTTTTGACGATGATGAAGGCTTTGGAGGATAAATTCTGAAACGGAAAATAGTTTAAAGGTTGGCAAATGCTGACCTTTTTTTATACGTTTAAGGTACATATTTTGTACCTTTGTATACCAATTTATTAATCATTATCAATGGAATACAGAATAGAAAAAGATACTATGGGCGAGGTAAAAGTACCTGCCGGCAACTATTGGGGAGCACAAACCGAACGTTCAAGAAATAACTTTAAAATAGGCCCATCGGGTTCCATGCCCTTAGAAATAGTTTATGGTTTTGCCTACCTCAAAAAAGCGGCAGCCCATGCCAATTGTGAATTAGGTGTCTTGTCCGAAGAAAAACGCGATCTTATTTCCAAAGTCTGTGATGAAATTTTAGCTGGCAAATTAGACGACCAATTTCCCTTGGTTATTTGGCAAACTGGTAGCGGTACACAAAGTAATATGAATGTTAACGAGGTTATTGCCAACCGTGCCCACGAAATTGCGGGCAAAAAAATTGGTGAAGGTGAAAAAACAATTCAACCGAACGACGATGTGAACAAATCGCAATCGTCTAATGATACTTTTCCTACAGGAATGCACATTGCCTGTTATAAAATGATTGTTGAAACTACCATTCCTGGCGTTGAGCAATTAAGAAATACCTTAGATAAAAAAGCCAAAGACTTTGCAGGTGTGGTTAAAATTGGCCGTACCCATTTAATGGATGCTACGCCCTTAACCGTTGGTCAAGAATTTTCAGGATATGTTTCACAACTAGATCATGGATTAAAAGCATTAAAAAACACCTTGGCACATCTTTCTGAACTTGCTTTGGGTGGAACAGCAGTAGGAACTGGATTAAATACTCCAAAAGGATATGATGTTTTAGTGGCCAAAAAAATAGCTGAATTTACTGGACTACCTTTTATAACAGCTGAAAATAAATTTGAAGCCTTGGCGGCTCATGATGCACTGGTAGAATCGCATGGTGCTTTAAAGCAATTGGCGGTATCTTTGAATAAAATTGCCAATGACATTAGGTTAATGGCTTCGGGTCCTAGAAGTGGCATTGGAGAATTGATTATTCCCGCTAACGAGCCTGGTAGTTCCATAATGCCCGGCAAGGTAAATCCAACACAGGCAGAGGCTTTAACTATGGTTTGTGCCCAAGTAATCGGTAACGATGTTGCTGTTACCGTAGGTGGTATGCAAGGACATTACGAACTTAATGTTTTTAAACCCGTTATGGCAAATAACGTATTGCAATCCGCTAGGTTATTAGGTGATGCTTGTGCCTCGTTTGATGAACATTGTGCCACGGGAATTGAACCAAATAAACCAAGAATTGAAGAGTTGGTAAATAATTCTCTTATGTTGATTACTGCCTTAAATACTAAGATAGGATATTATAAAGCTGCCGAAATAGCAAATACCGCTCATAAAAATGGAACAACTTTAAAAGAGGAAGCTATCCGCTTAGGATATGTTACCGCTGAGCAGTATGACGAATGGGTAAAACCCGAGGAAATGACTAGTGGACTTTAATTAGATGTGAGATGTTAGACATTAGATATTAGAAGTTTTTATGTTTAAAATTTTACGTCTCAAATCTAATATCTACCAATAGTCTAACGACCAAAGACCACCGACTAAAGACTAAAAAATGTGTAACCAATTCAACAAAAAATTTCTGGATGAAGCCGCAAAGGCTCAATCAGATAATGAAAATTTATCTGATCATGAACTTTTTATGAACGAGGCCATACAATTGGCTATTGATGGAATGAATGCCAATGAAGGTGGTCCTTTTGGTTGTGTAATTGTTAAAGATGGTAAAATTGTTGGTCGTGGAAATAATAAAGTTACTTCGAATAACGATCCCACAGCTCATGCGGAAGTTACTGCCATAAGAGATGCTTGTCAACATTTGAAATCTTTTCAATTAGAGGGCTGCACTATTTATACTTCTTGCGAACCTTGCCCTATGTGTTTGGGTGCTATTTACTGGGCAAGACCTGATAAAGTTTATTTTGGTTGCAATCATGCTGATGCTGCCAAAGTTGGCTTTGACGACTCTTTTATCTATAAAGAATTGGACTTAGATTTTGATAAGCGAAGTATTCCGTTTCAACAAATTTCTCGAAATGATGCTTTAACTGCCTTTAAAAAATGGTCTGAAAAAGAAGACAAAACCGTTTATTAATTATTTTTTATCGGTTCATTTTGCTTTTGCCATTGTTTAATTATACGACGATTTTGATACGTATTCCATATAAAATGATTCGTATTTCTAGTAACATCATATTTATTTAACTCAGCCTTATTATAATTGTCCGTTATATCTTCAAAAGAAGCGTATCTTCCAAAATTCCGTGTATCTATGGAGATGGAATTCATATGGTTATAGGAAAAATCATTGTTAAAAAAATCAACAATTAAAAATTTATACCCTGTTAAACGTAAAGGACCGACTACCTCGTTATTTTGTTGGTAATTTAGAGACCCAACTGCAAATATACTTGTAGGTACTGCAACGCTATCCTTACTGACAACATTTTCTTGTTGTGAAAAAACTGTAAGTGTAACTAAAAAACAAGTTATTATAAATATATTTCGCATAATTGAAAAATTAAATTACGAACTGATTTAATTTTTTCGCATTTAAGCGAAAATTAATTTTTTTTTTAACGAATGGAAAAAGTTTAAATCAGTTCTGTACTCAAATATAAGAAATATTATTGAAAATCTAAATGATTGTTTCCCTTACTGAACAATTCAATATTATTTAGGTAATTTTCGTACTCGATTAATTTAGATAAAGCGTATTTATCTTTTTTGTGAGGTCTAATATTCTTTTTTCTTCTTTTTTTGCGACGGAAAGATTCGTCGTTCTCAGCATCGTAGTTTTTATTCATGTCTAGCGTATTTTTACTAAATAACGTAAACAACAGACTAATTATTATCTCTAAATTAAATACCTATCTTCTATTATTTTTAAATGATGTAATAAATGACCCGAAATAATATATCCTAAAACATTGACTGATATTGTTTTACCACTTGCCGTTCCTTTACTTATTAAATCTGATTCACCAAAACTTTTAAATAGCAAAACCGTTGAAGCCCTTACCAATTTTAATTCTTCCAATAATTCTTTGTAACCTCTATCATTGGCATTTGAGTGTAAAACGTAATTGTTCTCGTCAAAACCAGGTAACGGCGTCGTATCTTTTCTAGCAAAGGTCAACGCTCTGTAACCAAACACGCGTTCAGAATCAATAATATGCTGAACTAATTCTTTAATAGTCCATTTACCCTCAGCGTAACGATAAAGTTGTTTTTCTTCTGATGCGTCAGATAATAAATTTAGAGATTTCTCTAAACTACTTTCTAAATGCGTTACAATAGATTTTACTTCCGTACCCAATATTTCTACGTAAGGTTTAAAGTATGCGGGATATTGGCTTTCTGTTAATTTCGACATTTTTGATTTATCTTTACCGTAAATATAGTCATTTATGCCCACATTAATTACTAATATAAAGGAGTTGCTACAAATAAGAGAAAGTTCTGTCAGCATGGTTTCAGGTGCTGAAATGAAAATTCTACCCACGTTAAAAAATGCTTATGTAATAGTGGAAAACGATACTATTAAAGATTTTGGTAAAATGGAAGACCTTAATGGAATTGTAGTAAATGAGGTAATTGATGCCAAAGGAAAAATGGTATTGCCCGCTTGGTGCGATAGCCATACACATATTGTTTATGCCGGAAATAGAGAAGGTGAATTTGTTGACCGAATCAATGGACTTACCTATGAAGAAATTGCAGCAAAAGGCGGCGGTATTTTAAATTCTGCCAAAAAGTTACAAGAAACAAATGAAGAGGAACTATATAAACAGTCCGCCAAGCGATTAGAAGAAATTATAGCTTTGGGTACAGGTGCGGTCGAAATAAAATCAGGCTACGGATTAACGGTTGAAGCCGAATTAAAAATGCTACGTGTTATTAAAAAATTAGCAGAAAATTATTCCATAACCATTAAAGCCACATTTTTAGGAGCACATGCTTTTCCAGATGAATATAAAAATAATAAAGAAGTATATATTGATTTGATAATCAACCAAATGCTACCTAAAATAGCCAACGAAAATTTAGCGGAATTTATAGATGTTTTTTGCGAAAAAAGCTATTTTTCGGTAGCACAAACAGAAAAAATCTTAGAGGCTGCCAAAAAGTATGGATTAACACCAAAAATACATGTTAATCAATTTAATAGTATAGGTGGGGTTCAAATAGGCGTGAAATACAATGCCTTGTCCGTTGACCATCTTGAGGTTATGACCCCTCAAGATTTGGAAGCCCTAAAAAATACCAAAACAATGCCCGTGGCACTTCCCTCCTGCTCATTTTTTTTGGGGATACCTTATACACCTGCGAGACAAATCGTAGATTCGGGACTGCCTTTAGCTTTAGCCACCGATTACAACCCAGGTTCTACGCCTAGTGGCAATATGAATTTTGTAATTAGCACTGCATGCATCAAAATGAAAATGACACCTGAAGAAGCCATTAATGCTGCCACCATTAATGGAGCGTATGCCATGAACTTGTCTAAAACCCATGGAAGCATCACCAAAGGAAAAAAAGCGAATTTGATAATTACCAAAGAAATTCCTTCTTATGGATTTTTACCATATGCTTTTGGCAGTAATTTGATTAAGAAAGTTATAATTAACGGAAAGATAATTTAAAATTAAGCTAATGAAGATTCATGGTGAATGGTATTTCCCAGATTTAAGTAATAAAAGATTTTACGGAACACTTGACTCTGAACATAAAAACATTTTCAAATTAAATCTTTTAGCTAACTTACCAAAATTCAAGGATACAATCAAATTTCCCATCGTTTATGGAAAAACTGCTGAAGGCAATATCACTTTATTGGATTGTCTATGGAAAGGAGGTTATAAAGCTAACTATGAAAGCGGTATAGTTGAGAACAAACTTTCTTGTAGATCTATTATAAGAGAACATTGTTTTACAACCGTAGAGGATTTAAAGTTCAATGATTTTAAATTTAATTTTGATGGATTAAAAGAATGGATGGATTCACCTTCCTTATCCGAATCTTATGGCCATAATGTAATATCTGCCAAATATGAAAATCCAGAAACTATTCATATAGAAATTAGAAATGGTATGCACCTAACAGTTGAATTCGAAATGGATTCGTATTCAGCTGAAAAAAATGATGTAATCTTCCAGATTAATCAATCCGTCTATTTAAAAATTCATAATGAAAGACCTAAAGAAATTGATTGTTTTCTTACATTAAGAAACCAAATAATAAATTTTTTCTCGCTAGTAATAAATAGGAATATTGAATCATATATTCAACGCTTTTTCAGTAACTCTATTTTAATTAATCCTAATTCCGAAATCAAAAAAGAACTAGTATTTTTTGAAAATACTAAAGCGAAAATTAATGAATTCCCTAAAAATCATATTTTCCCTTTTAAATATAACGATATCAATAATTTAAATGAAACATTAAATTTATGGTTTGAAAAATATGAAGATTTAAAGCCTGCTATTAATATTTTTCAATATTTCTTAAAGGAAAACTTAAATGTTGAAAATAAATTCATTCTAGTTTGTCAAGCATTAGAAACCTTTCATGCTAGATTCATGGAGGAAAATGAAGAATATAGTGATACTGAGACAGGTCTTTTTGGCTCACACTTTAAGGTAAGAATAAAGAGATTATTACGATTTTATTATTGCAACATTACGGTGAAAACTTTTTCTAAATCTGACTTACAAGAATTTCCAGAAAAAATAATGAATACTAGACATTATTTTACTCATTTTTCAAGAAAGCGAGAATCCAAAAAGTGGAATAGAACTAGTCTATACACAAACACTCCCAAATTAATATTATTGTTACATTCATTATTGTTAAATGAGATAGGAGTTTCAACGGATGTTATTAAAGGATACTCGGAAAAAATGTATTTTGGAGAATATAAAAAGATTAAGGATATATCAAATTATAATGATTGTAGTTAAGCTAGGGTGCTCTTTACAGTTTATGTCCATTTATGATTCTTAACAAAAATTATTAAAATAAAAAGCCTTTTCATCATAAGAATTTTACCATATGCTTTTGGCAGTAATTTGATAGACAAGGTTTTAATTGATGGAGAAATAGTTTAGTTGTTTAAAATAAATGGTATCTCATTCATACAACTATTGATTCTATAAAAATTGCTAATTTCGCTTCATAATAATTTTAATTAAAAAAGTCATTTTATAAATGTCTAAAAAAATATTCTGCTTCTCTTTTTTCCTTTTTTTAAATAGTTTAGTTTTTGCTCAAACACCTCAAAAAACGGTTATCGCCGTCAACGGTGATGGTGTTTATTCAATTCTTCGCAAAAATGGTTTGGAACCAACAAAATACTTTAAAGAATTTATTAAACTTAATAAGAAAAAGCTAAAATCCAATAATGGTTTAATTATTGGCAGAGCATATATCCTACCTACAGTTGTAGAAGAAGCTATAATTAAAACAGAAACCCTTGCTACCGTTGATAGTATTCAACCTAAAGCAATAGAAAAACCTACAGATACTCTGACTACAATTGAAAAACATTACGACCCTATTTTTGGCGAAAAATACAATTCAATTGTATTGGAGAATGACAATCTAAAAGGTGCCGTTTACTATTTAATTTCCGGTCATGGTGGTCCAGACCCTGGTGCTACCACAACTTATAACGGCAAACTAATATCGGAAGATGAATATGCCTATGATGTAACTTTACGGCTTGCTCGTATGCTAATAGCCAATGGTGCAAAAGTTTACATCATTATAAAAGATAAAAATGATGGAATTCGTGATGATAAAATTTTAGAAGTAGATCATGATGAATTTTGTCACCCCAACGAGCCTATTCCCCTAGACCAAAATTTAAGATTAAAACAACGTACAAAGGCAGTAAACAATTTATATTTAAAACATAAAGGTGCCTATCAAAGATTAATTGTAACGCATGTTGACAGCCGAAATAAAGGTAAAAATATTGATGTATTTTTCTATCATGATAGCAAAAGTAAAAGTGGAAAAAAGTTGGCCGAAAACATTCTAAATTCATTTAAAGATAAATATAACGAACACCAACCAAATAGAATATACGATGGTTCGGTAAGCTCTAGGGGGTTGTATTTAATAAAAAAGACTTTTCCAGCTATGGTTTATATCGAATTGGGCAATATAAAAAATAAAAAAGACCAAAGACGAATTTTAAATTATGAAAACAGAGAAGCCTTGGCCAGTTGGATCCATAACGGGCTTTTAGTTGATTATAATCAGAGCAAAAAGTAATTAAAAGTTATTAACTTAGCTTAATTTGTAAAAAAACAGTAACAGATGAAAGACACTAGCCACCACGACGAGCGTATAGCAAAAATGACATTTGCTTCCGTCTATCCACATTACGTTACAAAAGTAGAAAAGAAAGACAGAACTGAAGCAGAATTACATCTGGTAATAGAAGGTTAAACGGCTATGACAAAAAAAAGCTACAAAAACTTATAAAAAGTATAATCTGTGGCTATAGGGTAGAGGAAATTGAAAACCCGCTAACGCAACAGGTAAGATATTTAGATAAGTTGGTAGATGAATTAGCAAAAGGGCGTAATATGGAAAAGATTTTACGGGTTGCATAAAACGATTAATAGTTTATAGACCAATTATTAAAATAATTAACTTGTAGACATAAACGATATAACCACAATGTGGTTATACGAGATCGTTGTACGCAAGCTGAAAGACTATTTCAAATCATTATTAATCCAAAAACCTCGACACGTCCTTTGTCAATGTAAACTTAAAATTCCCTATTGTGTAGTATAACATTCCAATTGTTACTCCTATAAGTGCATATTCAATTTTTGGAAGAAACGTTGAACCCACTGTTATAAAAACACAAATAAGTGTATTGATAACTATAGGTTTTCTAAAAGGTGGTAAAAATTTAAAATATATGGTTTGTTTTCCTACATAAAAGAAACACATTCCTACTATTGCCAGTACCCTAAAATCGTTTTGGTTTAAATCATTCAAAATAGCATGTCTGATGACATTAGCTAATATCACAAATCCCATAGCAAGAAAGAAGTGAGAATAAATAAGAGTAAAACCATTCTTCATTGCTTTTAATCTTTCCATTACATGAAAGCTATCATAATAAATCCACCAGATTAATCCTATCATTATAAATCCAGTTACGGCAGCAATGACACTCAATGCATCCCAATTAATATCTCTTAAGGCTGTTGTTAAACTAATAATAGATTCACCTAAAAGTATAATGGAAAGAAGACCAATTCTTTCAACTAAATGTTCTTTATGAACTGGAGGTACGTTCTTGTTTTTGCTTACAAGAACAAAAGCTATCATTTCAAAGACGATTCCTAAAACTAAAGTAATTTCTCTGTAAGGATCAGGGAAGAGGAATGAAGTACCAATAATAATTGTTCCAATAATTATAATTATACCGCATTTATTAGCATACTCTTTTGACTCATTAAGTGCTTTAGTAGAATTAATATACAAGCCCGCAATAATTATTTGAATAACTGCATAAAAGCCAATAAACAACCCATAGTTTTCAAATAAATCACTACCTAAAAAGGCAGTCATTGTTATCATTAAAAACATGATAGCCAAACTTGAAATTCTATGGTACCTACTATCTGTATCAAAACGATTAGCGAATAAGGTATGTAGCGTCCAAATCCACCAAATAGATAGGAATTGAAGAGGAAACATCCAAATTTGTTTAGGGTCTATATGATTATGATGCGTATGTGCAAGTTGATGCGTAACAATACCTATACTGGACACAAAAACCAAATCAAAAAAAAGCTCCAACCATGTGGCATGCCTATTTTGAACTAAATATTTGAATGTTTTCTTCAACAGAAACTATATTTTGACATATACAAAATTATAACATTTCCCCACGAGCCGGATAATGTGCCGTAACAATGTAGTCTACAGCTTTTACAAAAGATGGCAAATATGGTCTTCCCCATGGATTACTGTTTATAGCAGAATAATAAACTTGGTTATTATGGTCAATTAAAAATAATCCTGGTTCACTAAAAACATTGGGTTCTCCATCTTTTACACCTGCACTTAAATACAAAGCCCAATCTCTTGCAGATTTTTCTGATAAGCTATAACCCAAAGTAAGATTAGGTAATTCCCACTTTTGACGAGAAAGTCTTGCTCTCTTTTCAGTATCCATACTTACAGCTACTACATTAACGCCTCTTTGCTCAAATTTGGGTAACAATTCCTGTAATTGTTGTAAATACTTTTTACAAATAGGACAATGTAAACCTCGGTAAAAAACAACTAAGGTAAAGTTGTCTGGTTTTTGGTCCGCTAAATTCCATTGTTTTCCATCTAATAATGGAAACCGTAAATCTGGTGCTGTGTGTTTTGGTGTTGGTCTATTCATAGTCAAAGTTTTAAAAGTTATTTTCTAAATGTTTTTCGAATCTCTCAAAATCCTTATCTATTTCGGGATTTTTCATTACATCATATGCCATAAACGTTGGTAATGGTTCAAATCCAAACCATTTAAAATTTAAGTGCATTGGTTTTAGCAAATCATCTTCACTCATTCCATTAAAAAATGTTTCCTCTGGATTATTAAAAGCTTCTTTTGGTGCATTAGCTGTTACTGACATCATATACTTTCCTTTTAACTTTCCACCTAACCCATAATTTTTCTTTGGTGCCTCTTTACTTCTACCATCACCATCAGACATTTCACCCATCATACCCATAGAAAACACTTCATCAATATATTTTTTAAATGACCAACTTACCCCCATCCAATTTAAAGGCGTTTGAAAAAAGATAATATCTGCCCATTTAAATTTTTCGATTTCCTCATTTACATCATAATTATCTTCCATTGTAGTTTTCTTAACTAGAAATTCTTTACTGTTAAAAAATGTTTCAGCTTTATCAACGAAACTTGTATTTAGTTTTCCTTCTGAAAATGGATATTTCTGATGACCGTTGATTATAAAAATATTTTTCATTTTAAATTATTAATTATATTTGTATCGCAAAGAAACTAATATTAGTTTAAAAAATAAACCATTAAACTGTTCATTTGAACAAATAGTGGTAACCAAAAAGTAACTAATGGCAAGAAAATATATAGAAAATCCAAATGCTTGTTCCCTTGTGCATACGATGAACATAATTGGCAATAAATGGAAACCGATTATTTTATACTTATTATCAAATGGTTCTATGCGATTTGGAATGTTAAATGCACTTATCCCAACAATCTCAAAAAAAGTACTGACTAATCAATTGAAAGAATTGGAAAATGATGGATTACTTTTAAGACAGGCTTTTGCTGAAATTCCACCAAGAGTTGAATATTCATTAACCGAAAAAGCAGTTGGACTTTTACCCGTTTTAAAGTTGTTAAGTGATTGGGCAAATGAAACTTATCCCGGAATGGAATTTGAACAATGTAGAATAATAGCAAATGGAAAAAAGCCAGCTTAAGACGTATAAAATTAATTGCTACTGAACAATTGGTTCGCTTCTTTTTGCTAACTTAGTTCTCACACAACGAAATTATACATGAAAATACATTAGCATCAATAAATTACAAGTCATGGCAGAAGTAACCGCAGAAAAAAATGAGCAAATCGCAAAAATGAATTTTGGGTCTATTTATCCTCATTACCTTAATAGAATAGAAAAACACGGTAGAACCAAAGAAGAACTCGATCAAGTTATTTTGTGGTTAACGGGTTATAATCAGGATATATTAGAATCATTTATTAGTGGTAACGGAACTTTTAGAGATTTTTTTGAAGGAGCCAAAATCCATAAAAATGCACATATGATTAAAGGTGTAGTATGCGGATATCGTATTGAAGAAATATCTGAAGAATTTACCTTGTATCGCGATTGCAGACGAATGGAAAAGTTGATTGATGAATTAGCTAAAGGGCGTAAAATGGAAAAGATTTTGCGTGAAGAAAAGAAGTAGAAGCTGATACTAACAAAACCTGAACTGTATTAAAACGCAACTTAGCTAGACCGTTACCACTAATTATCACTACCATGAAATACATTCAAAAACAATTCGTAATCTTAATTCAATTAATTTTTTATTTGACTCTTTCCTTTTCGTGTAGTGTTGATAAACATAAAATTGAAAAACCAAACATTGTTTGGATAATATCAGAGGACAATTCAAAGCATTATTTGAAAATGTTTGATGATAATGGTATTTCAACACCCAACATTGAATCACTTGCAGATCATGGAATAATTTACAGTCGGGCATTTTCTAATGCACCTGTCTGTAGTGTTGCCCGTTCAACAATAATTTCCGGAAGTTACGCCCCAAGATTAGCTGCTCAGTTTCATAGAAAAATAACAAAAGTTCCTATGCCCGATTCGTTGATGATGTTCCCTGCCTATTTACGCGAAGTGGGTTACTATACAACCAATAACAGCAAGGAAGATTACAACATAGTTAAAGGAGATAACGTCTGGGATGAGTCTTCTAGAAATGCTTCGTGGAAAAATAGAACTCTAGGGCAGCCGTTTTTCCATGTCTTTAATATTAGTACTACTCATGAAGGAGGGCTTCATTTTACAGAAAAGGAAATGAATCAGGTTGTTACTAAGACTGATGAAAATAGCTTTAAAGTACAATCGAATCATCCAGACACTAAGATTTTTAGATATACCAATGCATTTTATCGTGATAAGATTCAGGAAATGGATTATAAGGTAGGTGAAGTTATTAAAGAACTCGAAAAAGACAGTTTACTCGAAAACACGTTTATATTTTATTTTGGAGATCACGGGGGAGTGTTGCCAGGAAGCAAAGGATACCTTTATGAAACAGGACTACATGTACCTCTTGTTGTCCATGTACCTCAAAAATATGAACATTTGATAGATGTTAAAAAAGGAAGTACCGTTAATGGGTTTGTGAGTTTCATTGACTTAGCACCAACTGTATTAAACTTAGCTGGAGCCAAAATTCCGAAAGGCATAGACGGAAGAGCCTTCTTGGGGAAGAATATTAGTAACGAAGAAGTGAATGCTAGAGATGAGACATTCGGTTATGCCGATAGATTTGACGAAAAATATGACCATGTAAGATCTATAAGAAAAGGGAAATATAAATACATCAGAAGTTATCAGCCATTTAATTATGATGGCTTAATGAATAACTATCGCTATAAACAGCTCGCTTATCAAGAATGGCAGTCAATGTATAAAGACGGTAAATTAAATAAAGAACAATCTGCTTTCTACAAAGATCGTGTACCAGAAATGCTTTTTGATATTGAATCTGATCCTTTTGAGACTAAAAATCTTATTGCAGACCCAAAGTATCTTGATATTACTATTGACCTGCGACAACGTCTAAACACATGGGTTAAAAAAATGCCGGATTTGTCTTTTTACCCAGAACATTTCTTAATTGAAAATGCTTTTTACAACCCTGTTGAATTTGGAAGATTACACAAGGGAGAAATTAAGAAATATGTAGATATTTCAAATTTGTGCCTGTCAGAGTATAAAAGTGTAAAAGAGGAAATAATCAATAGTTTAAATTCTGAAGACCCATGGGAAAGGTATTGGGGATTAATAACATGTAGTATCTTTAAAGAAAGTGCTAAGCCGTTAGAAAAAATAATACGAGCTATTGCCTACAATGATACAGAAAATTTAAATCGTATGCGGGCAGCCGAATATTTGGGAATAACAAAGATTGAGGATCCTTCATCTGTTATGATAGATGCGTTATACAATTCTAAAAAACCTGCGGAAGCTCTGCTGATATTAAATTCAATTGTTTTGATGCAATCCAACCAACATAAATATAAATTTGATATTCAACTTAAAAATATTTCTGCAACTGTTGTTGAAAACCTTGAAGTTAAACGTAGGCTAGATTATTTAAATATTTTATAATTAGAATATATTGGTAGTAGCACCGTAAATAATTAATTGTTCGGTTTTTGCCATCTTCTGAATCTTTATACCTAGCGAAACTCGCGGAATTTCTACCTGCCTGTCGGCAGACAGGTTCGGTTTGTATTTGCTGTATTATTGCTGAAACCAGATAACCAGTCATACTCAAACAATTAAGAAAAAATCCTATTTTTTTTTAAGACTCAATTCAGATTACTAAAATCTTTGATAGGCTGTAAAATATGATGATGGTCAAACTTTTTCTTGTAAAAATTCCTTGAAATAGGATACGCTTCAAAATCCATTTTATCTTGGCTGGCCAACATCATCTGAATAGCATCTAAAGATAAATTGTCTTGTAGCCAATATTTATAGTTTTTGGGTTCAAGAATTACAGGCAACTTTGAGCTAATATGTGGTATGTTCTTTAAGTATGGAACTGTCTTTGATATTAAAATAGAGCATGTCAAAAATCCATCATCCAATTCATTATAAATTCCTGCAAAACAGAATGGCTTTTCATCGGGTAAGTGAATATAATACGGAAACACCTTGCCATTAAACAAATAAGAGGTAAAAAATCCCGTAGCAATTATTAGGCAGCGTTTGTGGGCCAAAGATTTTGTGTAGAGTTCGTTTCTGTCTTCAACCTGCTCTAAATCAGTATTTAAAGTATTGGTAACATCCTGAAAAACGCTCCAATTGTCATCAAATTCCTCAGGTAGCAATCCCCAAATTGCATAACTAATTTGGTCAGGGTTTTCTTGGGTTACTACTGATAAGTTGGATTCTTTTAGTCCGTTAATTACAGATTCCTGTTTATAAATTTCGGGGAATTTGTACCGTATTTCCAGTTCTTCTTCTATTATTTTTTTATTCGCAATATTGGATATTTTATAAAACATTTTTATGCTTTTTCATCATTATTCTTCATATAGCTTTGATAACTTTTGGCAAGGTCTTTTTTTTGAGCTTCTGAAAAAACCTTACCGGCCAATTGAAAAAAAGCATGTTCCTCATCTTTTAAATGATGTTCTACCTTTTCCTTTAAATCTTTAGCAATTTTTAACCAGGCAGATGAATCGTAGTCCGTTTTTTCTAAATCTTCTATCAATTCATCTATTTCATGATGCTCTGCAATTCCATGTCTAGAATGTTCTTGCGTCATATCAACAGAAATAAGGGGTTTATAAAAGAAGCGTTCTTCGGCATCGGCATGTATTTCCAGTTCTTTTTTTACCGCTTTAAAAATTTCATCTCTTTTTTTGGTATCTCCAGAGGTTTTTATTAATTTTTTTAATAAGTCACGTTGGGTATCGTGGTCTTTTCTTAAGGCTTCAAAAATATTCATGTTTATTGTTTTTTATAAAGCTAAAACTAAAAACTTTTCTAACCAAAGGTGTGCTGTAACACTTTTAAAATTAACGCAAAACATAAAATCCCAATTTTCAGGGGAATATATTTACCCATTTCCGTGTAATTTTAATCGATCAATCGTTGAGTATTTTGTCTTGACATATTAAAATAAAACTATATTCTTAAAAAAAACGTTTAATGATTTATAATTAATTTATGGAAAAAATAAAAAAAATAGGAATATCCTTTTTAGTTATTTTTGCCTTTCTTTTGGCATTGGTTAACTATTATGAGTATGACATGATGGGCTTTCCAGATGGATATTTATCTGAATTAGAACATACCCAAGAGAAATATTTCCCCATTTTTATTGGATTGAACATTATTTTTTCAATAATATTTATCTATGTTTTAATAGTTTATAATCAAATTAAAAAGAGCAGAATCAACTTGCTGATTTTTCTGTTTTCTGCGATATTTATTTCGTTTTATGTGTTGAATTTTTATTTAGCAACTATATTAAATCATGGTCAAGGCGGATAGTAAATAAAGTCCATAAAAAAAGGAGCAAAAATTGCTCCTTTTTAATTTTATGTTTAAGGTAAGTACCTACTTCTGGATTATCTCTAACAATTCAACTTCAAAAATAAGTGTTGAAAATGGTTTGATTGGCCCGCCTGGTCTTGGAAAAGCTCCATAAGCTAAATCAGAAGGTATAAAGAACTTATATTTGGCACCTTCTTTCATTAATGGAATACCTTCGATCCAACCTTTAATCATTTGATTAATTACTGGCGAATAAGGCTCTCCTTTTTCTACAGAACTGTCAAAAACAGTTCCATCTATTGTAGTTCCATGATAATGTACTTTTACTTTAGAAGTAGGCAAAGGTTTTTCTCCTGTACCCTCTTTTAGCACAATATATTGCAAACCACTATCAGTAGTAACAACGCCTTCCTTTGATTTATTTTCTTCTAAAAATTTTTCGCTGGCAGCTTTATTATCTGCAAATTCTTCTTCGGCTTTTGCTAAAGCTTCCTCTTGTTGCTTTTTCTGATCTGCAATTTGTTTTTTCTGAAAATAAGCTCTTAAGATGCTGTCGGTTTTATTAACCGGCACTAGCATATTTGTTGAATCCATCCCGTTTATGTAACCCTGAACAAATAAATCATTATCTATTTCCTCAAAATTTTGCTTTAGGTTGTTGGCCATATTTAAGCCTATAGCATAACTGACCGAATCAATTTCACTATTTAAAGACTTTTTTGTAACGCCTTGACTGTTACAAGAAAAAAGTACGGCCGACATAAATATAACTGTAAAAAATTTTACTATTTTCATTCTTATTTGTTTTTAAATTCGCGGCAAAACTAAGGAATTTTAACCAGTTATTTTCTTAATTTTTTAACAAAATATAACTTATTCAAAAAACAAAATATAACTTTGAGTTTTTTAAAACTGAAAACCCCGATCAAATGCAAAAAAAATTGATAGAATGTGTGCCTAATATTAGTGAAGGTCGTGATAATGAAAAAATTAATACCATAGCAAAAGTTGTTGAAACGGTTGAGGGCGTAAAATTGCTCGAAGTTGATCCTGGAAAAGCCACCAACCGCACCGTAATTACTTTTGTAGGCGAACCAGAACCCGTTATAGAAGCAGCTTTCAGATTGATAAAAAAAGCTGCGGAACTTATTGATATGCGTAAACATTCAGGTGAACATCCACGTTTTGGAGCTACCGATGTTTGTCCTTTAGTTCCTATTTCTGGGATTAGCCTTGAAGAAACGGCAAAATATGCCCATCAATTGGGTGAGCGTGTAGGAAATGAACTCGGTATTCCCGGATATTTTTATGAAACCGCTGCTAAAGAAACGAAGCGAAAAAACTTGGCCAATTGTCGAGCGGGGGAATATGAGGGTTTACCCAAAAAATTGACAAACACCGAATGGAAACCTGATTTTGGTCCAGCTGAATTTAACGAAAGTGTAGCAAGAACTGGGGCCATTGCCATTTCAGCACGTGATTTTCTAATAGCCTACAACATCAATTTGAACACCACCTCAACTAGAAGGGCTAATGCCATTGCATTTGACATGCGTGAAGCGGGTAGGATTAAAAGAGAAGGCAATCCTATAACCGGTAAAAAAGTATTGGATAGTAACGGTATGCCTGTTCGCATTCCGGGGAAATTGAAATCGGTTAAAGGGATTGGTTGGTATATTGAGGAATACGGTATAGCCCAAATATCGTATAACTTGACCAACATATCTATTACACCAATGCACATTGCTTTTGATGAAACCCTTAAAGCTGCTGACGAACGTGGATTGAGAGTAACTGGGTCTGAACTAGTAGGCCTTATTCCGCTTAAAGCCATGTTAGCAGCTGCCGATTATTTTTTGGAAAAACAACAACGTTCTTTAGGAATAACAGAAAGTGAAAAAATAAAAATAGCCGTAAAATCTTTGGGGCTGGATGATTTAAAACCTTTCAATCCACAAGAAAAAATTATTGAGTATGTGTTGAACAAGGATGCCGAAAAAAAATTAATTGATTTATCCTTAACGGATTTTGCAGATGTTACCGCAAGTGAATCCGTTGCTCCCGGTGGAGGCTCAATCTCTGCTTATACTGGAGCCTTAGGTGCAGCTTTAGGCACAATGGTCGCTAATTTGTCTTCGCACAAGGCAGGTTGGGACGATAAATGGAAATATTATTCCGATTGGGCAGAAAAAGGACAAGCATTTAAAGAAAAATTACTTTTTTTAGTTGACGAAGATACCAATGCCTTTGGTAAAATTATTGATGGTTTTAGAATGCCAAAAGGAACTGACGAAGAGAAAGAACTCAGAAAACAAGCTATTGAAGATGCTACCAAATATGCAACCGAAATTCCGTTTCAAGTTATGGAGACCGCTTATAATTCCATGGAGGTAATGCAGGCCATGGTTAAAGAAGGTTTGCCCAGTTCACTTTCCGATGCTGCCGTTGGAGCATTATGTGCTAGAACCGCAGTAATTGGTGCATACTTTAACGTTCGCATCAATGCCAAAGATTTAAAAGACAGAAAATTTGCGGAAGAAATTATCTCGAAAGCCGAAAAAATATATCAAAATGCTTTGAAAGCGGAAAAAGAAGTAATTGAATTTGTAAATAGTAAGATGTAGCAAATGGAAATTAAGATTGTTCCTTATTCGGATAAATATGCTTCTAAATTTAAAGATTTAAACATAGCTTGGTTAAAGAAATACTTTTATGTAGAAGCACACGATAAAGAAGTTTTAGAAAACGCAAAAGACTATATTATTAATAAAGGCGGTTTTATCTTCTTTGCCCTAGTAAACAATAAAGTTGCCGGAACAGTAGCCTTAATGAACGAAAAGGAAGGGTTTGAATTAAGTAAAATGGCAGTTGTTCCAGAGTTTCAAGGGCATAAAATTGGACAGCAACTTCTGCAATATTGTATAGATTTTGCAAAACAGAAAGATTGGGAAAAACTCATTATATATTCAAGCACCATTTTAGAAAATGCCATATATATTTATAGAAAATATGGCTTTAAGGAAGTTGAATTAGAAAAAGATAGTCCTTACCAACGAAGTAATATTAAAATGGTACTTTATCTTTAAGAGGAATTTGTTTTATAATAATTTATCTCTTGATTACTTTCTTTCTGCCAAAATTCAAAAGATTAGTAATATGTACCCAACAAATACATAAAAATATACCTAAATAACTTACAAACAAAAACCATAGTATTGGTATAGAAATAAAATTTGTAATTGCTTTAGGAAAAACTAGTGCTATTTCAGAACTAAATAATGCCAAACCATATAACCACCATACCAGAGGATGAACTTTTTTGGACAAAGACAACCAAATAAACGGCGTATAAATACCCAAAAACAACAAATGAAGCCAAGCAATTAGTATAAAACGGCTTTCAACTAATAAGTTGGCTATTGGAGGGACACTTCCTATTATATTAAAAAAAGCAATAATTAGAACACCTAAATAAATGAGCTTATATCCATTATTTAATACATTAAACCGTTTAACAAAATTTAGTAATAATAAAAACAATCCGACCGAACCAATGCTTCCAAAAAACTGAATTGACCAATGGTTAAAACTAAAATCCAAAGAATGTGCAAAAAGAAAGATTAGACTAACCGCAAGTGCTATTGATTCCTTTTTCGTTAAACTAATTTCTACTTTTTTAAATAACACAGCCAACATCCAGACAAAAAACACCCCAAAATATTGAAAGTGCAAATAAAAAAATATGGCTTGTTGATACCAAGGGGAAGTTTGCATTTCCATTGCCATTAATGATCCTAACATATAAGGTCCTAAACTGGAAAGGAAATGGAAAATAATCCCTAGCCTTATTAATTTATGTTGCGGATTATCTTCCGAAACCTGTTTCCAGAGTCTGATTAACAAAATATAACTTATCCATAAATGAGTAGTAGAAAACAGTATAGAAAAAAGAGCATACCCCTGTAGTACAAATGCTACTGAGAATAGGGCTATACAAAGTTGCAGCATTAAAAATAAGCGGAAAGTTATTTTGTCAATATGGGATGTGAAATTAGACCATACAATTACCAACAGCCCATTAAAAACAAATCCCAATAGCATTACATGGCTATGCGAATGTAATACGTTTTTAAAAGGAAAACCGTTAATGGCTCCGGTGTAAGCGTAGCGTAAAATTAGTCCTAATAAAGCTCCGAGTATTCCGAATAAAAGTGGGTATGTCCAAAATTTTTTAAAGTTCATATCAAGTAAGATAAAAACGCCCCCACTAATCAGTGGAGGCGTTTTACTTATTTATGCTTGACCCGTCGATCCAAAGTTCATTGAAATTGGAGGTTGCTAAAAAAAACATTTCGAGCAACCTTAAAAACCAATCAACGTATCAATTTTTTTGGTCTAGTTTACGCCTGCCCCGTCGGTCCAAAATTCATTGGAATTGGCGGTTGCTCGTAATCTTTAATTTCACCATGGGCCTTTTCAAATCTGCTTACATTTTCAGCCAACGCCTTTGTTAAACGTTTTGCGTGTTGCGGCGTTAATATAATTCTTGATTTAACTTTAGCTTTTGGTGTTCCTGGCATAACATTTACAAAGTCAACAACAAACTCAGATACTGAATGATTGATTATTGCCAGATTAGCATAAGTGCCATCTGCAATACTCTCATCCAATTCAATATTTAATTGATGGTCTTTATTTTTATCTTCTGCCATAAATATAAAATTTAAAATCAAACTATTTTAAAACTAAGCGGTTGAGCGAGGTATTCTCCTGTTAGTTTTAATTTTATAGTCAATGAATTTTATATTTTACCTCACCCTGAACTGCCAAAAGCAGTTCCGACCTCTCCCAAGGAGAGGTAAAACCAGAAACCCTGAGGCAAAAGCCATCAGGGAATCATTTTTTAGTTCTCTTCCATTTCTGCCTTTGAGCCTACAATCATATTATCGTAGAAACGCATACCTGTACCTGCTGGTATTTTCTTACCAACAATAACATTTTCTTTTAGACCTTCTAAGGTATCAACTTTACCACTAACCGCAGCTTCATTTAATACTTTAGTAGTCTCTTGGAAAGATGCCGCTGAAATAAACGATTTGGTCTGTAACGACGCTCTTGTAATACCCTGTAAGATAGGTTCTGCTGTTGCAGGAACTGCCTCTCTTGCTACTACTAAGTTCTTATCAGCTCTACGTAAAATCGAGTTTTCATCCCTTAATTTACGTGCAGAAACAATCATACCTGCTTTTAGGTTTTCAGAATCACCAGCATCATCAACCACTTTCATTCCGTAAATTTCATCATTTTCTTCAATAAAGTCATTTTTATGAATCAATTGATTTTCTAAGAAAATAGTATCTCCAGAATCAATAATTCTAACTTTACGCATCATTTGACGTACTACCACCTCAAAGTGTTTATCATTTATCTTAACCCCTTGAAGCCTATATACTTCTTGGATTTCGTTTACTAAATACTCTTGAACCGCACCAGGCCCTTTAATATTTAAAATATCGGTTGGTGTTACAGCTCCATCGGATAATGGCATCCCTGCTTTAATAAAGTCATTTTCTTGAACTAAGATTTGATTAGAAAGTTTTACTAAATATTTTCTAATGTCACCTAATTTAGACTCAACAATTATCTCACGGTTACCACGCTTAATTTTACCAAAAGAAACCACACCGTCAATTTCAGAAACTACTGAAGGGTTAGATGGATTACGAGCCTCAAACAATTCCGTTACTCTTGGAAGACCCCCTGTGATATCACCAGCTTTACCAGATTTTCTAGGTATTTTAACCAACACTTTACCAGCATCAATTTTTTCTCCTTCTTCAACCATCAAGTGGGCACCTACAGGTAAACTGTAAGACCTGATTTCTTCACCTTTAGAATCCAATATTAATAAAGTAGGAACTACTTTTTTATTCTTTGATTCGGAAATTACTTTTTCTTGGAAACCAGTTTGTTCATCTATCTCAACTTGATAAGTAATACCTTGATCTATATTTTCAAATCCGATTTTACCTTTAAATTCAGAAACAATTACACCATTGTAAGGATCCCATTGACAAATAACATCACCTTTCTTAATGGTTTTAGCATCTTTTACAAAAAGATACGAACCATAAGGAATATTATTATTGCTTAATGTAATACCAGTTTTCTTATCGATAATTTTAATCTCAGAAGTTCTAGAAATTACAATATCAACTTTATTACCATCATTGTCAAGACCTTGAACCGTATTTAAATCTTCAATCTCAACATCTCCATCAAACTTGGCCACTAATTTGTTATCCTCAGAAATGTTACCAGCAATACCACCTACGTGGAACGTACGCAATGTTAACTGTGTACCAGGTTCTCCAATAGATTGTGCAGCGATAACTCCTACAGCTTCACCGATTTGAACCATTTTACGGGTTGACAAACTATTACCATAACATTTTGCACAAATACCTTTAGCAGATTCACAGGTTAATGCTGAACGCACCTCTACACTTTCAATAGGTAATGATTCAATAATTGCTACAACATCTTCATCAATTTGCTCACCCTCACCAACTATAATTTCATCTGTTAACGGATTTCTGACATTGTTTAAAGAAGTTCTACCAAAAATTCGTTCACCTAAAGACTCTACAATTTCTTCGTTTTTCTTTAATGGGAATACTTCAAGACCTCTCAACGTTCCACAATCGTGTTCGTTAATGATAACATCTTGAGAAACATCAACCAGACGACGGGTTAAATAACCTGCATCAGCCGTTTTTAAAGCGGTATCTGCAAGACCTTTACGAGCACCGTGCGTAGAGATAAAGTATTCTAGAATAGATAATCCTTCTTTAAAGTTAGAAAGAATCGGGTTTTCAATAATCTCTCCACCACCTGCTGTAGATTTTTTTGGTTTCGCCATTAATCCACGCATACCTGTTAACTGACGGATTTGTTCTTTAGAACCCCTTGCACCAGAATCAAGCATCATATATACAGAGTTAAACCCTTGTTGGTCTTCTCTTAAACGTTTCATGGAAAGCTCTGTCAACTTGTTGTTTGTAGAACTCCAAATATCAATTACTTGGTTATAGCGTTCCTTATTAGTTAACATACCCATATTATAACTAGAAGTAATGGTGTCAACTTGCTCGTTTGCAGAATCTATCATTGAAGTTTTTTCTTTAGGAATAATTATATCACCTAAGCTAAACGACAATCCACCTCTAAATGCAAATTGATATCCCATACCTTTAATTGCATCTAAAAACTCACCTGTTGTTGGAACATCAGTCACTTTTAAGATACGACCAATAATATCTCTCAATGATTTTTTAGTTAAAACTTCATTAACAAATCCTGCTTCTTCAGGAACAACCTCGTTGAATAAAACCCTACCTACCGTAGTTTCAACGATCTGAGTTGTTAATTCACCTTTTTCATTAAAATCTTTCGTTCTAACTTTTATACCAGCATTAAGATCTACTTTCTTTTCGTTAAAAGCAATATTTACTTCCTCGGGAGAGTAAAAAATACTTCCTTCACCTTTTACTGTATAATCTTTATCTGTTTTACGCTCTTTGGTCATGTAATACAAACCTAATACCATATCCTGAGAAGGTACAGTAATTGGGGAACCATTAGCAGGATTCAAAATACTATGCGAAGCCAGCATTAACAACTGAGCTTCCAAGATAGCTTCTGGACCTAACGGTAAATGAACAGCCATTTGGTCACCATCAAAATCCGCATTAAAGGCGGTACATACCAATGGGTGTAATTGTATTGCTTTACCCTCAATTAATTTTGGTTGAAAAGCTTGAATACCTAAACGGTGTAATGTTGGAGCACGATTCAGTAGTACAGGATGTCCTTTTAAGACATTCTCTAAAATATCCCAAACTACAGGTTCTCTTTTATCTATAATTTTCTTAGCGGATTTTACCGTTTTTACGATTCCTCTTTCAATTAATTTTCTAATTACAAAAGGTTTGTACAATTCGGCTGCCATATCTTTTGGCAATCCACACTCGTATAATTTTAACTCAGGCCCAACAACAATTACCGAACGAGCAGAATAATCAACACGCTTACCCAGTAAGTTTTGACGAAAACGTCCTTGTTTACCTTTTAATGAATCTGATAATGATTTTAATGGTCTGTTAGATTCTGTTTTTACTGCTGAAGATTTACGAGTATTGTCAAATAACGAATCTACCGATTCTTGCAACATACGCTTCTCATTACGCAAAATAACTTCAGGAGCTTTAATCTCCATTAACCTTTTTAAACGGTTGTTTCTAATGATTACACGGCGATAAAGATCATTTAAATCAGAAGTTGCAAAACGACCACCATCTAACGGTACTAATGGACGTAATTCTGGTGGAATAACAGGTACCACCTTCATAATCATCCACTCTGGTTTGTTTTCCCTATTTAAATTGGCATCTCTAAATGCCTCAACAACATTTAATCTTTTTAAAGCCTCGGTTTTACGTTGTTTTGAAGTTTCAGTATTTGCTTTGTGCCTCAATTCATAAGAAAGTGCATCTAGATCAATCCTAGCCAATAGCTCAATCAAACACTCCGCACCCATTTTAGCGATAAACTTGTTTGGATCCTCATCATCTAAATATTGATTATCTTGAGGTAAAGATTCTAAAACATCCAAATATTCTTCTTCGGTTAAGAAGTCCATTTTTTCTAACGATTCCCCTTCTGCATTTTTAGCATTACCAGGTTGAATTACTACGTAGCGTTCATAGTAAATAATCATATCTAATTTCTTAGAGGGTAATCCTAGCAAATAACCCATTTTATTTGGCAATGATCTAAAATACCAAATATGGGCAATAGGTACGACTAAATTAATATGACCTACTCTATCTCTACGAACTTTCTTTTCAGTAACCTCTACTCCACAACGGTCACAAATAATTCCTTTATATCTAATTCTTTTGTACTTACCACAAGCACACTCATAATCTTTAATAGGGCCAAAAATACGCTCACAAAATAAACCATCTCTTTCTGGTTTATGAGTACGGTAATTAATGGTTTCAGGTTTTAAAACTTCACCTCTAGATTTTTCTAGAATTGATTCTGGCGAAGCCAAACCAATAGAAATTTTATTGAATTTTTTTACAGTGTATTTTTCTCTTTGTTTTGCCATGATTTTGTAAGTGTTCAGTTGGCAGTGTTCAGTATTCAGGGCAACTGCCAACTGAATACTGAACACTGCTTACTTTTTTTGTTATTCCTCTAATCTAACGTCTAATCCAAGTCCTTTTAACTCGTGCATCAATACGTTAAATGATTCTGGTAAACCAGGTTCTGGCATTGGCTCTCCTTTTACGATAGATTCGTAAGTTTTGGCCCTACCTAATACGTCATCCGATTTTACAGTTAAGATTTCCCTTAACGTAGCAGATGCTCCATAAGCTTCTAATGCCCAAACTTCCATCTCACCAAAACGTTGACCACCAAACTGTGCTTTACCACCCAATGGTTGTTGTGTGATTAATGAGTATGGTCCAATAGAACGTGCGTGCATTTTATCCTCAATCATGTGACCTAATTTAATCATATAGATAACACCCACAGTTGCAGGTTGGTCAAAACGTTCACCTGTTCCTCCATCATATAAGTAAGTGTGTCCAAATTCAGGTACACCTGCCTTGTTGGTTAATTCTGTAATTTGGTCTATTGATGCACCATCAAAAATTGGCGTTGCATATTTTTGACCTAATTTCTGACCAGCCCAACCCAATACGGTTTCATAAATCTGACCGATGTTCATTCGAGATGGTACACCCAACGGATTTAATACAATATCAACTGGTGTTCCGTCTTCTAAGAAAGGCATATCTTCTGCACGTACAATACGAGCTACAATACCTTTGTTACCGTGACGACCTGCCATTTTATCACCTACTTTAAGCTTACGTTTTTTAGCAATATAAACTTTAGCTAGTTTTACAATACCTGCTGGCAATTCATCACCTACGGTAATTGTAAATTTCTCTCTACGCAATGCACCCTGAATATCATTCACTTTAATTTTATAATTATGAATTAATTCAGTGATTAATTTATTTAAATGGTCATCGGTTGTCCAAGTACCTTTGGTTAGGTATTCAAAATCGTTAATGGCATTTAACATTTTTAAGGTATATTTTTTCCCTTTAGGGAAAACTTCTTCACCTAAATCGTTCAATACCCCTTGTGCGGTTTTACCGTTGACCAAACTAAAAAGTTTTTCAACTAAACGCTCTCTGATTTCATCAAATTTAAGCGTAAATTCAGCCTCAAGTTTTGCTATATCTTCTTTGTCTTGACTTCTTTTCGCTTTATCTTTAATAGTTCTTTGGAACAGCTTTTTATCGATAACAACACCATTTAATGATGGAGACGCCTTCAAAGAAGCATCCTTTACATCACCAGCATTATCACCAAAAATAGCTCGTAATAACTTTTCTTCTGGAGTTGGATCCGATTCCCCTTTTGGAGTAATCTTACCAATAAGAATATCGCCAGGTTTTATCTCTGCACCAATTCTTATCATTCCATTTTCATCCAAATCTTTAGTAGCTTCTTCGCTAACATTTGGTATATCATTTGTCAGCTCTTCCGCACCTAATTTAGTATCTCTAACATCTAAAGAATACTCATCAATATGGATAGAAGTAAAAATATCTTCACGAACTACTTTTTCAGAAATTACGATAGCATCCTCAAAGTTGTACCCTTTCCAAGGCATAAAAGCTACTTTCATATTTCTACCCAAGGCTAACTCACCTTTTTCAGTAGCGTACCCTTCACATAAAACTTGACCTTTAACAACTTTATCACCTTTAACAACAATGGGATGTAAGTTAATAGATGTACCTTGATTGGTTTTTCTAAACTTTATTAAATCGTAAGTTTTTTCATCTTCAGTAAAACTTACTAATCGTTCTTCGTCCGTTCTGTCGTATTTTATAGTGATTTTATCAGAATCAACATATTCAACAACTCCATTTCCTTCTGCATTTATCAAAATTCTTGAATCCGTTGCTACTCTACGTTCCAAACCTGTACCTACTATTGGAGACTCAGGTCTCATTAAAGGTACTGCCTGACGCATCATGTTAGATCCCATTAATGCACGGTTAGCATCATCATGCTCTAAGAATGGAATTAAAGAAGCAGAAATCGAAGAAATCTGATTTGGTGATACGTCCATATAGTTTACTTCCTCAGGAGTTACCAATGGAAAATCCCCTTCCTCTCTTGCTACAACTTTATCTAATTCTATTTTACCCTCTTTATCTAAATCTAAATTAGATTGGGCAATTTTTTTACCTTCTTCCTCTTCAGCACTCAAGTAAATCGGTGTTTTCTTAATATCAACTTTACCTTCAACCACCTCTCGATAAGGAGTTTCAATAAAACCTAAATTATTCACTTTAGCATAAACAGATAAAGAAGAAATCAGACCAATATTTGGTCCCTCTGGTGTTTCAATTGGACAAAGTCGACCATAATGTGTATAGTGAACATCACGAACCTCAAATCCTGCTCTTTCCCTAGATAAACCTCCAGGGCCTAATGCTGATAATCTTCTTTTGTGTGTAATCTCTGCCAATGGATTGGTTTGATCCATAAATTGAGACAACTGGTTGGTACCAAAAAATGAGTTAATAACCGAAGATAATGTTTTTGCATTAATCAAATCTATAGGCGTAAACACCTCATTATCACGCACATTCATACGTTCTCTAATGGTACGGGCCATACGAGAAAGACCAACACCGAACTGACTTGCCAACTGCTCTCCAACAGTTCTAACACGACGGTTTGATAAGTGGTCAATATCATCAACTTCAGCTTTAGAATTTACTAACTTGATTAAATTCTTAATAATTGTAATGATATCTTCTTTGGTAAGGACACGTTCATCAATATCAATATCCAACCCTAATTTTTTATTCATTCTGTAACGACCAACCTCACCTAAATTGTAACGTTGTTCAGAAAAGAACAATTTATTGATAATACCTTTTGCAGTTTCATAATCTGGCGGTTCAGCATTACGCAACTGACGGTAAATATGTTCTACTGCCTCTTTTTCAGAGTTGGTAGGATCTTTTTGTAAGGTGTTATGTATAATGGCATAATCACCCATTTGATTATCTTCTTTGTGTAAAAGAATTGTTTTAGCCCCAGCATCGAGAATTTCCTCAATATGCTCTTTTTCAAGTACCGTGTCCCTATCTAAAATAATCTCGTTACGTTCAATAGAAACAACTTCTCCAGTATCTTCATCAACAAAATCTTCGTGCCAAGTTTTCAATACCCTTGCCGCTAATTTGCGATCCAATACTTTTTTCAAACCACTTTTTGAAACTTTAATTTCATCAGCAAGATCAAAAATTTCTAGAATATCTTTATCTCGTTCAAAACCAATAGCACGGAATAATGTTGTTACCGGTAATTTTTTCTTTCTATCAATATAAGCATACATTACTTGGTTGATATCCGTAGCAAATTCTATCCATGAACCTTTAAAAGGAATTACCCTGGCAGAATATAATTTTGTACCATTGGCATGAAAGGATTGACCAAAGAAAACCCCTGGCGAACGGTGCAATTGCGATACAACGACACGCTCAGCACCATTGATGACAAACGTACCACTTTGCGTCATATAAGGTATTGTACCTAAATACACGTCTTGTACAATAGTTTCAAAATCCTCATGCTCAGGATCGGTACAATACAATTTTAGCCTTGCCTTTAACGGAACGCTATATGTTAAGCCTCTTTCAATACATTCCTGAATGGAATATCGTGGCGGATCAACAAAATAATCTATAAATTCTAATACAAATTGATTTCTGGTATCGGTTATTGGAAAATTGTCTGAGAAAGTTTTAAATAAACCTTCATCACCTCTTTCGTCTGCTTTGGTTTCCAACTGGAAAAAATCTTGAAAAGATTTTACTTGAATATCTAAAAAATCTGGATAGTCAGTAATAAGCTTTGCAGATGAGAAATTTACTCTTTCGGTACTTGTATTTGTTGCCAATGGAGATATTTTTTAATTAAAAAAACGATGAACTTTTAAGAACGAATATATACGCAAAATGGTTTAGGTCAATCACGAACCTTCGTAATGACCTAAACCTTAATTGTTTAGTCCCGTTTAACGGGAAGGGAGCTTATTTAAGCTCAACCTCAGCTCCAGCTTCTTCTAAAGATGTTTTAAGACCTTCGGCCTCTTCTTTAGATACTCCTTCTTTAATTGCTTTAGGAGCACCATCAACTAATTCTTTAGCGTCTTTAAGACCTAAACCAGTTAATTCTTTAACTAATTTTACAACCGCTAGTTTAGAACCACCAGCCGCTTTTAAAATTACATCAAATTCTGATTTTTCTTCTGCCGCATCTTCACCAGCACCAGCACCAGGTCCTGCTACTGCTACAGCTGCTGCTGCAGGCTCTATACCGTATTCGTTTTTTAAAATATCAGCTAATTCGTTAACCTCTTTTACAGTTAAGTTAACTAATTGTTCTGCGAAATCTTTTAATTCTGCCATTTTTGTTTGTTTTAATTTTTTATTATTTAGTTTATAAGTGCGTACTTTTTATTTTTCTGATAAAGTCTTAATAATTCCAGATAATTTCTGACCACCTGATTGTAATGCCCCAATAACATTTTTAGCTGGAGACTGTAACAATCCGATAACTTCACCAATAAGTTCCTCTTTAGATTTAATGCTTACAAGAGTATCTAATTGGTTATCACCAACATAAATTGACTCTTCGATATAAGCTCCTTTGAGAACCGGTCTGTCAGATTTTTTACGGAATTCTTTAATTACTTTTGCTGGAGCATTACCAACTTCTGAAATCATTAAAGAGGTGTTCCCTTTTAAAACTTCTGGCAATTCTCCAAAATCTTTATCAGATTTTTCCATTGCTTTGGTAAGCAATGTATTTTTAACAACTGCCAATCTTACATTAGCTTTAAAACAAGCTCTACGTAATTTTGTAGTGTTTGAAGCATCTAAGCCTGATATATCCGCAAGGTATATAGTGCTATTATCAGCTAATTGGCTTGTTAAGTCGTCTATTACTTGTGATTTTTGTTCTCTAGTCATTTTTCTAAACTTTTAACTTGCTACAACTGATTTGGTATCTATTTGGATGCTAGGACTCATGGTACTAGACATAAATACACTTTTTACATATATTCCTTTGGAAGTTGTCGGTTTCAGCTTCATTATTGTTGTAAACAATTCTTTAGCATTACCCGCAATTTTATCGGCATCAAAAGATGCTTTTCCAATGGCAGCATGAATGATTCCTGTTTTATCAACTTTAAAATCAATTTTACCACCTTTAACATCTGCAACAGCTTTTGCAACATCCATAGTTACGGTACCGGTCTTAGGGTTTGGCATTAAGCCACGCGGACCCAATACTCTACCTAAAGGACCTAACTTACCCATAACACTTGGCATGGTTACAATTACGTCAACATCTGTCCATCCTCCTTTTATTTTTTGAAGGTACTCGTCTAATCCCACATAATCAGCACCCGCTTCTTTAGCTTCAGCTTCTTTATCTGGTGTTACCAATGCAAGAACTTTAACATCTTTACCAGTTCCATGAGGTAATGTTACCACACCGCGAACCATTTGATTTGCTTTTCTAGGATCTACTCCCAAACGAACCGCAACATCTATAGATGGATCAAACTTTACATTAGATATTTCTTTTACTAAAACAGAAGCTTCATCTAAAGTATATGCTTTTGTAGCATCTACCTTTGCTTTTGCTTCTTTTCTATTTTTAGTTAATTTCGACATTTTTTTATAAAATTATAAAGTTTAAGCAGGAAAACTTCCTTTAACTCTTATTCCCATTGATCTTGCTGTACCTGCAACCATTTTCATTGCTGATTCAACCTTAAACGCATTCAAATCTTGCATTTTATCTTCAGCAATGGTTCTAATTTGGTCCCAAGTTACTGTCGCTACTTTTTTACGATTAGGTTCTCCTGAACCCTTTTTCGTTTTAGCAGCTTCTAGTAATTGTACTGCTGCAGGTGGTGTTTTTACAACAAAGTCAAAAGACTTATCTTTAAAAACAGTAATTACCACTGGTAATACCTTGCCCGGTCTATCTTGAGTTCTAGCATTAAACTGCTTACAGAACTCCATAATGTTTACCCCGGCAGCACCTAAAGCAGGTCCAACAGGTGGTGAAGGGTTTGCTGCTCCTCCACGAACTTGTAATTTTACAACCTTACTAACTTCTTTTGCCATTTTTTAAACTTTAGTTTAGACTATATTCAATGGAAAGCTTAAATTTAGTCCTAAATATGTAACACTTATTATACTTTTTCAACTTGCATATAGCTTAATTCTAAAGGAGTTTTTCTCCCAAAGATTTTAACCATAACTTCAAGTTTACGTTTTTCTTCATTTATATTTTCGATAGTACCGTCAAATCCGTTGAATGGTCCATCAATAACTTTAACCGTTTCTCCTTTTACGTAAGGGATAGCAACATTTTCATTTTGAACCGCCAATTCATCAACTTTACCTAACATTCTGTTCACTTCCGACTTTCTCAAAGGCACAGGGTCACCACCCTTAACCTCTCCTAAAAAACCAATTACCCCAGTAACGGATTTAATAACATGTGGAAGTTCTCCAGTTAAATTAGCCTGAATCATTATATAGCCCGGAAAATAAACCTTTTCTTTATTAACTTTTTTTCCTTGACGTATTTGAATAACTTTTTCTGTAGGCACCAGCACTTGGTCGACATGATCGGAAAGACCCAATCGAGCAATTTCATTCTCAATATAAGTCTTAACTTTATTTTCTTGACCACCTATAGCTCTTACCACATACCATTTCTTTACAGAATCAGTCATATTCTTTTAATTAAATATATTAAAATATTGTTCTAAACCTAATTGAAATACTTTATCAACGCCAAATACGGCTAAAGCAAATAAAACAGTAAAAATAGCTACTACAACAGTAGATTTTTGAGCTTCAGTAAAAGATATCCAAGTAACCTTTTGGTTTAATTCTTCAAAAGACTCTTTAATGTATGTAACAATACCCATTATATTTATTTTTTGTAACGCCTAATCTAACTTACTTAGGGTAAATTTAATTTTGAATCACTCTATTTATTTGCACGGGTGGAGAGGCTCGAACTCCCGACACCCGGTTTTGGAGACCGGTGCTCTACCAACTGAGCTACACCCGTATAGAATATTAGGTGCTCCTTTAAAAGGAGCACCTATTCCTATAATATATAATTAACTAAAAGTCTCAGGTGTCTTACAATATTTCAGTTACCTGACCAGCACCTACTGTTCTACCACCTTCACGTATTGCAAAACGTAAACCTACGTTCATTGCAATTGGCTGATGTAAATCAACAGTAATAGTTAAGTTATCACCAGGCATTACCATTTCTACACCAGAAGGCAAGTTAATAGTGCCTGTAACGTCAGTTGTTCTTACATAGAACTGAGGACGATAATTGTTATGGAATGGAGTATGACGTCCACCTTCTTCTTTTTTAAGGATATAAACCTCTGCTTTGAATTTATCGTGTGGAGTTACAGAACCTGGCTTACAGATTACCATACCTCTTTTAATTTGATCTTTTTCAATACCTCTTAATAAGATACCAACGTTATCACCAGCTTCACCTCTATCTAATATTTTACGGAACATTTCAACTCCAGTAACGGTAGAACCTAATTTTTCAGCTCCCATACCTATAATATCAACAGCATCACCAGTATTGGCAACTCCAGTTTCAATACGTCCAGTAGCCACAGTACCACGACCAGTAATTGAGAATACATCTTCTATTGGCATTAAGAAAGGTTTATCAACATCACGTGCAGGCAATTCAATCCAACTATCAACAGCTTCCATTAATTCCACAACAGAATTAACCCATTTTTCTTCACCATTTAAAGCCCCTAAAGCAGAACCAGAAATTACAGGTCCGTTATCACCATCGTACTCATAGAAGTTTAATAAGTCTCTTACTTCCATATCAACAAGCTCTAATAACTCTTCATCATCAACCATGTCAACCTTGTTCAAGAAAACAACAATTCTAGGAATACCAACTTGGCGACCTAATAAGATATGCTCTCTAGTTTGAGGCATAGGTCCATCAGTTGCAGCTACAACCAATATAGCACCGTCCATTTGGGCAGCACCAGTAACCATGTTCTTCACATAATCCGCGTGACCAGGACAATCAACGTGTGCATAGTGACGATTTTCAGTCGCATACTCAACGTGAGATGTATTAATTGTTATACCTCTTTCTTTTTCTTCTGGAGCATTATCAATTTGGTCGAAATTTTTAACTTCTGAATAGCCTTTATCAGCTAAAACCTTTGTAATTGCTGCAGTTAATGTTGTTTTACCGTGGTCAACGTGTCCAATTGTACCAATATTTAAGTGTGGTTTTGAACGATCAAAATTTGCTTTTGCCATGATTGTTTAATTTTAAATCTTAGTTATATATATTTAGTTATTCTTGTATTCAATTTTGAGCCAATGACGGGAATTGAACCCGTGACCTCTTCCTTACCAAGGAAACGCTCTACCCCTGAGCTACACCGGCTAATCAGGTTTTAAGTTCAAAGTACAAGACTAAGAACAATAACTCAAAGTTATTCAGCGAAACAACTTTACATTAAGTAATTTCATTTAGAGCGTGAGACCATGATTTAAGGCATGAAAACATCTACTCTTTGAGCGAGAGACCCACCTTCATTACATTTCGGACGGGCAGGCCAAGTTTACCTCGACTTCGCTCGGCACAGGCTTCTCACCCTGTATTTCAAAACCTCAACAAACTTTTCCTTAAAACAAATGGATTTTGTCAATGTTTTAAACTCTTTGAGCGAGAGACCGGGTTCGAACCGGCGACATTCAGCTTGGAAGGCTGACGCTCTACCAACTGAGCTACTCTCGCATTTTATCTATATAAATAATATAGAGATGGTAAATCAATATTTCAATAAACTTTTTAATTCTTATTTTGAGCTTTACAAAAGCAAGCTTTTGACGATGAAAATTCAATTTTAAACTTGTTCAGTTCCACTATCAAGGATTACCTCACTATCGTTCGGTGATCCTTTCGGGTGGCCCCGAACATAAAATTTTCTCTTCACAACTTTACAAAAGCAAGCTTTTGACTTTTGCTCTTAGAAAATTTTATGTGGGGAGAGCAGGATTCGAACCTACGAAGACGAAAGTCAGCGGAGTTACAGTCCGCCCCAGTTGGCCGCTTTGGTATCTCCCCAAAAATTTAATTCAAAGAACTAATTTCAATATTATTGAGCCGATAGAGGGACTCGAACCCACGACCTGCTGATTACAAATCAGCTGCTCTAGCCAGCTGAGCTATATCGGCTTATTATATAAAAAAACAAACCGCTTTTTCTAACGGTTTGCAAATGTATAAAGTTTTATTTTTTTTACAAAACTTTTATGTCTATTTTTTTATTTATTATTACGCATGGTAAGATCGTTGTTTTTCTTTCTTTTTACACAGCTGTCTTTTTAACGATTCTGTTATCAAATCAATCGCTTCTTCAAAACTCTTACATTGCTTTTTTACTATTAATTCATCGCCAGGGATAAGCAACTTGATTTCTGCAATTTTATTTTCCTTTTCACTAGTGTTTTGTACTTTTAAATAAACATCTGCTCCAATTATTTTATCATAAAATTTTTCAAGGTTTTCTGTTTTGGTCTGAACAAAGCCTACAAGACTTTTATCAATATTAAAATTTACTGATTGAATATTTACTTTCATAATAAATTAGGTTTTAGAGCTCCTTGGATGAGCTTGGTTATAAACTTTTTTTAATTCATTTAAACTACTATGGGTATAAATCTGTGTCGAAGCCAAACTTGAATGCCCCAACAGTTCTTTAACTGAGTTTAAGTCTGCCCCTTCGTTTAATAGATGTGTTGCAAATGAATGCCTAATAACATGAGGGCTTTTTTTAACTTTAGAAGATACTTGACCAAAATACTCATTTATTATTCTATAAACAAGATTTGGATATATTTTATTGCCTTTGTTTGTTATAAAAAGATAGTTGCCAGTATAATCTAATTGTTTTCTTTCAGAAAGATAATCGGTTAACGTTTGTTGTACAGAATTTAATAAAGGAACATACCTTTCTTTATTTCTCTTACCTATTACCTTTAGCGTAGCATTGTGAAGATTAACGTCACTCAATTTTAATTCAATAAGTTCTGCCCGTCGCATTCCGGTTGAATATAATAACTCAACAATTAATTTGTTTCGGATGCCTTCAAAATCTATATCGTCGAAATTCAAATTATCTAATACTTCTTCAACTTCTGCTTGAGAAAATGGAACTTGCATTTTCTTTGAAACTTTTAACGCTTGATGGCTTAACAGCGGAGTTTCCTTTATTTGCTTGGTTTTGACCAAATATTTATAATACGTTTTTAAACTGGTAATTTTTCTGTTGATAGTTCTGTTAGATTTTTTTTGATTAACCATTTCTACAATCCATGACCTAACTTGACCGTAGTTTATTTCAGTCAACTTATCTGAATTATAAGTTTTTTGACAAAATAATTTAAAAGATTTTAAATCGTCTTGATATGCTCTAACGGTATGCGGTGAGTATTTTTTCTCTGAAGTAAGATAATCGATAAATTGAATTATTGACATAAAAAAAACCGTTAGTAAACAAAGCTACAAAATATGTAGTGGTTTTACTAACGGTTTAACTTATTTTTAGTAGAAATCAGATACCTATATATAATAGGTATAATTTACTAACCTTGTTCTTCTTCTGTTCTAATGTTCTGAACATATTGAGCTTTCTGAATCTGAGCTCTTCTTTCAACTGAAGGTTTTGTAAAATGTTTGCGATCACGCAACTGCTTCATAGTTTTAGTTCTATCAAATTTTCTCTTAAAACGTTTTAACGCTCTATCGATATTCTCACCATCTTTTACTGGAATTATTAACATAATGTTGCACCTCCCTTCATATGTACTCTTTTAGATTTTTAAAAAAATATGGACTTTTTCCATTTCCGTTTTCTTAACGGACGGCAAAGATACAAAACTATTTGCGATTAAAACATATATAGTATTATAAAAAAAAATCCGACTTACGCCGGATTTTTAAAATTTCCAATTTCAGTTACTTCGGATCTAATATGTTCTCTATCCTTTCAGCAATATCTTGTAGGTGAATTCTTTTCATGCCTGATGAACTTGCAGCAGCAGATCTTGCCGATCTTTGTATACTTTTAAGTTCAGCTCTAACTACAGGTCTAATGTCAGATTCTTTTACATTTACATTAGTTCTGGTTACCCATCTTCTAAATTGAGCTGGGATAGGCGTTTGCTCTTTTGTCATTAAATATTCCATCCTATCGATATAGGCACGTTGTAAGTTTCTTCTATACGTATCTATTGAACGTCCGTTGTAAACCTCGCTCCAAACACCTCTTCTTAAATCTCGCATCATATCTAGCAAACTATAAGCTTTGTTTCCGTTCAGTGTTTCATTCTCTATCATTCTGGCCATTCTGCCAAAATCGAGAATATTATCTAAAGTTCTGGCTTGCATACCTCTAATTCTTTCAACGGCACCGGCACTTTCAAATTTATTGAAAAGATTATCATCAATCATCCATGTTGGTGTTTCAAATAAATTTTTATGCAAAAATTGTAAAGATTCTTTTTGTTTCTCTTTTGCAACATGTGTATATATTGCCCCTTCTTGGTCTGATGTTTTATAATTTTCGTATATACCACCAATATTTGAAGTTACATGACCCATATAACGGTTATATTGAGAAATTACATGACCGTACATTGTTTCCAGATCATCATAATTTTCACCTTCTTTTGATGTCCATTTAATCAAGTTAGGAATAATACGCTTAAGGTTTGCAATTCCATAATCACTAGCTTTTATCGCATCGTCACCTAAATCTTCTGTTTGAGAACTTGGGTCAATAGCCCCACCGCCCTGCTGACGACCAAATCTGTACATTGGGTCCCCTGCATGTTTTAAAATCCATGAACCCAATGTTTTCTTTTCATCCGTTGGCGTCTTAGCATCTAAAATCGGTCTGTAACCCCAAGCTATAGCATATTTATCGTAAACCCCAATATTTGGCATTAAAGCCACACCTTCGTCTTCTGGCTGGGCAATATAGTTAAAACGAGCATAATCCATTATAGAAGGAGCCGTACCATATTTTTGGGTAAATGTTTTTGAACGTAAGGAATCGACAGGATATGCAACGCTACTCCCCATGTTATGTGGCAAACCAAGTGTATGACCTACTTCATGAGCAGAAACAAAACGAATTAAACGGCCCATAACCTCATCTTTAAATTCAGCAGTTTGAGCATCAGGATTTATAGCAGCCGTCTGTACAAAAAACCAACCGTTTAATAAACTCATTACATTGTGGTACCAGTTAATATCCGATTCTAAAATTTCACCAGAACGCGGATCACTTACGTGAGGGCCATTGGCGTTAGGGATTGGCGAAGCCAAATACCGAACCACAGAATACCGAACATCTTCAGGACTCCATTCCGGGTCTTCCTCAACAGTTGGCGGATCTTTTGCTATGATAGCGTCTTTAAACCCAGCAGCTTCAAAAGCCACCTGCCAATCTTCAATACCATCTTTAATATACTGTCTCCATTTTACAGGTGTTGCTCTATCAATATAGTAAACAATTTGCTTTTTAGGAATAACCAATTCGCCCCTCTTAAACTTCTCTATATCTTCATCTTTAACTTCTAAACGCCATCTATCCAAATAGGTAACTCTTTCGCTTTTTTGAGCTTCTAAACCATAGTCTATTTGACTAGAAGTAAACCAACCAACCCTTTCATCAAACATTCTACGTTGCATGGGTACTTTTGGCAACAACACCATAGAATTATTAATTTCAATAGAGATTGTACCTGTACTTGAATTTGATGGTGGCGAACCCGCCATATATGTTTTTACATGACGAGCTTCTATATTTTCAGGATAACTTTTAATACTTTCTATAAAAGATTTATCTGCATCCAATCTTGTAACTTTGTATTGCTTTCTTCTAGAGTCAGGCAAACCTAATGCCTTAACATCCTTATTAAAAAAATCAGTTACGTCTATAACCGTGGCAGTGGAATCTTTACTAAAAGCTTTAATCGGAAAAGTAAATAGTATAGGTTCAAAATTTGAATTTACAACCGCTTCGTGCACAGGCAAAGAATCTGCCGCAACTACGGAATGCGAAACCACTCTGGCAATTATTTTTTTACCGTGTTTCTGCCAACGGACAACTTTTGTGTTTTGCTTACCTCCACCAAAACCAATACCCGAAGCTGTTTTAGCAATACGGGTTACCATTAACATTTCACGTTCTAACAAAGAATCTGGAATTTCGTAAAAATACTTTTCATCCAATTCATGTACCTTAAACAAACCTTCGTCTGTTTTTGCCTCTTTCGTAATTACTTTGCTGTAAGGTTGAATGTCTCCTTTTTTAGCAGGTGGTTTTTTTGCTGTTTCCGCCGCTTTAGCCTTTGATTTACTTGCTTCTTTTGTACTTGAGCAGGAAGCAGTTAACAATGCCATTATAACAACAGTCATTGCAATAGGTAGTCGTTTGAACATAAATTTAATGGAGTAAAAGGGTTAATTAAAAAATTTTTAAAAAAGCGAAAATATTGAATAATGATTAATTTATTCTTAATGAAATGTTAAAGAAGTAGTTAATTTCTAAATTATAACGTACTACTTTTTCAATTCCTCAGGAAAACCTTGAACTGTCAAATCCCATAATTCAGGTAAAACGAAATACACAAAAAGCGTTAGAATAATTATGGAAATAACATTCATAACAATCCCTTTAGATACCATATCAGGTATCCGCAAATAACCTGAGCCAAAAACCACGGCGTTTGGTGGTGTTGCCACAGGTAACATAAAAGCACATGACGCAGCGACAGCGGCGGCAGTCATAAGTATAAACGGATGTACATCAACAGTTAACGCCATTGGTGCCAGCACAGGTAAAAGCATGGCTGTTGTAGCTAAATTAGAAGTAATCTCTGTCAAAAAATTAACAGAGGCAATCAATACAAAAACTAATAAAATCAATGTTAATCCACCAAAAGCGGTCATTTGATTACCGAGCCAAAACGCCAATCCGCTAACTTCAAATCCTTTTGCCAATGCCATACCACCACCAAATAAAATAATGATGCCCCAAGGTAACTTTACGGCTTCGTCCCAATTGATTAATTTTTCTTTTTTATCTTTTGATGGGATTAAAAACAAAAGTACTGCAAAAGCTATTGCAATAATGGTATCATCCAATTGAGGCAATATTTTTTCCAATAAAAAAGAACGCGTTATCCAACAAAAGGCGGTTAGTGCAAACACAAATGTCACTACTTTTTCTTCGTAGGAAATTTTCCCTAATTTTTGTAAAAGCCGCTTTATTTCTGCTCTACCTCCTGGGAATTCTTTTTGCCTAAAAGTAAATGCAAATCGTGTTAAATATTTCCAGCATATAAATAGAAGTACCACAGAAATTGGAAAGCCGAACATAAACCATTGCGAAAAAGTAATTTCGTAGCCATAGGTTTCTTCGACTACACCGGCCAATACTAAATTTGGTGGTGTGCCAATAAGCGTGGCGATACCGCCAATTGAAGCACTATAAGCAATGGATAACATTAATGCTTTACCGAATATTTGGTTTTCGTCTTCAGCGGTATTAGGGTTATCTTTTAACTGTTTTATAATGGCGATACCAATGGGTAACATCATTACCGAAGTAGCTGTATTTGAAATCCACATGGAAAGAAATGCGGTGGCTAACATAAACCCTAAAATAATTTTCCGAACATCAGACCCGATGAGATTGATAATATTTAAAGCAATACGTCTATGAAGATTCCATTTTTCAATGGCAATGGCAATGATAAATCCGCCCAAGTATAAAAACACATATTTATGTCCGTAAGAACCACTTGTTGAAGCAATATCCAACCCACCAGACAATGGAAATAAGACAATGGGTAACAAGGCAGTAACTGCAATAGGAATGGCTTCGGTTATCCACCAAATGGCAATCCATAAGGTAGCGGCTAAAACCGCATTGGCCTCTTTTGATAATCCTTCAGGATGGAAAAACAGCAATGTTAAAGCAAAAACTATTGGGCCGAGAATTAGTCCTATTTTTTGGGTTATGGTTGTGGAGTTAGACATTAGATTTTAGACGTGAGACATTAGAATCTATGGGTAAATCTAATGACTTTTTTTGAGCTAAAATGTTTGTTGTAACAATTGTCCCCTTGAGGGGACAATACTCACATTGAAATTTCTATAGAATATTACTCTTTTGGTAAATCTAATAATACAAATTGGAGTTTATATCCTACAATTTTGCATCATTTAAAAATGGATAAATCCATCCATATTAAAAAACGGGATAAATCCATATTAAAAAACGGGATAAATCCCATTTCTATTCATTGAATTGCATCCTGATTTATCAGGATGTAAAAATTATGAAATCATATTAGGGCTTTAGCCAAAACATTATTAATTATCCTCAAATCCAAATTTTGAAATAAATTCTTGATATTCATCTTCAAAACTCTTTTACCATGGTGGATTTCCTGATTTTTTATATAATTCCTTACTTTATCAATCATTGACTCAGAAACGGAAACTGCAAAATATTCATCTTGCCATTGAAATTTCTTTTTTGTTAAATTCTGTTTATTAATCCAAAAAGAGGATTCTCCTTTAATCAATTGCATTACTTTTTGAATGGTTTGATCTCGCCCCAAAGAGACCAAACAATGACAATGGTCTGAATAACCGTTAATAAAATCAATAAAAATGCCTTTTTCTTTGGCATTTTCCCGTATGTGGTGCCATACTTTCTTTCTCAACTCCTTAGAGTCAAGATATGGAACTCGATTTTTTGTACTCCAAACAAAATGTATGTATGTTTTTACAAATGGCATTAAATAGACGTTTGCACGATTAAATAATATTAAAATGGAATAAACCCAATTTCCATTCAAATTTAAACCACCTCGACAAACAACCCATCATCATTTTTTACAACTTTAGCCAATTTATGCTTAGTCAGTCCCTTAATGGTTTTATCCCACTTTTTATTGCTTAGTCCTGATTGCGATTTAAGTTCGTTTAAATCCATGGGTGAGTTTGCTTTTAACAATTTCAACACAGCTTTTTCTTCATCCGTCATTTCAATTGCTTTCTTTTCAGGTCGCATTTGTGGGAAAAACAACACTTCTTGAATGGATTGTTGATTGGTCAAAAACATAATCAATCTGTCCATACCAATACCTAAACCAGAAGTTGGTGGCATGCCATATTCTAAGGCACGTAAAAAGTCATAATCTATAAATTCGGTGGCTTCATCATCACCTTTTTGAGCCAATTTTAATTGATGTTCAAAACGTTCTCTTTGATCAATTGGGTCATTGAGTTCAGAATAGGCATTGGCAACTTCTTTACCACAAACCATCAATTCGAACCGTTCGGTCAGTTCTGGATTCGTACGGTGTTCTTTACACAACGGACTCATTTCTTTTGGATAGTCTGTTATAAACGTAGGTTGAATATAATTACCCTCGCATTTTTCACCAAAAATTTCATCAATCAATTTACCTTTACCCATAGTTTCGTCAACTTCAACATCCATTTCTTTTGCCGCTTTACGGATTTCATCTTCCGTTTTGTTGGTAATATCAAATCCAGTAAATTCTTTAATGGCATCCGTCATAGTAACACGTGGATATGGAGCTTTAAAATCGATATTATGTTTACCAAAAGTAGCTTTAGTAGTTCCGTTGACTTCTTTTGCACAGTATTCCAAAAGATTCTCTACAAACTCCATCATCCAATTATAATCTTTGTATGCTACATAGATTTCCATAGCCGTAAACTCAGGGTTATGGGTTCTGTCCATTCCTTCATTACGGAAATTTTTGGAGAATTCATACACACCGTCAAAACCACCAACTATCAGTCTTTTTAAATACAGTTCATTGGCGATACGCATATACAAAGGCATGTCCAAACTGTTATGATGCGTAACAAATGGTCTTGCTGCTGCTCCACCGGGAATGGGTTGTAATATTGGTGTTTCCACTTCAAAATAGCCCGCATCATTAAAATAATTACGCATGGCATTAAAGAGCTTAGTCCGTTTAACAAAAACCTCTTTGACGTGTGGATTTACCACCAAATCTGCATAACGTTGTCGGTAACGCAACTCGGGGTCGTTAAATTCATCGTGGATATTTCCTTCGGCATCTACTTTTGGTAATGGTAAGGGTCTCAGCGTTTTACTCAACAAAGTAAAATCCTTTACTCTAATGGTTTTTTCACCCACTTTAGTGAGGAATAATTCCCCTTCAATACCTATAAAATCGCCAATATCCAATAGCTTTTTATAAACATCGTTGTATTTACTTTTATCATCACCAGTACAAATTTCGTCGCGATTAAAATATACTTGAATTCGCCCATCACTATCTTGCAACTCCGCAAAACTGGCATTTCCTTGAATACGACGAGACATTAAACGCCCTGCAACTATAACTTTTTTACCTTGCTTAAAATTAGATTTTACCTGTTTTGAAGTATGATTTACAGGAAATAAATCTGCCGGATACGGGTTGATTCCTAACTGACGTAATTTTTGTAATTTTTCTCGCCTAACTATTTCTTGTTCTGACAATGCCATAAAAATGCTATTAATTTGGCGGCAAAGATAGTACTTTGGGATTGAAGATTTAAAATTTGAGATTTAAAATTTCTTTGCCTTCCAAGGCCTGACTACTATTCTGTAACAAACTTAGTCAAAAAACGTCCTATTAATTGATAAAAAGTTCCTGTGCTTTATGATTTTATGCATTTCTTAAAAACCGCGAACTGAAGTCTGAATACTGCCAACTTTTTAATCTATATTTGTAAACGAAATTATTATGGGTTGTTTTAGGGTATTACTCTCAATTATTTGTCCTCCTTTAGCGGTTATTGACCAAGGTTGCGGTTCAATTGTAATTGTACTAATTCTCACTTTATTCGGCTGGGTGCCAGGTGTAATAGCTGCACTGATTATTTTAAACAATCCTAAAAACTAAATTTACAATGTTAAAAAAATTCTTATTTATTATTAGTTTACTATTACTTGTTACGAGCTGTACTTTTACCGAAGAAGTTCATTTTAACAAAGACGGAAGCGGATCTTATAATTTTGAAGTTGACATGAGTGAAATGTTACAAGAAATGAAAGATATGGGTACAAAAGAAGACTCATTAAGCGAACCTGAAGTTATAGATACTACTTATTATTTTAGAGATATTCTTGAAGAAAAAAAAGATAGTATTGCCCAATTGTCTGAAGAAGATCAAGCTTCTTTACGAGCTATTGCGGATATGAATGTACATATGCAAGTTGACGAGGAAAAAGGTAAGATGTTAATGGCTTTTGGCTTAGATTTTAAGGATGTTTCCGATATAAAAAACATAGAAGAAAAACTGTCTAAAGCCATGGCGGTTAATAAGAAGCAAACGAACAATCCACCTATGTTCAACAAGTCGAATGTAACTTTTAGTTTTGATGGTAAAAATTTTACTAGAAAAACAATACCTAAAGACTTAACAAAAGAAGAGGAAGAAGAAGTAGATAAAGGTATAGAGCAATCAGGTTCTTTTCTGGAAGGAAGTACATATAAATTAATCTATCATTTTACGAAAAAAATAAAAACCGTTACCTATAAAGATGCCAATATAAGCAATGACGGCAAAACACTTACCATTGAAGTGCCAATGGATTCTTTAATAAAACACCCAACACTATTGGATTTTAAATTAAAATTGAATTGATAGTAAAAAATAAGAACATACTACTTCAAGATTTAGGTACAAAAGATTACAAAGAAACTTGGGATTATCAGGAAGAATTGTTCGATGCCATTGTTCAGATAAAACGCAAGAACAGAAATGAAAATTTAAATATTGAAACTCCAAATCACTTTTTATTTGTAGAGCATCCACATGTTTATACGTTGGGCAAAAGTGGTGATCTAAATAATTTATTATTAAGTGAAAAACAGCTCAATGATAAAGGCATAACCTTTCATAAAATAAATCGTGGTGGCGATATAACTTATCACGGATTTGGCCAAATAGTTGGCTATCCTATTTTGGATTTGGATAATTTTTTTAATGATATAGGCAAATACATGCGTGGCTTGGAAGAAACCATCATTCGCGTATTGGCAGAATACGGATTAAAAGGAGAACGCAGTAAAGGCGAAACAGGTGTTTGGTTGGACGTTGGCACTCCATTTGCCAGAAAAATTTGTGCTTTGGGCGTAAGAAGCAGTCGCTGGGTAACTATGCACGGTTTTGCACTAAATGCAAATACCAATTTAGGTTATTTTGATCATATTATTCCCTGTGGCATTCGTGGCAAAGCAGTTACTTCAATGGAGGTCGAATTGGGTAAAAAGTTAAACATTGAAGAAATAAAGTCAAAAATTCTTAATCATTTTGGAGATGTTTTTGAATGTGCTATCTTAAAATGAATCTTTACTCGCTTTGAACGAGAACTAACTGAATATAATCCGTCTGCTCGTTCTGAATGACAGATAAAATTGAAGACCGTGGTCAAAAAACTGCCAACTGAAGACTGATAACGATATCAATCCTCCTCATTAAAATAGACTTTATAATATTTCATTTTACGGTTTTCGTCATAACCTTTTTCTAAATATTCTTCAGCGGCATCAGGGGCGTCAATATCCAATTTAATTTGGATGTTTGTATCTAGTTTTATCTCCGTTTTTATCTTTTTCTTTTGCTTTTTTACAACGGCTTCAGAAATAGAAAACTGATTACGCACCAATACGCCATTAATATCTTCAAATTGTTTTTTATAACCATCAAAGAGTTCTTTTCTATTATCTTCTTCAAAAACGGTTTCTTTAAAATCGTGTACATTTACACTTTCATTTTCTTTAAAAAAATCTATAGTTTGTGCTAAAAACTGATTTTGTTGCTGATTGCCAAACTCTTGTTTTATAACTTCTTCAGAAAAATCTTTACATAAATCTATATATACTTGTGTATGACGGTTGCTATCATCAGCATATTTGATATTTAGGAAATTTTGAATCCAATATTGAGCGTCATAGTTATTATTATCAACAGTTAAAACAGTATATCCAGCATCGTCTTGTGAGTTAATGACCAAACAACCTTTGTCCAATTTTTTGGTACTAATTCCTTTTTGAACAAAAACATCAAAACTATTATTCTCTAAATACGTTTGAAAAAAATCGGCTTTGTTTTCGATTTTAAATATCCCTAAAGCTTGTGTATTTACATCTCTATATTCAATGTCTTCAAATAATGCCACAATAACATCTCCCGTTTTTATTTGGGCAGAATTGGACTGTTCGAACAAATGCTTTACAATATTTCTAGAAATTTCTATAAAACTATTATCATCTTTAAATACATGTTGAGCATAGCTATTTATTTCATTTAAACTAATATCCGCATGATGATTAAAACGATAACTTTCCGTTAAATTCCCAAAAGGTTTTAACAAAAAAGGTTGCATTAATTTGTAACTATCTTCATCAAAAGTTATTACATCTTCAGAAAATACATTTTTAGCTTCGTTAAATTTATTACCTACTTTATGAATAATGAATTTTGAAATAAAAGCCTTGTTTCTTTTGATCATTTGAATAGTAATTTAAGAATGGCAAATGTAAGGCTTACATTTTTTAATTTTCAATATAGAAAACTATTTTTCTTTCTGAATTTTGTAAAATTATTTGATGATTTTAGTCAATTCTTGAGAGCCAATTAGTTTTCCCTTTTTATTGTATGATTCAGATTTAACTATAGCCTTGTCTTCACTATGCCATTCTACTCCACTACCCTTTACTTTTATAAAACCTATTTTGCTTTCAAAATCATAAGACAACTTAGTGCAATCAAAAGTTCCAGCAGAGGTTGTAATCTTTTCATTTCCTACAATTTTTCTATTGGTTATATCCATGGTAACGGTAACAATTTTCAAATCATTATTAAATACTTTAACCGTGATAGATCCATCGTTCAAATTAGTACCAACTTCCATAGTACTAGGAAATTCTAGGATATCACCCTGCATTTCAACCGTGAAATCATCACTATTATAACTAGAAATCTGACTGCTATCAAAAAATCGAATCATATCTATTGCAATCATCCCTTCAGTACATGACACTTTATATTCTGAACTGAATGTTTCCTCCTTTTCAGTTGCAGTAGTCATGTTGATCAGAGCAGTGACTTTACCATCTTGATTACTTATATTTTTAGTTTTGTGCGTGCTTTTTGAAGTTTCTTTACCCTTCTTATCAAATTGGGTATATTCTAATGTTACACCTTCATTTAAAATTAAAAAATCGCAATCTTGGGCAACTATTTGTAATGTAAAAAGCAAGGTAACACCTAGTATAATTTTTTTCATAACTACATTTTTATAAATTCAACTCTTCTGTTTTGGGCTTTACCATCGGGTGTATTATTATCACCAACAGGTACACTTTCGCCTTTACCCTCGGTTTGTAATCTACTGGCATCAATATTATAAACTGAAATTAGAGCATTTTTTACCGCATCAGCTCGTTTTTTGGAAAGCGTTTTATTAGCTTCGTCACTACCATCGGCATCTGTATGACCAATAATATTTAATTTCATATCGCTCTCTTGTAATAATACTTGAGAAATTTGTCGGATTATTCCATACGATTGAGGTTTTATATTGGCGGAGCCTGAATCAAATAAAATACCATTGGTAGAAACCTTACCTTCCTCTATGAGTTTTCTTCGTAAATCAACCCCTCCTTCTGCTACTTTAACATTTCTTATAAATACGCGTTCTTTGCCATCTTTAAAATTATTCAAATTGAATTTTAAGGCACTTAAAACATTTCCTTGAGGAATCATTCTAGGTACATCAACATATTTTTCTTCGTTTACCCATAATCTATAACGCTGTTTATTAACCGCAATTGAAATATGTGGTTGATTCAATATCTCATCTCTAATATCTACCTGAATATCTGTATTTATATCTCCTCCACTTCTATTAACATAGTTTTTAACTCGTATTGGAAATGCTCCATACTGACCAAAAGGAATAGTCGCATGTACATAGTTATAACCATGATCGAATTTATTATCATCACTCAAGGATATTGTTAACCTTGCAGTAGAAGATGTTTTATTATCTATTCCGTCAGCTAGTATGTCAAACTCAATAGTGTATGATTCAGGCAACTTAGGCACATCAGGTATATAATAAATATTGTAACCAGAAATAAGTTCTAACCATTTATCGGACGAGTCATTTATAGTAACCAATTCTCCACTTCCGTTAGTATTCCATTTTGATGGAAAATCGCCTATATAATCTTTAGAAAAATCATCAAAAAATAACAAGTTATCTCCAGGCACAAAATCAAATTTACTGTAAACTTCCATTGATTTTGATCCATTGTCGCTTTCTGAAGTTTGACTTGGATTGGTAGGACTATCATTAGGTACTTTAGTGGTTGGCGATTGTGTTTGTCCGCCATTTGTTGGGCTTTTGCCTTTTTTACCAGGTTCCAAAATACTGTCTAAAACTTCGTCCGTTTTCTTTTCGGTTTCTTGTTCAACCCTACGTTCTACAGTACGTTCGGCGGCTTTTTGTGCCTTTTTACCTAATTTTTTTAGTATTTGAGCTTCTATGCTTTGCGGCAAAAAAAGAAAACCAAAAACAAATACGCTCAACAATATTTTAATTGAAATTTTCATGTCTTTATATTTTAAAAATGTGTTTTTAAGTAAATCAGTAGCGTTTAATACGTAATGAACGCTATGGAGAGCCTAACAAAATTAGTAAAAGAATACGGTCAAGTCAAGTTATACATTAAAAAAGGGGAAAAATCCCCTTTTAAAATTTCAACTTTAATTGCTCAGGTAACAATTTAAAAGATTTTCTATGATGCTCCGTAACACCGAATTCTTCAATTGCCAACCTGTGCTGTTTGGTAGGATAGCCTTTGTTCTGTTTCCAATTATAGTGCGGAAAATCATGGTGTATTTTTTCCATATATTCATCACGGTAGGTTTTTGCCAATATGGATGCTGCTGCAATACTCATATATTTGCTATCGCCTTTTACAATGGTTGCGTGCTGAATCTTTTTATAAGGTTTAAATTTGTTACCATCAATAATAATAAATTCAGGCTCGGTTTTGAGTTGCGAAATAGCTTGGTGCATTGCTAAAATAGAACTTTGTAAAATATTGATTTCATCGATTTTGCCTTGCCAAACAAAACTGACTGAAAAGGTTAAGGCATTCTTCTCAATAAAAGGTCTTAATTCAATTCGTTGTTTTTCAGAGAGCTGCTTTGAATCGTTTAATAACGGAAGCTCAAATTTTTCGGGCAAAATCACTGCCGCGGCCACCACTGGGCCAGATAAGCAACCTCTGCCCGCTTCGTCCGTGCCTGCTTCTAATTTGAATCCTGAAAAGTTGAGTTGTAAGGACATAGATTGAATGTATTATTGTGAATTTTTTGCAACGAATTCACGAATAATTACAGAAATAATTTAAAAAAATGACTCTAATAACCGAACTCTGCTCAGTTAAATTAGTGAAATTGACATGTAATTAAAGCAATATATTCAAAATTTCAATTCGCGAATTCGTGGCAGTTTTTTTAATCCAGTAGTTCTCAATGAGTACCAAAAATAGTTCTAATTGTTAAAATCAATGCGAAATTTTATCAAAAATCAAAAAAAATCATTCTGGTTCACTCTATTATTCTGGCATTTAACAAAATTTTTAAAAGATTCCCGTTTTTACGGAAATAAAAACTTTTACCTTTGTCGCAATTGTTAGCCTATGCACAAATTTGTTTTTTTAATTTTTATCTTGTTTTTTAGTGGTCTGGTATTTGCTCAAATTACCCCTGAAGAACGGGATTTTAACCGTGGTTTTGAAGAGACGGGAAGAGATACTATTGATGATAGAATGATCGATGTTCAGTTGAGCGGTAAAACACATTATACAGATTATAAAATAATTTCTTATAAAGGTGATACTACTTATGTCGATACCACTTTAACTATCAATAAAGACTACAAATTCAATTATTTACGTAAAGACAATTTTGAACTGATACCCTTTCATAACCAAGGGCAAACTTTTAACAGTTTAGGTTATGATTTCTCAGAAGTTTCGTTATTTCCAGCAATGGGAAATAGAGCCATGCACTTTAATTACTATGAAGTAGAAGATATCAATTATTACAAAGTGCCTACACCAACTTCCGAATTGGCATACAGAACTGGTTTGCAGCAAGGTCAATTTTTGGATGCTCTGTTAACTTTTAATACTTCTGAACGCCAAAACATTTCTATTGCTTACAAAGGTTTGCGTTCATTGGGCAAGTACAGAAGTTCATTAAGCAGCCACGGAAATATGCGTTTTACGTACAGTTATCAAACTAAAAATGATGCTTACAATATTAAAACTCACATTACGGCACAAGATTTATTTAATGATCAAAACGGCGGTTTGCCCGAATTGTCTTTAGGCTATTTTGAGACCAAAGACCCAAATTTTAGCGATAGGGGCAGAATTGAAACGAACTTTTCAGATGCTTCGAACTCATTGAGAGGAAATAGATATTTTTTAGCACACGATTATAAAATATGGCATCGCATTGATACTGCTAAAACTAAAGAAAGTTACTTAAAAGTAGGACATATTTTTAATTATGAACGCAAACACTATTACTATGAGCAAGATGCCGCAAATGATATGTTTGGTGATGCTTTTGACACGAGTATAAGAGATAAATTAAATTATATTACCTTGAAAAATGATGCCTTTGTGGCATTAAAATCGCCCTTGGTATTAGGTGAAGTTAAATTCAAAGCCACTCAATTTAACTATAATTATAATTATAACAGTGCCGTGTATTTTGGCGATTTTTTAATTCCCTCCACCATTAAAGACAACTCCATTTCAGTTGGTGGATCTTGGAAAACAAATTTTAAGAAATTCAATATAGATGTAGAAACGGCCACTACTGTAACTGGAAAACTTATTGGAAATTATTTTAAAGGCTCCGCAAGTTTTAAGCAGGACAGTCTTTTTACTTTTAAAGGTACTTTACTGACCAATAGTAAATCGCCCAACTTAAACTTTGAGCTAAATCAGAGTAATTACATTAATTACAATTGGTCTAACTCCTTAAAAAATGAACGTACTAGAACACTGTTGTTCGATTTAAAATCGGATCGGATTTTAAATGCTTCCGCACAGATTACACAGATTGATAATTATACTTACTTTACGGATATTTCAACTACAGAATCTACAGATATTAAGCCTTTTCAATTTGATAAAACCATAAATTATCTAAAATTAAAAGTTTCTAAAGAGTTGAGGTTGGGCAAATTTACCTTGGACAACACCATCATGTACCAAAAGGTGGCACAGGGCAGTTCTGTTTTTAATGTACCTGAATTGGTGACCAGGAACACATTGTATTTCGCAGATCATTTGTTTAAAGGAGACCCTTTATATCTTCAAACTGGAGTTACTTTAAAATATTTTACGGCTTATAATATGAATAGTTACAGTCCTGTTTTATCAGAGTTTTACGTACAAAACGGAGAAAAAATAGGTGGATATCCCATGTTGGATTTCTTTATAAATGCCCAAGTACAACGTACACGGTTATACTTAAAATTTGAACATTTTAACTCAAGTTTTGGTAAAACCGCAGATTATTATTCAGCCCCTACTTATCCTTATCGGGATTTTGTAATACGTTTTGGGTTGGTTTGGAATTTCTTTATTTAGAAGCCCCTCCCAAGAAGCCCCTCCCAAGATTTGCAAGGGCAAATCTTGACCTCCCCTCAGGGGAGGTATCCTTGATAGGATCAATCCTTTGCAAAGTTTTCCTTCCCTCTCAACATCCTTATCTTAATATTTAAAGCAGCAAATAATAAAGTAGTAAAAGGGCTTAAATAATTGAAAAAAGCAAATCCCATATAAGAAAAAGTATCTACACCCAACACACCTGCCTGATAAGCACCACAAGTATTCCATGGAATTAAAACCGAGGTTACAGTACCTGAATCTTCTAAAGTTCTACTTAAATTTTCAGGAGCTAATCCTTTATCTTCATAGGCTTTTTTAAACATTTTACCTGGAATAACAATGGCTAAATATTGGTCGGATGCCACGATATTCAATCCTAAACAACTTACCACAGTACTTGCAAACAATCCAAAAACAGAAGACGCTAAACTTAACAAGGCTTTTGTAATTCTAGCTAAAGCCCCAATAGCATCCATAACACCACCAAAAACCATTGCACAAATTATTAAAAATATGGTCCAAAGCATTCCTTTCATACCTCCAGCACTAAATAGCTCATTGAGCTTTTCATTTTCAGTAACTATTTCCGTATCAATAAAAATAGCATTGATTATTGATTGAAAACTACTGCCCGATAAACTTTTTAAAATATTCGACTGAAATATAAATGCAAAAACCGCCGCCAATAGCACACCTATTGTTAGAGCCACAAGCGGTTTTGTTTTCATCAAAATTAATACGATTACAACCAACGGAACAATAAATAAATAAGGGGAAATATGAAATGTTGTATTAATAGTATTTAATAAACTACTTACATCCGCACTTCCGCTCGTATCCGTAGTTGCACTTAAAATACTAAAAATTATTAAGGTTATTATAATTGTAGGCACTGTTGTAAATGCCATATACTTTATATGCGTAAATAAATCGGTACCTGCCATTGCTGGGGCAAGATTCGTGGTGTCGCTCAAAGGCGACATTTTATCGCCAAAATAAGCACCGGAAATTACGGCACCGGCTATCATTCCCGATGGAATTCCCAATGCGGCACCAATACCGACCAAGGCGATTCCTACAGTTGCAGAAGTTGTCCATGAACTACCTGTCGCAATTGAAATTACTGCGGCAATTATTACAGAAGCTGGTAAAAATATAGCTGGACTCAGCAATTGCAATCCGTAATATACCATTGCCGGAATTACACCGCTCACCAACCATGTTCCTGCCAAGGCACCAACTAAAAATAAAATTATTATAGGAATAAAAACGCTTTTCCAATTTTCCCAAATTTCAGCAACCATTCTACTTAATGAAACTTTATTGTAAAATCCAACAATAGCGGCGATGCCACCACCCATTAATAAAATAAACTGATTGGAATACTCCCCTAACCATTCACCTCCGGCATAAAAAATATTATACGCTAACAACCCCATTAAAATGATAACTGGAATCAAAGCTTCCCAAATATTGAGTTCTTTATTATCTATAATTTTCTGATGTGACTCCTCAGAAGTGATGTCAATTTTGGAAATATTCTTTTTATCTTCCATTAGGTTGGTTTTATACTGTAATGATACAAAAAATCCTAAAGATTATAAAAATGCATTATAAATTCTAATTATTAGGTCAAATACGCTCAATACCAGTAAATTAAAAATTATTATTACCTTTATTGCAAACTAAACTATTTTATCATGAAAAAATTTATTATTTATTTTACCCTCGGACTACTCGTTATGAGTACTATTGCTTTTATGAAAGTTGAAAGCAAAACAACTAAAACTGCCGACGTAGAGGCGTATCTAACAACATTAAATGGTTCAAAAACCTACACATTGCAAATAGCGGAAGCAATGCCTTCTGATAAGTACGACTTTCGACCCACCGATTCGGTTCGGAGTTTTGGCGAACAAATGGCCCATATTGCCATGTCTTCAAAATTTTTAGTGGATATGTTTGTAAAAGGAGAGCCCATGCCGAGCCAAGAAGATTTTGCCGCTGCCGCTAAAATGGAAAAGGAAATGGGAGCTTCTAAAGAAGCTTGTATCAAAGCACTTACAGAAGCTTATGATTTGATTGCTGCTACTTATGAAAACATGAGTGACGATCAATTGGCAGAAACATTTGTTGTGGCTTTTGACCCCAAACAACCATCGTTCCCAAAAGAAAAAGCGTTTCAATTTATTAGTGAGCATAATGCCCACCATCGTGGACAAGCTTTGGTAGCTTTGAGGATGCAAGGTATTAAATCGCCAGATTACAAATTGTATTAAAAATTTATTGATTATCCGTTATTAGCAATAATATTGTGTACGTCATGCTGAACCTGTCTGCCGCCAGGCAGGCTCGTTTACTCATGCGTTTTTTATTGTTTTTTAATTAAATTCATGAATCTTCGATTTCAGCATCTCATAACTACTTAAAATTCAGATATTTATTTGATGCGACCCTGAAACAAGTTCAGGGTGACGAACCGATTATGTCACATTATGGATAATCAAAAAAAATTAAAAACGGTTTGAATTTAAACGTTCAAGCCGTTTTTTATACCCTGTAATAATCGCCTCTCCAGTTTTTAATTGATTTTTTAATCGCCTTTTCTGATAATTTTTCAGTAATGGCTTTTTTGGCCAGATCAGGAAATTCTTCATCAGATGCAAAACGTAATCCTATGATTTGACGCATGGTCAAATTCATATCTAATGGTTTTCCTGTAAGCAAATAATGCCTAAAATTTTCTTCAGCCTTAATAGCTCTATCTTGAGCTCTTAATGAAAATACCCTTGCGTAAAATGCGGTCAACATTATTAATATGGCTCCAAAAACGAGTAATGAAGCATTGTATAAGTTTTCCTCGTAAGATTTTACAAGATTAACAATGGTTCCTATAACTAAAATAGCCGAGCCTAATAATGTAAAAAAGTGATACAAGGGAACAAAACGAGGGTGATTTTTATAATTTTGGGTATTCATAATATTGGAGTTAAGATTAATTGAATGGGTATAAGTTAGGCATTATATTTTTACTAATGGACAAACTCAAACCTTGATAAAAATCTTTTTCTTGTACATTACGTAACCCAATAATAAATAAAATGCAATAACGGTCAAAGCATAGGTAAGCGAGGCCAGTTTATCGACGGAAATCCAACTGGTATAAAATGTTTCGTATAACCAAGAATGTATATTATAGTTCTCATCTATTTTTGTAAGATAGAATGATTTTGCTATAAAACCAGAAAGAAAAAATATGGTAATGGCATTCATGCCCACATATTTAAAAATTCTTCCTACTTTGACTTTTTTAACATCTGTAATAAAATAAACAATAGCTAAAATTACGGTTGCCCACCCACTTGTTACCAAAACAAAACTACTGCTCCATATAGCTTTGTTTAACGGAAACCAATTGCTCCAGCCGTAACCTAAAACCAATAACAACAAACCGATAATTAATAAGCTTCTTGTTTTTCTAAATTCTCTGGAAGCCAAAACTCGACCTATTAAAATTCCAGAAATGCAAGTAGCGATAGCGGGTAATGTACTTAACAAACCTTCTGGGTCATAATCATCTTTCCACATGTGATTTCCTAACACTTTTAAATCAATATAATTTGCCCAGTTGTTAGGTGCTCTATTAAAAGTTGGTTGAGTTCCGTCGGGTAATGGAACAAATCCTAAAAACAACCAATAACCGATTAAAATGGTAACACCAATACCTAGAAGTTGTTTCCAATTAAAATTAAGAAATAGAATTGCAGAAATAAAGAACACGACACCGATACGTTGTAATACACCAGGAAACCTTAAGGTTTCAAAATCTTTAAAGAAAGGCCAATAAGGCAAAAACCAACCCAAAAATAATCCCAATCCAATCAGTTTTAAACTTCTGATGGTTATCTTTTTATAGGTTGACCCAGTATTAGCTTTATTTTTATAGGCATAAGAAATTGAAATGCCCACAATAAATAAAAAGAATGGAAAAATCAGATCTGTTGGTGTTAGCCCGTGCCAATCTGCATGTAATAAAGGTGCATAAACACTACCCCAACTACCGGGATTGTTAACCAAAATCATAGCGACTATGGTTAAACCCCTGAGTATATCAACAGACTCTACTCTGTTTTTCATTTTAGAATCTTATTTAAATAGGGAACATACCCCTAAGAACTTCGCTAGGTGGCTTTGAAACATAACATATTTTGTATCTAACTAATCCTAAAGGGACAATCCTAGTTTTATTTCTTTTTCAGCCCTAACTTATGTCCCCAAATAGCATAATATAAAATGATTGCATAACATGGTAGTAAAATCCAATAACTACTATTGGCTGCAGTTGACATTGCTTCTGCTTCTGTTACACCACTTGCAATCAATTCATGCTTTCCTGAATCAACCAATCTACCATATAATGGTGGAATAATTGCACCCCCAGAAATTGCCATTATTAGTAATGCCGATGCGGTCTTAGTAAATTTCCCTAATCCCTTAAGCGTTAAGGGCCATACTGCCGGCCACACTAAGGCATTTGCAAAACCTAGAGCAGCTATAAATACTACAGAAGTAAAGCCAGACGTTGATAATATACAGATAGAAAAAATGATTCCCAATACAGCACTTATTCTTAATGCTAAACTCTGACTTAGATATTTTGGTATTAAAAATACACCTATAGCATACGCCACGACCATGGCCATCAGTGTATAAGAAGTAAAAAACTTAGCCTCTTCGCCTGGAAAACCTAATGAAATACCATAGGCAATAATGGTGTCACCAGCAATAACTTCTGCTCCTACATAAACAAATAATGTTAGTACCCCCAACCACAAATGTGGAAATTGTAAAATACTGGTTTTAGCTGTTTCGCCTTCTTTCAATTCTTCTTCAGCCTCTTCTTCAACATGAGGAAGTGGGGCTTTTAAAATTAATATACCTAAAACGAATAGTACAGCTGCCATTGCAATATAGGGTGTTACCACACTATCTGCCATAGTCTGTAACAACTGTGATTTTTCTTCGTCTGAAACCACTTGCACCTTCTCTTTTACTTCATCAATACCAGACAACAGCAATGCCCCAAAAATTAAAGACCCTAGTGCTCCAGCCACTTTATTAGCAATACCCATTATTGCAATTCTTTTAGCACCGCTTTCGATAGGTCCTAAAATTGTAATATAAGGATTTGCGGCGGTTTGTAATAAAGTCATACCTGTGCCTTGAATAAAAATACCTGTTAAAAAGACCCAATAAGTCCTTGCTTCCGCTGCTGGTATAAACACTAATGCACCAATAGCCATTATAATCAAACCAATGGACATCCCTTTTCTGTATCCTACCTTCTTAAGCACATAAGATGCGGGTAGAGCCATTACCACAAAGGAAATATAAGAGGCTGATGCTACCCAATATGATTGTGCTTCCGTTAGCTCATTGATGGTTTTCATAAAGGGAATTAACGCTCCGTTAATCCAGGTTACAAATCCGAAAATAAAGAACAGTCCAGCAATAATTGCTATAGGTATAAGATTATTGTTGCTTTTGTTAGTAGTTGACATAAGTTTATTTTATTAAGGTTGTTTTTAAAAAAGACGGTAATGTACTAAATATATTTATTAATAAATATAATTTTCTACAATTGACAATTTAGCTTCGTTGAACAATACATTATAGGCTACAAAAAGTTATTTGACCTCACCCAGAACTGTTAAAAAACAGTTCTGACCTCTCCCAAGGTGAGGTAAAAAATACATCGGGATAATATTCAGATCAAGTGATTAGGGAAATCTTTAACATTTTCGCAGCAAACTTGTTCCATAACTTGTTGCAATTCTGTTTTTAGCAACGAAATTGTATGATTTCCTCCTTTTGATCCTAAGGCCGCAACGCCATACATAAAAGAACGCCCCATAAAAGTAAATTTTGCACCGCTTGCCATAGTTCTGGCAATATCTGGTCCTGAACGAATACCACTATCCATCATTACGGTAACTTTATCACCGTATTTTTCAGCGATACGAGCCAAAGGTTTTATGGTTGATTCGCCTGCATCCAATTGTCTTCCTCCATGGTTAGAAACTATAATACCGTCCAATCCTAATCGTAACGCTTTTTCAGCATCCGCTTCATTGGCTACTCCTTTTAAGACCAACTTCCCTTTCCACATATCGCGAATCGGTTTTATTTTTTCTTCATTCAATCTACCTGAAAAAGTTTCGTCCATAAATTTTCCCAACTGGGTCAAATCTAAATTTTTGGGCATATATGGTCTTAGCACTTCAAAATTAGGTTGTCCGTGTCGCAATGTTTCCATTGCCCATCTTGGTTTTCCCAATACTTGCACTATGTTTTTGATTGACATCTTTGGAGGCATTGCTAGTCCGTTTCTAATATCTCTAGGTCTGAATCCGAAAGTTGGGACATCACAAAGAATAACAAGTACCGGACACCCGGCAACCTCGGCACGTTTTAGAATATCGTCTCTTAACCTGTTTTTAGTAGGATGATACAATTGAAACCAAGCATTACCTTCCGTAATTTCGGCAATCCGTTCTATACTTGACGTGGTAACTGTACTTAATACAAACGGAATATTATGTTCAAAAGCGGCCTTTGCCAGAATTTCAGGAGCATTTGGCCACATTAGACCTTGTAATCCAACAGGAGCAATACCAAAGGGAGCATCATAAACATGACCGAACAGTTCTGTTTTCATACTAGAACCTTTATGCTTGCTCAAATAATAAGGCAACAACTCTACTTGACGGATTTCATCTGTATTTTTATGCAAATTAACATCTTCGTTGCAACCACCGTCTAGATATTCAAAAGCAAATTTTGGAATACGCTTTTTTGCCTTATTCCTTAAATCATCTATGGAGGGATAATTCGAGTTAAATTTAATTTCTTTTTTATTCTCACTCATGTTTTCATGGAATTATTCTACCGCATAAACGCTAAAGTTCTTAATTTTTGGTTTTTTGTCAGATGCTAGTATTCGCATACGGATTCGACTTGCATTTATATTATCAAATTTCTCAATCCTTTTATGTCCAACACTTTCTCCTTTCGAGATTATAGACCATTTTCCATTAACCCTAGCCTCCAATTGATATTTTCTAATCCGTTCACCAAATTTAATATTTTCTTGAATTATAATATGATTTATTGTTGTAGGTTCTTTGAGTTTTAATTCAATGGTATGGCCGTCACCCGAAGTTGTGGCAATTGGTTTTGAAAACCGTCTTTTTATTTCATCGCCCCATTCTTTTAAGCGTCTCACATCCGGTTTTGGCAACAAACCATCAGGATTTGGTGTAAGACCCATAATCAGAGTGGAATTACGCCCAACGGACTTATAATACATTTCCATTAAATTTTCGAGTGGAAAAATATGCTCTTCATCGTCAGGTTCCCAAAACCATTCGTGCCTTCCATTATAACCTCGTAGAGGTGCATCAGCCATTGCAGGTACCCAATATTCACCATTTTTATCGCCTTGTTTTAATAACTTATAATCATTCTCATAAATATGCTTTTGAGCAGTTTCGCCAGCACCCGTAGAGCGGTATGGAAAAGTGGACCAATTAGGATAACCAACAGTACCCGATTCTGACCCTCCCCAACGTGCTTCGGCCAATTGTCCGTTATGATAAAAAAGACAATTTGGTTGATGCTTTCTCACAATTGGCAACACCTCTGGTGCTCCATTTTTGGGGTGGTCAGCACCACCATCAAACCAAATTTCGAACAATTCGCCATAATTGGTGCAAATTTCCTTGACCATGCCCTCAACCATTTGGTTGTACCATTTTTGTCGATGTTCCCTAAATTCACCTTCTCCATTAACTTTAAAATCATGTACACCCATAAAAGAGTTCCACCTAATACCTAAATAAATTCCAGGCTTGATTCCATATTTTCTACAAGAAGCGACAAAGTCCGCAACCACATCACCTTTACCATCTTTCCATTTTAAAGCCTTTACGCTATAGGGATTTACATCAGATTGAAACAATGCAAAACCGGTTTCATGGGTGGCAGTAAGGATTGCGAATGTAGCACCTGCCTCTTTGGCTGCCTTTACCCATTGGTCGGTATCCAATTTTTCGGGATTAAATATTTGATAATCATCAATTGGATCTATACGATTGTTACCTTGGCCATACTTTTTCCCGTCAAAAACATGTAAATCGTAATGAAAAACGACACCCAATTCCGCTTCTTGCCAAGCCAGTTGACGCTTGTTTGGTATTGGATATTCCTTTTTTTCAATAGGTATAAAAACCGAATACGATTCATCATCTTTTTTTACGGAGACCATTAACAAAATCGGATTGCCATTTTCATGATAAATAAAAGGGCGTTCCATTCTATCTGGCTTTAACAAAGTACCATCCGTTTTCTCTATTTCTTTTATTTTTAAGACATATTCAGTAGCCTTTTCCCAATCCAATCCATTTTCAGAAGTGACCAAACCTATAAAATTATGGGCATGAAAAACTCCATAAAAACGTTCCCTATTTTTATCGTACCAAACAGACATGTCTTCAGTGTCTAAGTAGTCTATTACAGGTTTATCTTGAATGATAAAACTACCATCAGGTCTTTCTGATACCGCTACGGCTTGATTCCTAATAAATCTCGTATCATTGGGTTTATCACCCTTTACAATTAAATAATAGTTACCGTCTTTATCTTGGTCAATCGCAGGGTTTACAGTTAAAGTAGTTATTGGGCCATTAGGTTCAATTAAGGGTTTATCTTGTTTAGTCCAAGACCCATTTAAAGTATTTGAAACGGCAACTCCTGTACGTTGGTTGGGTCTTAAAATTTTCCAATTTGTATGGCTATAGCCTGTTTTGGCCGTCTCAATCAAGTCTTTTTCAGAATATTTTTTTTCTCCTAGATTTGTACTTATATAATATAAGTAGTACTTCCCTTCAAAATACTTAATCTTTGGATTATGAGCCGTCATCGCATCCCAATAACCTTTACCTCTTCCTGTTAAAACGGTTTCTTTATATTTCCAAGGCCCCGTTGGCTTTTTGGCTGTTGCATGAGCAATTTCAGAATGCGTTAACCAACCTAAAAATCCATATTCTTTTTTCCATCGTGAATAAAACAGATGGTACTTCCCTTTTGTGTCTTTTATGATTGAGCCTCCCCAATTGTAGTAATTGGGAGTATTAAAAATATTTTCTTCTGAAACAGGTTGAAAATTATCATATAGATATAAATCATCTTCTTTTTGTTGGGCAATAGACACAAATAAAAAAAGTTGAAAAAAAAGGGTTAGGGAGATTTTAGAGGTCATTATTTTTAATAATTTATTTAATCAAATCAAACTTTATCTTTTCTGCAAAAATATCATTTCTAAAGCCCCTCCTTTTGAAAGAGAGGATTTTTCAATTAATCTTTTCTACTTATTATTTTATCACAAACCAAGTATATCCATTTACTGGAATTTTAACTTTTAATTCCACTTCATAATTTCTATCCAGCTCAATTTTTCTACCTTTTTTCTCACCTTCTTCATATATGGTGGCAACTTCGGTAATGCCCGTGTAATATAAAGGTAATTTAATTTCTTCTTCCAATTTTATATTGGTAGGATTAAACAACATTACAAAACCTTTTTCAGCATTATCGGGATTTGCGTGCATAAACCCATCCCAAGATCTACCGTCTGGTCTTCTTAAATGGATAATATCAGAATTGAGGATTTCTCGATATTTCTTGTAGTGTTCAATTTGCTCAATAACCAACTCTTTTGTTTTCTGGGTATCATATAATCTAGGCCCTCTATAACAAGCTTGTACGCCCGAACCATAATTTTGAGCCATATGTGCTTCGTACGCATCTAAATGTTTGTTTAAAGGTTCTAAGGTAGCTTCCGCTCCTCCACCATGGTATTCCGTTAAGGGTACAAATGTCCATGCCATGGAAGGTGTTTTCTCCCAAGTGCCATCATAGATATTTTGCCTGCCCAACATTATTTGCTGCTCTCTTGGTAATGACCAATTGACTTCTCTATACCCAATTCCACATTTGTTAGAGCCTTTTAAATAATAAAAATCTGGTGCGTTTAAATAAATCCTTTTGTCTTTTAGCCAATGGTAAAAATCTGTGGTCATTTTCCATTGTGCCCATTGCGAATCTTCATAACCTTTGTGGTATTTATGAGTTGTAGAGGCACAAAAATCACCTGGATAAGGCCCGTCATGTTCTAATAGATCAAACCCTGTTTTATCTAAAAAATATTTTAATTTTTCAAGATAACTGTGTCCCCATTCACTTGCCAAACATGGTGCGTTTCCGAATTTTGCCCCACCTGGTTTGCCAGTTTTCTTATCGATCACATCAACCTCATCGCTAATTTTTCTACTTGAAAAAAGCGAATAGCCTCCCAGTTCAATACCTTGGCTATGGGCATAATCTGCTAGGTTTTTAAATTTTTGAATATTGACGGCAGTGGTATCTTCCATATTCAAACCACTACCAAAACTTAAAATAACCATTTCGTAACCGGTTTCCTTGCATTGGTCTATAGCAGAAACTACTTCAGTAGAATCCGTGCTGGTTAAGTGCATAAAAATGGGGTTTTCCGTTGACCATGGAGCTAACAAACGATACATTTTACGTTTGCTTAAAGAGTTTCTTTCTCTGTCAGTACCGTCCAATAACAATTCATAAGTATGAAAGCTTTCAAAACTTTCTTTGGGCTGTAAAACTTTGGCCGGACCAACTTTCAACTTGCTTTCCAATAAACATGGAGTTTCCATTTTCCAATTTACCTGAGAAGTATATTCAGGATCTTTTTCATAAAAAATAGTATGATTGGCAGAACTTGCCGAAAATCCGCCAAAAGCATAATCACTTTCTACATGCATATTAGGCCTTAACCATTGTTCTGGCTCGTCAACTGCATTTTCTGGTTCTGGAAAAGCCAAGATTTCATTTTTAAACCCATCGATTTTTATGGCTTTATCACTATTATTTTCAATCGTTATCCACTTGGAAATCAACGGAGCCCCGTTATAAATTTCATAATGAACAAATACTTTTATTTTTTTTAAATCAGGTGAATCATGTCGATATTCCATCACAATTTCCCTGCCTGTAGCATAGCCCTTAGTAGCTAAATTAAATTCTTTGTTTTTACTCCACTTTATTTTTCTATCAATGGGACTGTCGGTATAATCTTTAAATTGAAAAGCATCATCATCAGTTTCCAACTCATCTATCCATTCGTTTTTTAAATAACCGTGTTCTTTAAGCCCTGTCAATCCTCCTACGGCGTAGGTCTTACCGTCTATGGTAACTTCGGCTTCGGGCTTTATGCTACGCAACATGGTTTCGCCAGTAACTTCATTTTTAAACTCGACGGTGGCCGCGTTGGGACTCATTCTAATTTTTCTAGTAACGAGGCCATTGGTTAACACAATATCTTTGCCTTTGTTAAAGACTTGGGCTTCATAAACCGTATTGTCGATTAGCCAATCGTTGGGATTGTTGGTAATAATCGTAAAACTTAGTATTAAAGTTATACTCAATAATGCGGTTAATTTTAGGATTGATTTCATTTTTAAATTTGTTTTGATTAAAGTATTTAGCTTTAATACATATAACGCATAGCAGAACTATTTGTTTTGGTCAAATTGGAAACTTCAATTTTATACGGAATTAATTATCCTAATATTTTTAAATGTTAATTTTAAATACGTGTCCAACAGTCCGTTCTCCTCCAAAAATATTCCATCCTCCAGGACCGTAAAGATATGCAGGCTTACCGTTTATCATTAAAATTTTTGGGCGTTCTAATTTAGGGTCTGATCCATATATTTTGGTAACCTTATTTTCGTCATATTCAGAATAGTAAGCGGGCAATCTGTCATAAGCAATGGTGGCATCTTCCAACTTAAAGGTTTTACCATCTTTTGATTTCCACAACGTTCCACCACCAACAATACCTGTATTATGGCCATGATTATCAGTGGTCAGCAAATAAATATGATTATCATATTCAAACACAGTTCCATCTTCCAAGGTACCTTTATTGGAAGTTACCGGATTATCCGTTATAATATAAGGTCCTTCCAAATTATCGGCAATAGCCAGACCGTACATCAATTGGTCGTTCTTATGTCGTGTTTTAAAATAGAGGTAGAACTTATCATTAAATGCCAAGAAAGCAGGGTTGGCAACACCGTTTTCGGACTTATAATTCCATTTTTCAGGATTGTTGGCATCCAATATTTTACCATCTTTACCTACTTTTTTCCATGGCCCATAGGGACTTTTTGACAACGCCATACCAATACTTTGGTTGGAAGGATGTGGTGGTTGGTTATAATCCGTATTCGCTATGTATAAAAGCACGTATTTATCACCGACTTTTTTTATTTCGGGATTATGCGGAGCATATTTATCCCAAGTATCTTTATTTGTTCCTTTTATGGCAACATCGGAAAAAACAAAAGGACCTTCTGGACTATCGGCAACGTAATGTGCTATTTCTGATGATTTTCTCCAAGCAGGATCTACATTTTTCTCGGGCCATCTTGCTGCGAACAAATGGGTTTTGCCATCATCTCCTTGGATCGGGGCACATCCCCAAATGGTATACTCTTTATCCTCTAATGCAACGCCTTTAAATTCTAAATTTTTTGATATAAAAGAATGTGCAACTATATTTTCAGTGTCAAAAAAAGAAGCTGGATATGGAATTTGTTTACCAGTTTTCTTATCCTTAGGAATTTGAGCATTTGATTCCTTTAAATAATTGGTCAATACAATTGACAGCTCCTTAGCCTTTTCTGGATTTTTCTCCACCAAATTGTTTAACTCACCTATATCTTCTGCAATATTATATAACTCTATTTTTTGATTTTCATAAAAGTAAATCAATTTCCAATCGCCTAATCTAATGGTACTACTTGAACCAATACCTGGGCCTGATGCTCCCCAAAAATTTGGGTAATGCCAAAACAATGGGCGTTCTTCTGAGTTTGATTTTTCCCCTAATAATTGAGAAACAAAACTCTGACCATCTACTTTTTGAACCGTTTTCTGATTTTCAATTCCTGCCATTTCAAGAATAGTAGGATAAAAATCTTCAATAATTACATAATCATTTGTAACCGATTTTTCTTTTACTTTCCCGGGCCATTTCACTAACATGGGCTCTCTAATACCGCCCTCATAAGCCGATCCTTTTCCGCTTCTTAAAGGTTTATTATGGGTATGCTTCTCTCCTCCTCTCGCCACGGCACTCAATCCGCCATTATCTGACATAAACAAAATAATTGTATTCTCGGCAATATTTTTTTCTTCCAAATAATCCATAATATCACCCAAACTTTTATCCATACCTTCCACCATTGAAGCATATTTAGCTTCGGTAGAATCTATGCCTTTATCATAATATTTTTGGACAAATCTATTATCTCCCATTATCGGAGTATGTACGGCATAATGTGACATGTACAAGAAAAATGGATTTTTATTTTGTACTGCAGTATCTATAGCTTTAAGAGCTTCCAATGTAATAGCTTCTGATAAATAAATATCTTTACCATGATACTGCTCTAAGCCCGGTACTGCCCATACTTCTCTACCTTTTTTTCCATTCCCAAAATTATCTAAACCATAATAACTAGCTGGAGCACCTGCGGCATGGCCCGCTATATTTACATCAAAACCCAAATTTAACGGATTTGCACCGGGAGTACCAATTGCCCCTAAATGTGCCTTTCCTGAATGAATTGTATAATAACCAGCATCATTCAACACCTTTGGCAATGGAGTAGCATGCACTGCGTTTGTATCTCCAGAAACAGGATTCAAACCATTCACATTCCACTTTGGAAATGATAAGGTTTTGTGATTTGTTTCCATAGGCTGTAGAGCGTCTTTTCTTAAGGTCCAATTGGTTACTTGATGTTTGGCGGCATTCATTCCTGTCATTAAACTTATACGTGTTGGTGAACAAACCGCCGTTGCGTAAGCTTGGGTAAATTTCATACCTTCATTTGCCAGACGCTCCATATTCGGGGTTTGGTATAAATCGTTAAACGGAGTTCGTTTATCCCAGAAAGGGACTGAAGTGTCTTGCCAACCCATGTCATCAACTAAAAAAAGGACAATGTTGGGCTGGCCTGTTGAAGCGTTTTCTTTTTTTTCTTTGCCTTTTGCTTTACAATTTACAATTAATAATAAACTAAAAATTGTAAAGATTATATTAATTTTTCTCATGGTTTTACTATTTCTTTAATGGGTACTCCTCTCCAAAAATCTGGTATTTTTAATCCTAGCAGATAAGCAATCGTTGAGGCCGTATCATAAGTTACTATGCTTTTTTCTAATTTGCCACCGTTTACAATGTTTTTACCATAAACAATCCATGGTATTTCAACCTCTAACAGTGTTTTACCACCATGTCCTTTTGCCACGCCACCATGATCAGAAGTAAAAATAATGACGGTATTATCCATCATCTTATTCTTTTTTAAAGTAGTTATAATTCCACCAATTTGACTATCAACTTTCTCAACTGCTCCATAATATTCAGGTGTATCGTGTCCAATTTCATGCCCTTCCACATCTGGATGATCTAAATGAATAAACATTAATGCTGGTTTTTCTTTTAAAAAGAATTCCATACCTTTTTCTATAGTTTTTTCATCGGATGATCCGTTATAGTTAAGGTCAACAATACTCTTTTCAAATAGATAACCAATTCCTCCCCAGGTGTAAGAAACACCCACTTTCGCATTTGGCATCTGCTTATCGAGCAAACTAAAAATAGTTGGATAAATACCATCTTTACCAATAACTCTTGAAGGCAATTCTGGGGTTTTACTTCCCCATTCCGTGTAGCCATGTAACTCTGGGCCAGAACCCATAATCATAGATGCCCAATTAACCGCACTTGATGAAGGCAAAACCGACCTTGCTTTTAAGGAGTACGAACCCTCTTTCATCATCATTCTTAAATTTGGTACTTTAGCTTTGTTAAAAGCATAAGCTCCAAATCCATCAGAACCAATTAGAATAACATGTTTAACGAAATCTTGTGAAGTATTTGCTTCAACCTTTTTTGATTTACATGCACTAAAAATAAGCACAATCAACGTTAATATTAAAAAATATAAATTTTTCATTGATTAATTTTAATTACTCTCTATTACAGCTCCATCTTCACGATAAAGATCAACCTTTCCATCTAATAATACAGCAATTACCGTCATTTCCTCGTCCAGCACATATTCTGGAACATCAATATATGTTATACCAGGATAATGACTCCAATACACCTTACTTACTACCTTATGAGATAGTTTTGTTCCTTCGCCAACTACCCATATTCGATTGATTTTATTCTTTAATCCACGAATAACCACTTCACCTTTTGGGTCTCCTTTTACAAATAAATAGAGCATGGTTTTATCTTTTGACAAAGTTGTTGGTCCGTAAAAATGTTCTTTAGATATCCCAGCTATCGTTCCATAAATAGCTTCTTTGTGTTTATTTGTCCACCTGCCCAAACCTTCCAACACTTCCACTTGTTCTTTAGGGATAGTACCATCACCTTTTGGGCCTATATCCAATAATAAATTTCCGCCATTGCCAATTACATCCGCAAAAATACCGATGATTTGGTTTGTGGTTTTATAGTTATGGTCATTTCTTTGAAATCCCCAAGAATCGTTCATGGTCATACATAATTCCCAATACTTACTTTCAGGTCGTGTAATTGGCATTCCTTGTTCTGGTGTGGCATAATCGCCTTCTTCACGAAGACGCGAATTTAGAATTGCATTCGGATTTCTATCCAACAACATTTGCTTCACCTTTGGGGCTTGCCATTCTTCGGAATTATGCTCCCAATCACCATCGAACCAATATAAATCGGGATTGTAATTTTCAGAGAGTTCTTTGAGTTGACCTTGATAATAGTTTAGAAATTTCTGCCATCTTTTAGGTTCATCTTTAATTTGATAGCGTATAGAATCTCTGGTAAAATGAGTGTAATCGGCATAAGACCAATCTGGTAAGGAATAATAAATACCCACCTTTAATTTGTGCTTTCGTAATGCTTTAACAAATGGGGTCAATACATCTTTTTTTGAGGCCGCTCCTTTTACCGCATTCATATCTCCATATTTGGTGTTCCATAATGCAAAACCATCGTGATGTTTTGATGTAATAACGGAATATTTAGCACCACTTTTCTTTATTAACGATGCCCATGCCTCTGGGTCATAATTTTTTGCGGTGAACCCATCAGTTTGTTTCATATAATTCTGATGTGAAATATATCCGTTAAAAAATGACCAAGATTCGTCAATTCCGTTTACGGCATATAGGCCCCAATGGATAAAAATACCCAATTTGGCATCTTTAAACCATTGCATTTTTTCTTGTTCTTGTTGGATAGCGTCTTTTGTTTGGCTCCATGTATTCAAGCTTATGAAGCATAATGTTATAAGGGTTAATTTTTTCATTGTTAGTCTAAATTTGAATTTAATTGTACTTTTTGGTTAGCTTTTAGAGCAATCTCTTTAATAATGCCTTTATATTTTATTTTAATCGTTTTATTTTTTTGTGATTTTAATCCTAAGGAAATTAAATTTCCATTTTCCCAAGTGATATCAACCTCAATATTCCCTCTTGCCTTTAAACCTTTTATTGAACCTGTGGGCCAATTTTTGGGCAAAGCGGGCAAAATTCTCAAAAAACCTTCATGCGATTGCAATAACAATTCAGCAACACCAGCGGTATAACCAAAATTTCCATCAATTTGAAACGGTGGATGTTCATCAAATAAATTATTGGCTATCGAAATCTGCATAAATTTAGTAATATTTTCTTGGGCAGCTTTAGCATCCAATAACCTGGCATTCATATTAATCATCCAAGCCCTGCTCCAACCTGTACCCGCACCACCATGTTGTAATCGAAAATCAATCGTTTTTTGAGCCGCTTTAAATGTTTCGGGGGTATTTTCTGTAATGTCATCTCCTGGATGCAAAGCATACAAATGCGACATGTGTCTATGTCCTTTTTCTGGTTCTTCATAGGGTTCATTCCATTCTAAAATTCGTCCATCTTCGCCAACAACTATTCCAGGAAATAATTTCTCTCTTAGCTTTTACTTCTTTTACAAAATCATCGTTTATTCCTAAAATTTTAGCGGCCTCAATGGTATTGTCAAATACTTCTCCAATAATTTGATGCCCCATGGCACTGCCAAAAGAAAGTGCTGCAGGTTTACCATCATTTGCTAAATACGAATTTTCTGGTGAGGTTTCTGGGCTAGAAACCCATGATTTACTTTTTTCGTCCCAAACCAGCCAATCTAAATAAAATTCAGATAAGCCTTTTAATGTAGGATATGTCCTATTTTCTAAAAATTCTTTGTCTTCTGTAAAGCGGTAATGCTCCCAATAATGTTGACCCGACCATCCTCCGCCATGGATCCAAGCACCCCAATAAGCCTGAGCCGCACGCATCCAAGGGGTGGCCCATAAATCTGTGGTATGATGTGCAAAAGTTCCTCTTTCTATACCGTATTGTTCTTTAGCAGCAATTCTACCACGTTCAAATACCCTGTCAAGAAAGTTAAAAAACGGGTAGTGCAATTCACTTAAATTAGTAACCTCAGCTGGCCAATAATTCATTTGTAAATTGATGTTTAAATGATAATCTGCATTCCAAGGTGCTTCAATATGTTCGTTCCACAGCCCTTGTAAATTTGCTGGATTTGTACCTTGACGTGAAGAAGCAATCAATAAATAACGACCGTATTGAAATAATTTTGCTGCTAAATTAGGGTCGTCATTTCCATCCTTTATTCGTTGTAAACGCACATCGGTTGGTAAACTATCCAAAGCATTGTCGCTCAATGTAAAGTTTACACGATTATAGAATTCTTGATAATCTTTTTGATGCGTTTCAAACAATTCTTTGAATGATCTTTTGTCAACTTCAGCTAATGTTTTAGTATTTTCAGCTTCAAAATTATCATGATAAAATGACGTATTGGCTACCAAATAAATGGTAGCTTCTTTAACACTTTTTAATTTCAAAGTTCCATCTGCAGCCGTTATTTCCCCTGAATCATTGATAACTTTTAGACGGGTTTCAAACTTTACGCCATAATCAATAGGAAAGGGCTCCGAAAACTTTTTACCACCATATTGGGTTACAACACCTTTCATACTGATTTCATTCTCAGACGGATTGCTCAAAGTTACCGTTTTATGTCCTTTATCCTCGGGACGATTCATTTTTAATGAAAAATCCATCCCATCGGGATTTGTAGTTTTAATTTGAATAACTAATACATCATCAGGGTTAGAAGCAAAAACTTTTTGCGTAACTTGATGTCCATCAGCATCGTAAACCATTTTTGCCAATGCGTTATCCAAATTTAAAGACCGTTTATAATTTTCAACTTTTTTGTTGCCGTCAAAATCAATAAACAAATCGCCCATGGTTTGATGTGACCGAACGATTGACTTATAAGATAATTTTTCCACAATCATTTTGTCTGCTTCATGAGCCTTGCCCTCTTTTAAAAGTTGACGAATTGCTTCTAAATCATCTTTGTTGCCTTCGGAATTTCCCCAATCTGGTCCACCTGGCCAAAGAGAATCCTCGTTTAATTGAATGCGTTCGCGGTTTGGATCTCCAAAAACTATGGCTCCGAGACGGCCGTTACCAACAGGCAAAGCCTCCATCCATTTTGTGGCAGGTTGTGCGTACCACAATGCATTACTCTCTTTATCCTCATTACCGTTATCCGTTTGAGAAGAACAGGATAAAAGTCCCATTACTAAGATCAATAATATCAATCTCTTCATTCTAATATGTTTTTTAATTATTTAATCTCTTCCAACCATAACCATTGAAAGTTAATACTTTCCTCTTTTGGTGCAAGTATGTTTAGTTGAATATCATAATACCCTGCCCTATCCAATATTATCTTCCCCAAGCGATGCGATGCGTAATTGTCAATAACATCATTTTGACCAGGCTCATATACTGTTTTTCCAGTATTTGCAACAATGTGTTTTAACTCCTTTCCATTAACTCTAACGGTAAGTGTACCATTGTTTGGCTTTCCTTGAAAACTATAAGATGCATCAATATAAAATTCTTGTGGTTTATCTACAAAAATTTTCCACAGAAGTGATTCCGTACCATTCACATTGGTATGCCCAGGTATAGATAAATATTTGCCAGATTTTGGTATGTTCTTGCTCTTGATAGGAGTTGCCACATTGTTTCCTGTAAAAGAAAAGCCCCCTGAAACTTTTTGTGCTACTAAACTGTTATCCGTTGATGGTTTTTTATCATATTCCATCACCACAACGGATACGTAGGGATTAGGAGCGTTATTTGGCAAATTGATATTTGTCAATACTCCATTATGTTCAAAACTAGGTGATGCCTGTTTTTGATCTGTAAGCAAATACAGTTTTTTTGGAGCATCTTTAATACCCGTTACCACAAGTTTTTTATTTAACGGCCAGTTGAATATATGAAGATAAACCTTATGCTTTCCCGTTGGCTCTTCTTTGTAAGTGATACTGCCCCAATCATGCTTGTCCGAGTTTAAATCAAAAGCACCTGCACCATAAATAGATTCTCCATTTTCCGTGAGCCATTCCCCCATTTGTATTAATCTACTTGAAATTTCATAGGGAACATCGCCATTGGCACGAGGCCCTATATTGAGCATAAAGTTACCATTCAAACTTACATTCCCAATCAATGCTTTTAAAAGAGAAGTAGTTGATTTCCATTGATTTTCATACGCATTGAAGCCCCAAGAATGTGCAACCGTACCCGGTGTTTGCCAAGGGTAATCGAATTTTTCATTGCCCAATTGATTATCACCCAGTGTTCTAAAATCAACATCTGGATCTTCTTCTATAGAAAGTCCTAATCTAGAATTTATCAAACAATCTGGTTGCAGTTCCCTTATCAATGTTTTAAGCTGTAATAATTGCTCCTTAGTAACTATAGTATTGGAGTGATGAATCCACATATCGAACCAAATGATACCAATATCACCATAATTGGTAAGTAATTCCCTCATTTGAGGCATTACTTTTTCCTGCCAATACTGATTATATTGTTCGGCGGAAATAGGATATACTTCCATGGTATGATCCCAACCGTATTTGTGGCCCCAATCTATCCAATGCGAATAGTACAGTCCCATTTTTAGCCCATGCTTTTTACAGGCTTCGGCAAGTTCTTTTACAATGTCTCGCTTTGTATCACTTTGTACATAAATATTATACGGATCGCTTTTGCTGTTCCAAAGTGCAAAACCATCATGGTGTTTGGCCGTGAGGGTTACATATTTCATTCCTGCTTTTTTGGCCAGCAACACCCATTCCTCAACATTAATATTGTCCCAATCAAAACGATCTAAAAGTGTAAGGTACTCTTCTTTTGAAATTCTGTTTCTATACTGTATCCACTCGGCATAGTCGTTTTTATATCTCAAATGTTCACCTTTCCAAATACCTTCCGCACCACTATAAAGTCCCCAATGGATAAACATTCCAAAACGATCGTTTACAAACCATTTTGCACGTTCATTCGTTTGGTTTTGAGCATTGCAACACCCACATAAACCTATTAAAAGAAGAAGAAAACTATTTTTAATTGTCCAATTCATTTCCTGTTATTTTAAACACCCAAGCATTTGTTTCATTAATAGATGCCAACACTTTTGACGGAATATCTATTTTTAAACCTTCACCATCTGTAAATGTCCATTTTAAGGGCATGTCAGAACCCAACATGAAAATATCAGAACCGTCATTAGGTTTCAAGTTGGTAAAAACAATTTCTTTTTTTGGCGACACCAAAGAAATACCGTAATAAGTATTACTATCTTTCTTCTTGGTGAAACGGATGTCTTCTCCCTGTTTATAATTGGTTTTTAGCTTTTCCGTACCATAAATAGCTTCACCGTTCCTATCCAACCATCTCCCAATTTCAGAGAGCCTTTCAATACTAGGTTCAGGTATTAAACCTTCAGCAGTTGGCCCCACGTTTAATAAATAATTACCTCCTTTTGCGGTTACATCAATTAAATTATGGATTAAAACTTTAGCTGATTTCCAATTTTCGTCGTACGATTTGAATCCCCAAGTATCGTTCATGGTCATACAAGATTCCCAGTCAAAATCGGAAGTTGTTTCTAATATTTCCTGTTCAGGAGTTCCAAAATCGCCAGCGTAATCGCTATCTGCTTTATTCATTCCTCGCATTCCGTCACGCCCTTTATCTACACGGTTATTAATAATTATATCGGGTTTTAAAGAGCGGACATATTGGTATAATTCTTTGCCCTGTTCGTGAGTAAATTCCGAAACCCATTCGCCATCAAACCACAAAATGGAAGGATCATAATTATCAATTAATTCCTTTAATTGAGGTTTCATATACTCTTCCAAATACTTTTTAAAATTCTCGCTATAATCGGTTTTGTCTTCTTTATCCCTCAAAAAAGAATTGAATTGGGCATCGGGATGGTGCCAATCCATAATGGAATGGTACAAACCAAATTTTATACCTTCTTTTTTACAGGCATCCGACAAGGCCTTTAAAATATCTTTTCCATAAGGGGCAAAATCAACCACATCATAATCTGAAACTTCAGAATCCCATAATCCAAATCCGTCATGATGTTTGGAGGTAATTACCACATATTTCATCCCTGCCTGTTTCATGGTTTTTGCCCATGCGGTAGCGTCAAATTTATCAGGATTAAACTGTTTTGCATACTTTTCATATTCTGCAACTGGTATTTTAGCATTATGCTGAATCCATTCGCCAATTCCATCAATTTTTTCTCCGTTGTGAATACCCGCCGGAACGGCATAAACACCCCAATGGATGAACATTCCAAAACGGGCATTACGCCACCACTCCATTCTTGCATCAAAATCTGCCTCAGATTCATTCAAATAATTAACCTCGGCAATTTCTTGATTAGATTCTTCCTTTTTTTGTTCTTTTTTGCATGAAATTACAATAAAAAGAATTGACATTAATACTATTAAAATTTGCGTTATTTTTTTCATTTTATTTTGTTTCTATTTTACTGATTAACTTCAATTTCCCAATTATCCGTTCTAAAAGCGGATGCCGGTAACCCCTCTTTATTGAATAAATTTGGCAATGCACCATTTGTAAAAGCAAACCTGACGGCTTTGGGTTCTTTAACTTCTCTAGCAGAAACCACAACGGTATTACCAACAATTTTAGCCTTGGCGGGATAAAATTTTTGATCTTCGCCAGCTATATAAAACTCGGTTAAGCTCTTTCCTTTTTTTGTTAATCCCTTATCGGCATGGTCAAAATTTAAGATGATTTTCCTTTTTTTAGTTTCCATAGATTTATAAACTGGACCACTATACACTAAACCCGTTTTCCCATAGTCTTTTGCCAATGCCCATAAAGCTAGTCGTTTACCAACATCTTGCTTATTGATTGGGTGAATATTTTCTAAATTGCCTATATCATTCGTTACCACCATACCTGTTTTAGGCACGGTTAACATGGTTTTTAATTGAGCATCTCTAACAATTGCGGCATCAACACCGTTAATATTATCATATTTAAATGGAGCAATTTGCACAAAATAAAACGGAAAATCTTTATTAAATGCCTTTCTCCAAGAATCTATTAACAACGGAAAGGATTCGTAATACGAAGGTACATTTTGTCTATTTGATTCGCCTTGATACCAAATAACGCCAGCAATATTAAAATTTAGAATAGGGTGTATCATAGCGTTATAAGCTACACCAGGATCTTTAGGCCTGTAAGGGTTGTCCCCGATTTTTTTAGCAGCTTTGCTGAGTTCACTATCTTTTTTAATCAAATCTTTATCTATCCATGTTTCAACCGGTGTGCCTCCCCAACTTGAATTTATTAAACCCACAGGGACAGACAAATCCTGATGTAATTTTCTACCAAAGAAATAAGCAACTGCACTAAAATTTTGCATCGTTTCTGGTGTGCAAACCATCCACTTACCAAGTGTCTGATCTTGCGGATATGTTGATTTGTGTCTTAAAACTTGGAAAAAACGAATCTCAGGATAATCTGCATTTTTAATTTCCTCCTTAGCATTCTCTATTCCGCTATTGGCCGACCATTGCATATTAGACTGACCTGATGCTAACCAAACTTCACCAATTAACACATTATTTATTACAATTGTTTCGTGCCCTTCTATGGTCAATGAATAAATACTTCCTGATTTTGGAGTTGGTAATTTTAATGACCAAACTCCCTGATTAGCTTTAGTTGTGAATTTTTTATTATCCCAAGAACCATAAACACTTATGGTTTCACTTGAAGAAGTGGTCCAGCCCCAAATGGTGACTTCAGATTGTTGCTGCAATACCATATTATCAGATAAGATTGATGGCAACCAAATTTCTGCAAAGACTTGATTGAAAAAGAGGATTGCAATTAGTAATAAAACTTGTTTTTTCATACGTTTGTGGTTAATCTATTTAATATTTTCTTTAAGATATTTTGCCCAAATGGTATAGCCTTCGGGTTTTAAATGTATGCCATCACCAGAATAATAATTTTCTTTTAAAAACCCGCTATTATCTGTGAATAAAGAAATAATATTATGATAACTTACATTATTCGGATATTTTAAACTACTTAATAATTTATGAACCTTATTATATTTTTGTCTTCTTTTGCTTGATGGGTCTATACCTGTGGGCAGTGGTCCAAAAAGCATAATTTTTGAATTTTTAAATTTAGTGCTAGAAAGTTCCATTACTTTTTCAATACCGCTAACAATTTCATCGGCATTGTTAAATGGAAAATTATTAACGCCTATTGCCAAAACCACAGTCTTAGGGTTTGCTTTTTCATAAGACCCATTTTGCAATCGCCATAAGATATGTTCTGTTCTATCTCCAGAAATACCAGCGTTCATCCAAACCAAATCCTTAAAATAAGTTTTGACAGCTTCTGCACCTCCATAACTATTGATGTAATTTCTACTATTGCCACCCCAACTTTGGGTAATTGAATTCCCGATAAGCAATAAGTCAATATTTTTTAATGATTGAGTCATCGAATCAATATCTTTAGCTTGTACCCTCCAATCGGTTCCATTTGTCCACCCAGCACCAGAACGGTATTCTGCTGAAGGTGATGGTATTACCGCAAAATTTATTTTTTGATTTGTAGCTCTTAAAATAAAATCTACAATTGGTGTTGGATTTTGCAAACTATGCGGATGATGTCCATTATTTGGTTTATATATAACCTCAATATTACCGCCTAGAGAAGTAATTCCTTTTTCAAACGGAACTGTATTTTCAGAAATAGGTACAACCTTATCGGTTTCGCCAACTACATGGAACATTGGAAAACCTGCCTTTGCGATTTCATTTATTTTGTGAATAGGATTTCCTTTAAAAGTATCTAAATTTGATTCGTTTTTAATATCATACATTTTTTTGAAGCTTTCCCAATCATTAGGACTCCCTTTACCAACTCCTTTACCACCAGGCCAACTTTTACCATCTAAAACTGGAGCATCTGCATAAATAGCTGCTACTTTTTCTGGATTTTCTGCAGCCCAATTATAAACAATTAAACCACCGCGACTCATACCTTCCAGTACGACTTTTTTAGATAAACCTAAACCAATCATCAATTGATAAAAATCATTCCAACGTTCTACTGCTTCTCTATTCCCATAAAGATTGCCAACATCACAGTAGGCTATATGGAAACCTCTTTCTAATAAAGAAATGTCCGTTTGTGGTTCGTGTCCCCAAAATCTTGCTCGTAAAACCCACGGGGTTCCTTTGGCAATTTTTTTAGGTGTAACAATTTTGCACAAAACGCTATCCATTTTAAAATTGATAACTGAATATCCATAAAAATTTTCAGTATTATCCGTCTTAAGTTCTTTACTGTCAAATAAATTAATGGGTTTGTTTTGTTCTTGTTTTATAACACCGAACAACCTTCTGGCAATTACCGATTGTCCTAAACTAGAAGGATGAACACCGTCAGGAATTAGATGTTCTTTATCAATAAACAACTGGTACAAATCAATAATTTCAACATTAGCCTTAAAAGCAACAGATTGTGTCATTGGAATAATTTTATTCTTTATAACAGGATCCCAAATACGCATAGAATCTTTTGTAAAAGCAGGGACAGGGAGTAATAAAACGATTCGGGTATCTCCATTTTTCTTCTTAAAGGAGTTAATTAATTCAGTATAATTATTTTCAAATTCGTCTAAATGAATTCTATTTTGCAGTTTGCTATCATTTGTACCTAGTTTTATAAATACAACATCGGGTTTAAATTCGAGAGCTTTTTTGTAAGCCTCTGTTTCCCAATAAGGATGGTCACCTTTTTTTAAAAGGGTTCTACCACTAACACCATAATTCTTTACAATATATTTATCACCTAGTAATTCCTGTAATTGAGCTGGGTATGCATTCTTTTCGCGATTAACAACGCCAGAACCATAAGTGATACTATTACCGATACAAGCAATTTTTATAGGTTCTTGAGCTGTTGAATCTAATGAAAAAGTTATCAGTAACAGCAATAATATGAAGCGTATTTTATTCATTAAATGCTATTGTAAATTGATGTTAAATCTAATTTATCTCCCATAGTTTGCTGTAACTGCATTAACTCTGAAAAAAGGTTTTTTATTTTTTCTTTATTTTCAGAAATCGAAGCAATGTCTTTTAGTTCTTGCGGATCATCTTTTAAGTTATACAAAAGGATTTTCTCACTTTTAGGATAAACAATCAGTTTAAATCCATCTTTCCTAATCATTCGTTGAGAGTTTTTCTCATACGTTCCATAAATAGCATCATAGCTTCCTTTAGTTTCATTACCATTTATTTGTCCCATTAAACTATTGAATTCGACATAATTTGGTTTTTCTACTCCTCCTAAATCGAGTGCAGAAGCCATAACATCTTGCAAATACACATCATTTGACACTTTATTCCCTTTTGGGATATTTGGACCTACCACCATCAATGGCACCCTAACGCTGTGGTCATACATATTTTGTTTACCGATGAGTCCGTGTTCTCCAACTGATAAACCGTGATCGGAAGTAAAGAATATATAGGTATTCTCTTTTAGTCCTTTTTCTTCCAAAGCGTTGATAATATCTTTTAGCTGATCGTCTAAATGTGTTGTAATGGCATAATATTCTTGTCGATTAACCTTCACGGAATATTCCGTTCTTGGAAATGGAGCTAATTTTTCATCCCTCAAGTTTTTACCCGAACCCATGGTTTCTGCATAAGGATATTTGGGCATAAAGCTTTCAGGAATACTGATGCTATCCAACGGATACATTCCCACGTATTTTTTTGGAGATTGTCGAGGGTCGTGCGGGGCATTAAACGCGATATACATAAAAAATGGCTTTTCCTTGGTAGAAGCACTATCTATAAAAGCAACCGCATCGTCTTTAACCAATTCGCTCCAATGTTTACCACCTTCCCAATACCCCCCAAATTCTTTTTTCCAAGGAAGCCAAGTAGTATCATTTTTAGATAAGGGACGGTTATATCCTTCCGGTGTATCAAAAGGCATTCCTCTTAAGACATGACCTACATGATTAAAGATAGAATCTGCTTTGGCCGAAATATGCCATTTCCCTGTGGTATAGGTCTCGTAACCTACACTTTCCATAAGCTTTGGCCAGGTTTTATTGAGATCGTTATTTTTGGCAAAATTTTGTGAAACTTCTTGTGCTCTCCAAATCGAACGCCCACTAATTATCATCGCTCTTGAAGCTAAACATATTGCTCCGTTCCAACCACCCATATTATAAGTATGAGTAAATGTGGTGCCTTCTTCGGCCAACTTATCCATGGTTGGTGTTTTGATTTCTTTGTTGCCCAAAGCGTTGACGGCCTTAAAACTTTGATCATCAGAAAACAAGAAAATAATATTGGGTTTTTCAGTAAGTTTTGATTCAGTCGTATTTTTTTGGCTGATTTCTTTACATCCAAACAGGCATAAAAAAATTAAGAATTTTATAATGCTTTTCATTATTAACTTTTATTTATAGGCTCTAGCCACTTGCCTTGATGTTCCCAAACCTTCAATTCCCAATTCCATAACATCACCAGGTTTTAAGTATTTTGGGGGATTAAACCCTAAACCAACACCGAATGGAGTACCTGTTGAAATAATATCGCCTGGAAGCAATGTCATATATTGACTAATATACGAAACCACTTCTTCCACGTTAAAAATAAAATCTGAAGTTGATGAATGCTGTAACCGTTCTCCATTAACTTCTAACCATAATTCTAAGTTGTTCGGGTCTTCGATTTCGTCTTTAGTTGCAATAAATGGTCCTAAAGGAGCAAATGTATCACAACCTTTTCCTTTACACCATTGTCCTTCTTTTTCAATTTGAAAAGCTCTTTCAGAAACGTCGTTATGCAAAACATATCCGGCAACGTGATTCATGGCATCAGCCTCTTCAACATACGATGCTTTTCTGCCAATAACGATTGCCAATTCTACTTCCCAATCTGTTTTTTCAGAGTTTTTAGGAATAATAACATCGTCATTTGGACCGCATATCGCTGATGTGGATTTAAAGAACAAAACAGGTTCTTTCGGTACTTTCATACCTGCTTCTGCAGCGTGTTTTGCATAATTTAACCCTACACAAACTAGTTTTGAAGGACGCACCAATGGCGACCCTAATCTCGTTCCTTTTGGAATTTCTGGACAATTATCTTGATTTTCTTTTAACCATTTCTCTAATCTTTCTAATCCATCACCGCCAAAAAAAGTTTCCGTATAATCCTCTCCAAATGCCGAGACATCTATTTTTTTTCCGTTCTCTAATTGTATTCCAGGCTTTTCATTTCCTATTGTTCCAAATCGTATTAATTTCATTGCTTGTTTATTATTAGTTTTATTAATTCTTATTCTAGTGCTATCTCGTTAAATTTTTTCACCTGTTTCCATTCTCCACCATTCATTGGCAAATCATTGGTTTGATTTTCTCCCTTTGAACTTCTACCATTCCTAATAATTTCTATCATTAATTTTTCCAATTCCTCTGCAATTTCAGGATTATTCTCGTATAGATTTTGTTCTTCTGAAGGATCTTTTTCTAAATCAAACAGTTGGTACTTCGGTAATGATTTTACCAAATCAGAATTAGGTTTTGGTTCTGACCAACCACCAGAATCAGGACAAAAAATCATCTTCCATTTTCCTTTTCGGATGGAAAAACTTCCATTAATGGAGTGGTGTATTGTAGCTTCTCGTTTATAATCATTGGCATTTTCAAATGAAAATAATGGAAGCATGGAAAAACTATCTTCACCTTCATTATCTTTAAGTTCTGTATTTGTAATATCAGCAACGGTTGCCAATAAATCTGTTGTGCAAATCGTTTTATCTGAAACCGAATTTGGTTTGATAATCTTTGGCCACTTTACAATAAATGGTACACGATGTCCACCCTCAAAAATATCAGCCTTATGTCCGCGATAGATGTAACTTGGATTGTGCCCTTTTTCTGCCAAGATTTTAAAATCAGCCTGAGGAGAACAACCATTATCACTCGTAAAAATTATGATAGTATTTTCTGAAATACCCGCTTTTTCAACAAACTTTTGTAACTTCCCTATATAACCATCCATTTCCATCATAAAATCCGCATAGGGATTGAGTCCACTTTTTCCCTTCCACTCTTCTGTTGGTAGAATTGGGGTATGTGGTGAGGGCAATGCTAAATATAAAAAGAAGGGTTTGTCTTCTTTCACCTTTTGTTTAATATATTTAAATGATTTTCGGAAAAAATTTGGTGTAACATCATCGTGGATGAAATCAGATGCGGTCGGACCTTCACGAAACCAACCATATTTAGAAGTATCAACTTCAACTCTGTTGGGCATAGCGGTCGGCATTCCGTTTTCCACATATACATAAGGTGCCATGTCCAAAGAACCGGAATGTCCGTAAGAATAGGTAAATCCTAGTTCTTTGGGTCCATTTTTTATGGGCTTTGAAAAATCAATATTGTCGTAATCATTGGGGTTCCAACCCGTACCTCCAACAGAATCACCTTGTTTCAATGCCCAATCCCAACCTAAATGCCATTTGCCTATAAAACCAGTTTCGTAGCCCTTATTTTTTAATAAAGAAGGCACAGTTGTTCTGTCGTTTGGAATTAGAGCTTTAGAAACGCCAGTTAGCACACCACTTTTTATGGGACTCCGCCAATTGTATCTGCCTGTTAAAATTCCGTATCGTGTGGGTGTACAAACGGAAGATGATGTATGAGCATCTGTAAATTTAATTCCGTTATTAGCCAATTGATCCAAGTTAGGTGTTTTTATTTTTCCGTCAGGATTAAAAGCACCAATATCTCCATAGCCTAAATCGTCAGCGAGAACATAAATGATGTTGGGAAGTTTTTTATCGCTATCTTTTTTGTTCTCCTTTTTTTTATTACAAGAAACTATAAGACATAATATGAATATAAAAAATAATAATTTTGTAAGTGCTTTCATACTATTATGCCATTAATTTGTCACGCTCTCTATGGTTATTTGGATTTGCTGATTTTATGATAGAACTATTAGATAGATAAATTACTTTACCCGAATAGACCTACAAGGTCTTGGAGACCTTGCAGGTCGTTTTTTATTCAACCAAGAAATCAATTTCGGCAATTGCTGCGGTTTTATTACCTCCGGCAATTACTTTAGATTCAATTCTTATAAATTGTGCGTTGATTGGTTGTTTAAAATAATGTGTTCTTGCAGTTGGGTCATTAATTAAATTGCCAAATTCAAACTCATCAATTAACTGCCAGCTTTTTCCGTCTCGGCTTGATTTTATCACACCTTTTTCAATCATACCGTCATTGTGTTCTTTTTGTGGTGTGTAGATAAAACCTTTTATACCATATTCTTTGCTTAAATCAATTTCAATATAATGTGGATTTCCTTTAATACCAGATTGCCAAAAGGTATTTGGATTTTCATCAATAGCATATTCGGATTTTTGTTTGCCTGAAAAACTATCTTCTGCAACAATTTTCCAATCTTTTTTTACAATGCCAAATAATTGCGATGCTAAACTACCCTTTTCATCATTAGCTTCAGCTTTTGCTCTAACTTCTCCTGAGGCTAACAAAAACGGTTCTTTATAAATATCAGAATCTGATGTTGGCTCTGTACCATCAATGGTATATCTAATTTGAACGCCAGAATTAATATTTTCAGAAGCATTTTCACCATGTGGTTTCCAACCGAAATCATGCTGTTTAGGGTGAATATTCACTAAACCGTTTAAATCTCTATTAATGACCAGTTGAGGTGGTTTGGGTTTATAATAATGTGCGGTTATATTTGAAATAGTTGGATTAAACCGAGATTCCAACACTCTAATTCTAAACTTATTGGAGCTTACCTCAGGGAAACGTAAAATTCTTTTATAACCAATATTTGTTGCTTTTGCAATCTCTTTCCAATCATTATTTATCCAAACATCCAACGCATGTTTTTCAACACGCTCACCATGGGTAGCTATGGCTTCTTGTAAAACAATTCGATTGATCGTAACTGGTTCTTTTGAAGTAATAACAATTTCGTTATTGACTGAATCCAATACCTCAAAACTAGCTAAATCACCATCCAATACATTTGTTGAACCCTCCGCACCTTCAAATAAATTTTTGCCGTACGTTTCATTAATACGTTTACCTACTTCTTCTAAAACGTTAACATCTTCTGGCGAGAATTTACCATCTCTATTGGGTGGAATATTCAACAAAAAAGTAGAGTTACCACCTACAGATCTTTCATAAATATCAAAAACATCATCAGCACTTCTTACTTTTTGTTTGTCATCATCTCTGTAAAACCATCCTTCGCGAATAGAGGTATTTGTTTCCGCTGGTTGATAATGTAAGTAATTAGCTTCATATAATTTTTTGCGACTTGCAATATCCTCACCTGTAATATCCGCAAAACTGTTCATCTGATTCGGGTTTTCTTTATAAGGAATTACATTAAATTCGGTGTCTCGTGTTCCACCAGCCTCATTGCCACACCAACGAATATCTTGTTTTCCAAAAATTACCGCTTCGGGTGCAAGTGTATTTATAAGCTCTTTCCAAGCCAAATAGTTGTAGGTTTGCCCTCCTTTTCTTTTCGGGTGAGCACCATCAAACCAGACTTCGTGGATAGGGCCATATTCAGTTAACAATTCAAAAAGTTGATTGAGAAAATATTCATTATAATCGTCAACATTAAAAGTAAAAGTAGTTTTATCTTTAAAAGGGCGGCCTTCAACTGGCCGTGGGATGGTTCGTTCCGAATATTTACTTAGATTTCCATAAAGTCCTTCTTTATTTTCTATTTGGTATAAATCGGCAGGTGATAAATAAACCCCTAGTTTTAAGTCATATTTTTTACAAGATTCAGATAATTCTCTTAAAATATCACCCTTTCCATCTTTAAATGGTGTGGACATAATACCGTGTTTAGTATATCGGCTTTGCCAAAGAACAAATCCGTCATGGTGTTTTACCGTTATTATCACCTTTTTCATTTGTGCAGCTGCCATGGCCTTACACCATTGGTCGGTATCTAAATTTTGTAGATTGAATATTTTTGGATCTTCCATACCATTGCCCCATTCCATTCTAGTAAAAGTATTAGGACCAAAATGGATAAAGGCAATAAATTCATCTTTTAATGCCTCGTATTGATTTTCTGTTGGCACAATATGAGCCGCTTTAAGAATAATTGAATCGTTGTTATCATCATCTTCTATTTCAATGGTACTAGAAACTGGCATTACAAGAGAATTGATTTCTGTTTTGTTTGTCTTTTCTTGGGCACAGGAAATGAGTAGAATTAAAAATACTATCTCCAGCACTTTCCTAAGAAAAAGGGATTTTACACAACTAAAATTTATAATTTTCATAATATTATCCTTTTGTAATCTTAAAAACATAGGCATAATCATCTTCTTCGTTCATTTTATTCGGATTATAGGCTGGAATTAAAATTTTCATATCCTTACTCACTTGTTGCCATTTCAATTCTTCACCTGAAGCCAATAAAGTAACTTTTGCTTTTGAAGAAGGTTTAAAATCTTTGATTATTAGTTCTTTTTCTGGCCATTTTGGTGAAACAGCAAAATAAGCATCGTAGTTCTGTGTAAAAAATAATTCCTTTACCGCATAACCAGGTTCAGGATCCACCGTTTGTTTAATTATAAAATCGCCACCCAAATAATGTTGTACAGGTTTAAAATTTCGTTCACCATCCGACCATTGAAAAGAATTTTTCCAAGGTGTGGTATTATAAATTGCAATACCATTTCTCTTTAGCCATTTACCCATTTTCAGCAATCTATCTTGCATAATAGGGGGGATTTTACCTCTGGCATCAGGGCCAATATCCAACAATAAATTGCCACCAGTACTCACTATATTTACCAGCATTAAAGTCAAAGCTTTAACAGAATTGTAATCCTCCGCATCTTCGTTTTGATTGTATCCAAATGAGAAGCCCATTCCACGACATTCTTCCCATGGTTTTGAAAACTCAGAGGTCTCGGCCTCATATTCTGTAGTAAAATAACCTCCATGATGTTTTCTAACTCCTTTACCCCACCTGTCATTTACAACAATATGGTCTTTTGCAACAGATTCATTAAACAGCCACGCCAAAAATTCTTTTGATTTCCATTTTTCCGCTTCCATATCCCACTCCCCATCTGCCCAAAGTATATCTGGTTCATAGTTTTGTACCAAGTCTTTTACTTGAGGTAAAAAATGTTCGTCCACAAAACGTTCTTTATCATTAATCCACCAAGGGTGATACCATTCATATAAGGAATAATACAATCCCATTTTTAAACCAGCACCCTTAACTGATTCTGACAATAAACCCACTAAATCTTTTTTGGCACCGACTTCCATGCTGTTCCACGCAAAACCCCTGTCATTGGCTTCCTTGTTTGGCCAAAGGGTAAAACCGTCATGATGTTTTGAAGTTAATACCACATATTTAGCACCTGCTTCTTGGAATAATTCAGCCCATTTATCGGGTTCAAAAAGATCAGCAGTAAACATTTCCCCAAATTGGTAGTAAGAAAAATCTTCACCGTAAGTTTTATTATGATAATTAACTACTTCATCCCCTTTAAACTTACCATTCCCAAAAAGACTTTTGCTTTGTAGCCAATATTGATACCATTCAGAGTAAGTTCCTTTTGGCGACCAAGCGGGAACAGAATAAGGCCCCCAATGAATAAAGATTCCGAACTTGGCATTTCCAAACCATTCTGGTACTGGGCGACTATCTAAGGACTCCCATGTGGGTTGGTATTTTTGTGCGTTAGTATTTAAACCAATTAATAGGAATAATAACAAGAGGCTGAGTTTTATTTTCATAATTTATATTTTTAATTTATCATTAATCTCAAAACCTGGTTTTGTTTTATCCGTTTAATTTTATAAAACCGCCATCAATAGGAAAATCGGTTCCAGTTATAAACGATGCTTCATCAGAACATAAATACAAAGCTAAATTAGCTATTTCTTCGGGTTTGCCCATACGCCCAATAGGTTGGGTTTTAGATAATTTTTCAAACATTTCCTTTTCCTTTCCTGGATAATTTTCTTTGATAAATCCATCCACAAAAGGGGTGTGAACCCTTGCTGGAGAAATACTATTGCACCTAATTCCAAAATCCAAATAATCTTTAGCTACGGAATAAGTCATTGTTAATACGGCTCCTTTTGCCATTGAATAGGCAAAACGATCCGAAATACCGACAGAAGATGCAATAGATGCCATATTTATTACAATACCACCTTTCTTTTTCATTCCAGGTATAACAGCATAAATACAATTATAAACCCCTTTTACGTTGACATTGTAAATACGGTCCAAATCGGCTTCTGTAGTATTTTCTATATTGCCTACATGAGCTATACCCGCATTATTTATTAAAATATTGATAGTACTTTTTGCTGCTATACTTTTAACCACTTCTTTTACTTCTTGTTGATTTGCCACATTACATTGATGTGCAGTAGCCAGCCCTCCTTTTTTGCGGATGGCATCAACAGCTTTTTGTGCCTGTTCTATTTTTAAATCCAGCACATGAACTTCCGCTTCCTGTTCTGCCAAGGCAAAACAAATAGCTTCTCCAATTCCACTGCCACCCCCTGTTACTATTGCGGTTTTATTTTTTAAGCTAAATTTTTTCATTGTTAGGCAAGGGTTTTTTCCGATAAAATTTCTTTCCAAATTTTACCATTTGGAAAGCTATAATCATTTAAAGATTCCTCTTTCATTGTTATGCTATACCCTGCCATTGATGGCGGCATATATGCACCGTTTTTAATAACCACTGGATCGTAAAAATGCTCGTGTAAATGATCAACATATTCAATAATTCTATCTTCACGAGAACCACTTATGGCAATATAATCTATCATTGATAAGTGCTGAACATATTCGCACAAACCAACACCACCTGCATGCGGACAGACAGGAATCTTAAATTTAGCTGCCATTAATAAAATAGCCAAGATTTCATTAACACCACCTACCCTACAACTATCAATTTGACAAATACCAATAGCATCAGCCTGCATTAACTGCTTAAACACTACCCTATTTTGACAATGTTCTCCGGTTGCCACTTTTATAGGGTGCACCGCTTTAGCTATTTTGGCATGACCTAAGATATCATCAGGACTTGTAGGCTCTTCAATCCACCAAGGGTCGAACTTCTTTAAAGATTCCATATTGGTTATAGCCTCGTCAACATCCCACTTTTGATTGGCATCCATCATCAATTTTAAATCATTGCCAATTTCTTCACGAATAATTGCGGCTCTCCGCATATCATCTTCCAAATCAGAACCTACTTTGATTTTCATATGTTTAAAGCCTTGCTCCTTTGCTTCTTTACATAATCTACGCATCTTATCATCAGAATATCCAAGCCATCCAGCTGATGTGGTATATGCAGGATACCCACTTTCTAACAATTTATCTATCCGCTCCTGTTTTGAAGAAGCCTTGTTTTTTAATAATTCTATAGCTTCATCTGGTGTAATAGCATCCGTTATGTATGTAAAATCAACACATGAAACTATTTCCTCAGGGCTAATATCTGCCAATAATTTCCATAAAGGTTTTTGTTCTACTTTAGCGTACAGATCCCAAACTGCATTCACCACAGCACCAGTAGCTAAATGAATTACACCTTTTTCAGGACCTAGCCATCTCAATTGGCTATCGCCTGTAATCATTTTATAAAAATTACCCATATTTTGGGTAAAACTTTCAAGTGTTTTATTCAAAATTAAAGGTGCAATCGATTTTATAGCGGCAACGCACAATTCATTACCTCTACCAATTGTAAAGGTTAGTCCGTGACCCTCTATATTATCTGGATGATCAGTTTTTAGAATAATGTAAGCTGCAGAATAGTCCGGGTCTGGATTCATAGCATCGGAACCATCTAACGACTTACTTGTAGGGAAACGAACATCTTTAACCTCTATAGAGGTAATAGTAATTTTTTTATTCATTATTTTACGATTAAGAAATGTAAAATTATAGTATTGTTTATTTTATATCAACTACAATTAACAGAAAAACAAATACTTTTTTTGCCCTAAATCAGGTTATTTAGAATGTACCTTAACATATTGTGATGGAGACATTCCTTTTATTTTTCTAAACTGTCGGTTAAAATTGGAAATATTATTATACCCACAATCGTAACAGATCGATGTAATATTTTGCTTTTCTTCAATCAATAATTTACAGGCATAACCTATTCTTAACTCATTCAAATACCCTGTAAATGTTTTTCTGTGCATGCGTTTAAAGAAACGACTAAAAGCAGAACTGTTCATTTTTACTACATTAGCTACATCTTTTGAGGTAATTGGTTGATTGAAGTTGTTAAAAATAAATTCGTAAACCTTATCTAATGTTTTGTTTTCTGTTTTATTAAAGGTTTTAATAAATCCTGAGCTTACCAAATTTTCAGATTTTGCTTTCGATAGTTTATGGAGTATATTAATAAAACCAGTAATTCTTGCAAAAGGATCAAGTGTTTTTAGATTGACAATATCTTTTAGCAGATCTTGATTCAGATCATAAAACTTAATTCCTTGACTTGCCCCATTAATCATATTGTTAATTTGAATCATTTCGGGCATATTTAAAAAAACTTCTCCTAAAAAGAATTTATTAAAATGAATTGCAATAGCTTCTGAAGACAAATTAGAATCTTGGTTAAAATACACATCATCATTTAACCACATGTGCGGTAGGTTTTCTCCAATCAATACAACATCATTCTCTTTGAAATTAACAATAGCGTCTCCAACAAAGAGCGTTCCGGTACTTTTTAAAATCAAAACCAATTCCAGTTCGGGATGATAGTGCCAAATTTTTAAAAAATTAGGAAAATTATTATGGGTTACCGTAAAGGAGCTATCCTTAGAACTTGCTCTATTTAGTAAATGTAATTTCATTTATTATCAATTTGTTGTTGTAAAAATATACAAACTAAATGGGGAAAATTAAGTTTAGGCAAAAAAAATACCATAATTTATGTTTTAATAGGTAGTTTAAGAGTTAACACTACATTAATTTTGTAATGTAATTTAGAGGTGCATATCACTAATATGTATTTCTTTCAAGATTATTTGAGTTAGTTTAAAAACAGGGTTGGTTGTAATAATCAGCCCTTTTTTGCTAAAAGAACCTACCAAAGCCCTTATTTGATAATCAAAAATTATATGGATAATAATAATACCAGTTGTGTATTTTGAATCAAAACAGTATCAAAATGTCAGTTCGAGTGATTTTGAGGGACGAAAAATCGTATCGAGAACTAATTAACAAGCCAAAATCCTTATTCTCGATATAAATTTTACTCATTTCAATCGTAAAATTCACTCGAATTGACAGAATTTTATCAAAATGCACAACGGGTTAATAATAATTGTTCTTTCATTTGAATTTGTTCAATATTTCGGTACTTATCCAATAAATATCTTGTTTGCTCGTATAAAATAAATACTTGCCGTCATAGGTAACAAAAGGGCAAAGTTCATGGCTTTCGGTATTTACGATTGTTCCCATATTTTTTGCCTGATTCCATTCGCCATTTTTATTCTTAAAACTAATGTACAAATCTCCATTACCTAAACCTTCTCTGCGAGCAGAAGAAAATATAAGATATGATTCATCTGGTGCAACAAACACATCGGCTTCGTATCGTTTTGTATTTATAGTTTCGCTTAATTTTACAGGTCTATTAAATATTCCCTCAGTTCTAGTGGCAGAATAAATATCAAAATTGTGACTTCTATTTTCTGCGGCATTTACATTGGAAGCAAAATACATAGTACCGTTAGACGCAAATGAAATATAGTATTCGTTCTTATCCGAATTTATCAGATTCCCAACATTAATAGGCTCAGACCATTGATTGTCTATCTTTTTAGAATACCAAATATCAATATCATTAATAGTGTCTAGTGCATTTCTAGGCATATTAGAAATATAGAAAAGCTCGTTTTCATCTGGTGATAAAAACGGATCGTTATACCCATATTTTTCATGGGAGATAATTGTAACTGGCGTACTCCATTTTTTATTTTCAAGTTTGGTATATCTAATTTCTGCTCTACCATCGGTATCTACAGCATAATAAAACTCTGTACCGTCTTTTGAAAAAACAGATCCGAATTCAGATTCACCTTCCTTAGAAATAAAATTTGGTGCAAATACTTTTGCCGTTGCTGAAGGCTTATTTTGGTCAATATAAGTAAGTAAATTTTCTTTTTGGGAATTACAACTTAATACATGAGCAATTACTAAAAATAATGAAAATAGTTTAGAAAGATAATTCATTTGTTTATTAGATGACAAACAAATATACAGAATTGAATTCGTTTTTTGTTTTCAAAAGTGAACTCTGTTTCTGATTAACTGTGTTAATACATTTGAACTATTACAACAAAATAATCCCACAATGCTAAGCATTGTGGGATTGTACTTGATGTGGGGCCATATTGCCCCAAAGGTGCCAATCACTTTTAAAGGTTACCTCAGTAGGCTTTATGTGAAAATGATTAAAATGTGTTGGAAATCCATAACCCGATATACCGACATTACAAAGCCTAAAATAAAAGTTTTTAAATAATTTCCTTTTCATACAGATGAATTCCTGAACAGTCGTAGTGGCTCAATCTTTTAAATTACGATAACTTTATTAACGGACACTTAAATTGTTTTGTGCATTTAATTCCGTTTTAGGCATATTCACCAATTTGATATCCTTTCCTAAAACATCGTCACCAATATTATTATTTTTAATGAACACGTTTCTGCAGGCATCTAAATAAAAGCTATGTTTTACAGGATGCCACGGTTCAAAAATATGGCTTCTTAAAATGGTATTGTTGCTAAAATTAAGGTTGTTGACAGACTTGGCGTATAAAATAGGATAGTCTGACATACTAAATTCATTTTGTTCTATTGTTATATTTCTATGGTAAGGGGCGGTAGGATTGGCTGAAGGAATTTCTGGATAAATACTAATTACCGCTTTACAAAATTGATATGGTGAGGAATTGCAGTAAGCACTAAAGGTATTGTTTCTGATGGTGATATCTTTTACGGCACCACTTTCATACCAATAATTGGCATCGCCCGCTATTAAAATGGCACTACCACTGGTTTCAAAATAATTGTTTTCGATAAGCACCTTACCAGGAGTGGAAATAAGGTATCCTCTAGCCCTATTACTACCTACACGACAGTTAGTGATTGTTACATCAGGAGTCCACGTTAGGTTTTCCAAAGAGTAGTTGTCAGAAACAAACTCAGGTATGGCTTCTTTAAAAACAATTTTAAACTGTTTTTTATTTAACTCAATAAACTCCTTAACGGTAGCCGTACCCTTGGTGTTCATAGATTCTTTTTTAACAAAAGCTACCGTATCATTGGGTTGCCCCCATATTAGCCCTTTACTCATGTCGTGTGCATAATTACAAACTATGGTAGTGTCGTTCAACCGTTCTATAATTGGTGCATAGGTGCCGTGAATATTAATGGGATCATCCATTAAACCTTGGGCATCACAGCTGTCTATTACTATTTTGCCTTTGCACCCCATAAAATGAAGCCCGTCATCATGTCCGCTGAGATATCTGTTTTTTTTAGGATTGGGCACCATGTTTACATTGTGCATTTCTATATTTTCACAATACTGTGATAAAATGCCCAAGCCCGAAGTATGGTACACATTGATATTTTCTAATTTAATATTTTTGGAATGAAACAAGAACATGCCCGCATGATCTCTTGTGCTATGGCGTAAAATCAAATAATTACCAACTGTTGGTGTTTTGGTAAATCTACCTTTTAACAATAACTTGCCATCTCCCACCTCGGTATAAGTTACATTTTCTAGATCCCCATTAATGGTGCCCATATCACCCGTTTTCGGGGGGATAATATGATCTTTATTAATTTCAATCAGCCATGAGCCACCAGATACTTTCCAATCTGCTTTCCAATCGTCAGAATAAAAGGTCAATCCTTTTTCGTGAACCTTAAATGGAAATTGTTTTTTATCAATTTTTAACAAGATATGCGTTGAATCGGCTTCTAAGACTTCGGCCTCTGCCGTTAATGGGTTTTCCCAATCAATGTTTACGTTTTTAATTGTAATGTTCTCAGCATTATCTAGCGTAAATGGCTGTATATGACCATGATAAATAAAATCTGAGCCTTGGGCATCAATAGTTAAATTTTTTGTTTTATCCAATAAAACACCAAGTCTTTTAGGATTTACATCATAAGTATTGGATTCGTAATAATCTCGAAGGTATGTCGAATCGGGATAGAAATCATAACGACCTTTGGGAAATACCAATGTTTTGCCATCTGTTTCCAACTCTTGAAGAAGCCCATTGATCTTTCCAGTTATATTCTCTTTCGTATCTGATAAGATTCCGTAATCTGACACATTAATTATTGTACCATCCTTTTTTGTTTTACCACAAGAACTAAAAATGAGGCAAATTAATAACAATATACGCATCATAGGTTTATTTTGTTTGCAAATTAATATTGAAGTGATTTAAACTTTTTTTGAAAAATAAAAAGGATTGTGGACACCAGTCTGCCAGCTGGCAGGTTTGCGTTGCGAAACATAAAATATTAAATCACAACCCTATATGTACGTAGTACTTGACAAATATACGATAGAAATGGAAATTATAGTACATCTTCCAAAGACAAAATGAGGTTTTCAGCCGACTGTTCCTACAGGAGCTATCGTAAATACCGTACTTTATAAGCTAAAACAGATGAACAATGGAGGTGTTTGTCCGTAAAAACACTTCTTTCAGAAGCACTCTTTAGCTGGCAATTGAATTGGTACATTGTCATTTTAGAAAATATCAATGGCTCCAAATATGGGACTCAATCCAGTAATATTCAAAAATTGTATCATGAAAACCTTCCATAGTGGTAACGGGCAATAATCGACACCATCCTGTAAACGAATAGCTGCCGTTTCTGCATTGGGTTCGATAACGAAAATCTTTTCCACAAACTTTCCATAGGTAAAATGCCCAAGAATCAAGATGGCTATAGAAGCAATAAATGTTATCATATCTTATTTATTCTCTAAATTTTAAATATTGAAAAAGCTCATTTAGCTATAGCTTAACCATGCAGTTGCATTACAATCTCTATTAGCCTTAAACTGTATCCAATGTGCACTAAAGCCTTCTGGGAACTCGTAGTTAAACGCTTCGTTTGCCTTTAACGAAAATGTTTTATATAATACCGGTTCGTTTGTATAGTGGCTAATATGTATGTATAGTTCAACTTCCATATCTTTATCTACAACTAACTTTAATGTCTTTTTATCGTAACCCGTCATTAAGTACGGATCTGATAGTTCTGCGGCCTTTACGTTCGTGTTTTTCCATGGGCCGCCTTCTCCCCTTGGTTTACCAAGTTTCCATAAATCGTCAATTCCTCCAAACCACAGTCCGACATTATTGTCTTCAGACTTGTAAACATGTTCACTTTTGGGTGCGTTCTTTTTAACACCGCTTAAAACAAGCAAACCGTTCCATGTATTGAAATCAGAAATCTGTTTGTTATGGGTAGCTACTGGACGCATCATTTTATAAAGAGGCTCGATACCTATATAATACAATGGCAATTCGTAGAACGTTCCGCCTATATTGGCAAGTTCCCTTTCAGACTCTACCTCCCTAACGCTCCTAACCACTCCAGAAGGAGCAGATGCAGCGACAAAGCCAGGTGACTTAGGCAATCGCAACCTATAGTTTTTGGCATTCAAAATGATGGAAGCATCATCTTCAGCCCAAATATCTTTGGTCTTTAAAGCAGCCTGAGCTGTTGAATCCTTGATTCCGTTTTTAAACGTAAAATCATATTTAGTAAATTCATACTCAGATTCTACCTTGAACTTGTTGTTAGCAACGTTACCTGCAAAAACACTTAAATTATAATTTGTCTTATTACTGTATAATTTTGAGTGCAATACTTCGTCTGAATAATCAGAATTTGCAATACCTTCAAATAGTTTTATCCCGTCTTCGGGACTTCTATAATCTTTATCGGTTAGATGGAATGATGCCGTAAGGGTATTATTATTACTAGCTTTAAGCCTTACCCATTGAATAGCATTGGCGTTATCAAACACATAACCCTCATAACCGTTTTCAGAGATATCTATACTTATTAATTTTGACCATTTGCCGTTGCCTTTTTTATCTATTTCTATGGTTACTTGAACTGCTGATGCATCGTGGTTTTTAAGGTGCAACATTTTGTTGTCGAAACCATTTACCAAAAATGCATCTGAAGCTTCGCCCGCTTTTGTTTTTTCGTTCAACCAAATAGATCCGTAAGCCGTAGCTGGACCCCATTGCTTTAATTCCTCAAAATCACCAAACCATAGGTTGGATTGGGGCTGTCCCGCCAAAGGATTACCTTGAATACTGGTTTCATCAGTGGCCAATACTACCTTGCCTTTCCATCCCATAAAATCTGGAATGTACCTTAAGTGCGAGCCTATGGGCTTGATTCCCGAGGTGTTTGTTGAAGAAAATGTAGAAGGGAATTCAAAGAACATACCGTGCATATCCATCATCATCATGTCTTCTGAAATGACCCTTATTCGTGGCCACTCGGTAAACCATCCATGTGCCGGATCGTTATTATAAGTTGCCTTGGGAATTAAATAGGTGTACCACACCCCTAGATCCAACACTTTTAGACGCACCGATTTTTTATCCCACCCCATGGCCCATAACGGCGAATCATCATTTGGGATGGCATAAATGCCATTTTTTGTAGTCACATCGGTATATTGACGTCTTTCTACGATCTTAAATTTTTCCCCATCATATTCGGCCAATACCCCTTTGCAATCTTCGCAAATCACATCAGCTGATTTTTCAATTTTCCAACTCTCTTCCCACTTATCGTTTGATGTGTTCTCCCCGTTATTGGAAACAACCAATCTACCCTGGCTGGTATAGCCTCCTTTGCCGTGCCAACCAGGAAGTGGATCGTCGTACAATTTATTAACTTCTAAAGTATGTACATTTACTTCATAGAGCATCCCTTCCATATCGTAATAATACACTTTGTTTTCAGGGTCTTTTAGGTGTCTGGCTATTGCTGTAAGACGGCCTTCCATCTTTGAATAAGGTATCGTTTTGATATTACCCTTAGCATCGATAACATAAGGACCTATAAATAGTTGATTGGATTCTTGGTGCACTAAACGTGCCGCCGGAGTACCTCCAATACTACCTTCAAAAATCTCCATATTCAAATCATCATCAATAATATAAAGCTTATGGCCACTCCCTTTTGGTTCGTGAGCTGCATAATTGATCATATAAGCTTTTCCTGCCCATTCAACAACTGCTCCAATCCCACATTCTAGCCCTTTTTCATATACTCCTTCTTCATTGGCATGGGAATAGGTAGTTAAATGTGGGTAAATACCACTTATTTGTCTATTTCCTGAAATCGACGCAATTTTTCCGTTTTTGAAAACAGGAATTGTTGGTTTTGCAACAGCTTCTTTCTCTACTTTGTTCCCACATGAAACTAGTGCTAATGTTAATGCTATAATACTAAATATATGTCTCATACCTACAAATTATAAAGTTTATCGTGCTGTTTTTTCTTTTTGTTTTTATCTTTTTTCGTTCTCCTAAGATTGCCTAAAATGTCATAACTACCCTAGTTTCCTAAAAAGTTGGAGCAAATAGTTTTTATGTTTTGGTTTGAACAGTTCAAAAAAACAACTTAAGATGCTCCAGAACAAATTTATGTCAATTTATTGTGTTTTAAATGATATTTTATTGGAAATGAACCATAAAGAACATAGCAACAGAAAAGTTTCCTACAGCCAGGTATTGACAACGGCCATTGTGGCAGATTTATACTTTGGCGGAAACCAGACCATGGTATTATTGTATCTAAAGAACCATATTTTTAAAGATACCATTGACAAGAGCGGTTTTACAAAATGGTTGCACAAACTGAAAGAACTCTTGATGTTCATATTTTTAAGTACAGGTAGGATTTTCAAACATATCGACTGCAATATGAAATATAATCTCGGTTCCTTTCCTGTGAAGGTATGCCATAACATTCGCATCGGCTGGAGCATTTCGCAGCTAGTGTACCAGCTGCTGAGGTACGTATATCGGTAAGGCTCTGATTTTAAGCTAATATTTACCTTTTTGCTATTTACCCTGATTCGTTCATAGATGTTGGTTCGATTGTTCTTTGCACGTTTGGCATAAATCAAAAAAAGGACTGAAAAAGTTGTGAAGTACGCATAATTTCGTTTTTTAATATTTATTAAAACGAAAGTCAAATCATGCGTAAAATTGAATAAAATCTAAAAAGATAATCATTCTAGGTAACCGAATAGGTCACCTAAACTTTGATATTAATACGAATCATTTAGAATTGATAAAAATGTAAATACTTAAAAATCATATACTTATATATGGTATTATTTTAAACAATACCATAAAAGTGAGCCATACTGGATTAACCGATGTTGATCCATCTGATACACTCCTGCAAACCTGCCTACAGCAGGCTGGCACAATCCCAAAATGGCAGAGCCATTTTGGGATTGTGATTGATGTGGGCCATACTGGATTCGAACCAACTAGTAAAACCTATTGAAAATCAGATATTTATAGTTTTTAAAATTTAATAGATAACCGAATAGGTCACTTTTATTAACGCATGAACTGATTTCGAAAATCAAAATTACAAATAAAATCGAATACAAGTAGATAAAATTTACTTAGCATTTAAAAGATACATTAACTAAAAAATTAGTAGCTTTATAATATGCCAACAATTAAGGATATACCTCCAATTCCAATTCAAGAAAATCTAAAACTTTTAAGGAATGATCTTAATCAAAAAATTCCTTCTAAGAAATTAGATGATAATTTATTAATTGCAACTTGGAACATTAGAGCTTTTGGGAACTTAACTAGAAAATGGGAATCTGATAAAGATGACTCCCCGAAAAGAGATTTACATTCTATACTTTGTATTTATGAAATTATCAAAAGGTTTGATGTCATTGCCATTCAAGAAGTCAAGTCAAATATTAGAGCTTTAAGAGATACCATAAAGCTATTAGGAAATAACTGGTCGTTAATTTTAACCGATGTGAGTAAGGGAAGTTCTGGGAATGGTGAAAGGATGGCCTACCTTTTTGATATGCGAAGGGTTCAACTTTCTGGATTGGCAGGTGAACTGGTCGTGCCAAATGAATGGACAAAAGGATTAAGGAAGAATGTATTGGAAGAACAATTTGTAAGAACGCCGTATGCTGTAAGTTTTCGTTCTAATCAACAAACATTCATTTTGGTAACTCTACATATTAAATATGGTAAAAAATCAACTGAAAGAATTAATGAATTAAAAGGTATAGCTAGATGGCTGGCAGATTGGGCAAGTGATATTAATGCTTATCATCAGAACTTTATTGCTCTGGGAGATTTTAATATTGACGAACGTGGTGATTTATTGGATAAGACTTTTCTGTCTGAAGGTTTATCTGTTCCACCACAACTGCAAAATGAAGAAATAACCAGGTCTATATTTAACGAAACTAAATACTATGACCAAATTGCTTGGTTTAATAATAATGCCAACATTCCTAATCTTTCTTTGGAATTTGTCAATGGTGGTAATTATGATTTTCTCCCCACCGCTTTAAGTAACCGAGATATAAGTAAACGTAATTTATCATATCTCATATCAGACCATTATCCACTTTGGGCGGAGTTTAAATTGTAGTTGAGCTAATTTTAAAGTAGAATTTACAAAGAACAATAAGTATCTACAAACCCCATTCCCTATTCCCATTTTTCTCATTGATTTGAATGGACAACCTTTCAGAATCCCCCAATGTAAATTTGGGCATTACAACAACAAACTTATTTGACTCTCCATTCTTGAATACTTCAGGAAGATTATAGGTATAGATGGGATGTATTTGTAATTTCTGAAAAGAAGATTTTCTTCTTTTATTGGTGTTTACACTATAAAAATTAATATAATCGAATTCAAAATCGATTCCGGATCTATTATTGATTTCAATGACGGCATATACTTCAGAACGGTCATAGACCAATTTTTTAAGTGAAAGCAATATGGCTTTACCATGTTTTGATTTTTGAACAGGATGTTTTTTAGTCAGCAAATACGCACTAAATTTTTCAAAATATTCTTTTCGATATTGATAGGGGTTTTGAGTTTGAGATTTTAGCAAAGAATCTTGTTGAACCTGTTTATTTTCATCTTTTTCCTTTTTAGGGATTTCATTGCCAATACTTTTAGTTTTCGGAATAAAATAATTCAGTTGTTGAAGCTCTTGGTTATAGGCAATAATATAAGAGAAAACAGAACCGTCATCTCCTATGACCAATAAATTACTTGTTGCTCCTGGCTTAGCCTGCAACAACCCTAAGTATTGTTCAGTTTCTGTATTGTACGTGAATACAAAATTTCTAGAGCCAGTGATTCCCTGTCTTATTGGTGTTGGAAAAAACAGGGCAACACTCTTTTGGTCATTTGCATAAATAGTGTCCAGAGATTGTTGCGAGGTGATTGATATTGAATACGCTAATAAAATTATTGTGATATATGTTTTCATTGGAATATATTTTTATAATGTCCATTATGGACAAAAGTCTAACGAGGCTTTAAAATGAGTTTATAATTATTGATTATAGTTACTTTAATTTTTCGGTTATGGCGTTGAAACACTTTGGTTACACCACTTACTTGTGGAACACCAGGAATATTCACTTCGTCTATAATTTCCCCAGCGACTTCTTTGGCGATTTCTCCCCTAAAACTGTTTTCTACATAAATGCCTTCACTACCATCCTGATAGTCATAGGCCTTTAATTTAGTGGGCATATGGTCGACATTTTCGATT